>CBIGPF010000251.1:0-6404 GCA_966191535.1 uncultured Pseudomonas sp. | reverse complement strand
TATTCCGAAGCGCCAGGCCCAGAGCCTGGCGTTTTCGTTTCTGCGGTACCCTGCGGACGTGGTGAAATTGGTAGACACGCCGGATTTAGGTTCCGGTGGCGCAAGCTGTGAGAGTTCGAGTCTCTCCGTCCGCACCATCTTCTTTCCATAAGCTCTCGCATCCGTGAATTCCCGCAGCTTCCAGTCAGGGTGACTTCTGCATTTCTAGCTACTAGAATGCTTGCCCTTGATTCTGGGAGCCGGAAGGACCGGCTTACGTCTGTGCCACGAGGAATATCCATGCAAGTTTCCGTTGAAAGCACCTCCGCTCTTGAGCGCCGCATGACCGTTGGCGTGCCGGCCGAACGTATCGAGACCGAAGTCAACAAGCGTCTGCAGCAGACTGCTCGTCGCGCCAAGGTTCCTGGCTTCCGTCCCGGCAAGGTGCCGATGAGCGTGATCCGTCAGCGCTATGAAGCCGCCGCTCGTCAGGAAGCCCTTGGTGACCTGATCCAGGAAACCTTCTACGAAGCCGTAGTCGAGCAGAAGCTGAATCCGGCTGGCTCTCCCTCCGTCGAGCCGAAAGTGTTCGAGAAGGAGAAGGGCCTCGAGTACATCGCTACCTTCGAAGTCTTCCCTGAGTTCCAGGTTGCCGGTTTCGACGGCATCAAGGTCGAGCGCCTGCAGGCTGACGTGGCTGACGCCGACCTCGACAACATGCTGGACATCCTGCGCAAGCAGAACACCCGTTTCGAAGCTGTTGACCGCGCCGCTCAGAACGACGACCAGGTGAACATCGACTTCGTCGGCAAGATCGACGGCGAAGCCTTCGCTGGCGGTTCCGCCAAGGGCACCCTGCTGGTGCTGGGCTCCGGTCGCATGATTCCGGGCTTCGAAGAAGGCCTGGTTGGCGCCAAGGCTGGTGAAGAGCGCGTTCTGAACGTGACCTTCCCCGAGGATTACCAGAACCTGGACCTGGCCGGCAAAGCCGCCGAGTTCACCGCAACCGTCAACAGTGTTGCCGAGCCGAAGCTGCCGGAACTGAACGAAGAGTTCTTCGCTCTGTTCGGCGTCAAGGAAAGCACTCTGGAAGGTTTCCGCACCGAAGTTCGCAAGAACATGGAGCGTGAACTGCGTCAGGCCATCAAGTCCAAGGTGAAGAACCAGGTGATGGAAGGTCTGGTCGAGACCAATCCGATCGAAGTACCGAAGGCCCTGATCAGCAACGAAGTCAATCGTCTGCGCGTCCAGGCTGTCCAGCAGTTCGGTGGCAACATCAAGCCTGACCAACTGCCGGCCGAGCTGTTCGAAGAGCAGGCCAAGCGCCGCGTCGTACTGGGTCTGATCGTTGCCGAGCTGGTCAAGCAGCACGAGCTGAAGGCTGACGAAGCTCGCGTTCGCGAAATGATCGAAGAGATGGCTTCCGCTTATCAGGAGCCGGAACAAGTTGTTGCCTGGTACTACAAGAACGACCAGCAACTGAACGAAGTTCGTTCGGTTGTACTGGAAGAACAAGTTGTAGATACTGTCCTGCAGAAGGCCAATGTGACCGACAAGCAGGTATCCTACGAAGACGCGGTCAAGCCTGCAGAGGCTCCGCAAGCGGCCTGATCCAGCGCTTCGTTCGATTGTCACAAGCCAGCCTTCGGGCTGGCTTGTGCGTCTATAGAGACATGACTTTTTATTAGGGAGTGATCGTCGGACATGCATAATCCTTATATGCCGCAAGTTCCGAACATTCAGGCTGCTGGTGGTCTGGTGCCGATGGTGGTGGAGCAGTCCGCCCGCGGTGAGCGTTCCTACGACATCTATTCGCGCCTCCTGAAGGAGCGGATCATCTTCCTGGTCGGCCAGGTTGAGGACTACATGGCCAACCTCGTGGTTGCCCAGTTGCTGTTCCTCGAGGCCGAGAATCCGGACAAGGACATCCACCTCTATATCAACTCCCCGGGTGGCTCGGTGACCGCTGGCATGTCGATCTACGACACCATGCAGTTCATCAAGCCCGACGTGTCCACCATCTGTGTGGGCCAGGCGTGCAGCATGGGCGCACTGCTGCTGGCTGGCGGTGCCGCTGGCAAGCGCTACTGCCTGCCGCATTCGCGCATGATGATCCATCAGCCGCTGGGCGGCTTCCAGGGCCAGGCCTCGGACATCGAGATCCATGCCAAGGAAATTCTCTTCATCAAGGAGCGCCTGAACCAGGTGCTGGCGCACCACACCGGCCAGCCGCTGGACGTCATTGCCCGCGATACCGACCGTGACCGCTTCATGAGCGGCGACGAGGCCGTCAAATACGGTCTGATCGATCAGGTCTTCACTCAGCGTCCTTCCGCTAGCTGAGTCTCTCCGCAGTACCGCGGCCGGTAATCCGGCCGCTCGCGGGCTTGAAAATGCCTGCGAATGCCTTCATCTTGTCCTTCACGTATATCCCCGATTGGAACGATCGAATGACTGACACCCGCAACGGCGAGGACAACGGCAAGCTGCTGTATTGCTCCTTCTGCGGCAAGAGCCAGCACGAAGTGCGCAAGTTGATTGCCGGCCCCTCGGTCTTTATCTGCGACGAGTGCGTCGACCTGTGCAATGACATCATCCGTGAGGAGGTGCAGGAAGCGCAGGCTGAGAGCAGTGCGCACAAGCTTCCGGCGCCGAAAGAGATCCGCACCATCCTCGATCAGTACGTGATCGGCCAGGAACGTGCCAAGAAAACCCTGGCAGTAGCGGTGTACAACCACTACAAGCGCCTGAACCAGCGCGAGCGCAAGGACGACGTCGAACTGGGCAAGAGCAACATCCTGCTGATCGGGCCGACCGGCTCGGGCAAGACCCTGCTCGCCGAGACCCTGGCGCGTCTGCTCAATGTTCCGTTCACCATCGCCGACGCCACCACCCTCACCGAGGCTGGCTACGTGGGTGAGGACGTCGAGAACATCATCCAGAAGCTGCTGCAGAAGTGCGACTACGACGTCGAGAAGGCCCAGATGGGCATCGTCTATATCGACGAAATCGACAAGATCTCGCGCAAATCCGACAACCCGTCGATCACCCGCGACGTGTCCGGCGAAGGCGTTCAGCAGGCCCTGCTGAAGCTGATCGAAGGCACCGTGGCTTCCGTACCGCCTCAGGGCGGCCGCAAGCACCCGCAGCAGGAATTCCTGCAGGTCGACACCCGTAACATCCTGTTCATCTGCGGTGGCGCGTTCGCTGGCCTGGAAAAGGTCATCCAGAACCGTTCCACCAAGGGCGGCATCGGCTTCAATGCCGAGGTTCGCAGTCAGGAAGCGGGCAAGAAGGTCGGCGAAGCGCTGCGTGAGGTCGAGCCGGAAGATCTGGTGAAATTCGGTCTTATCCCCGAGTTCGTCGGTCGCCTGCCGATCATCGCGACCCTCGATGAGCTGGACGAGCCTGCGCTGATGCAGATTCTGACCGAGCCGAAGAACGCGCTGACCAAGCAGTACGCCAAGCTGTTCGAGATGGAAGGTGTGGACCTCGAGTTCCGCCCGGACGCGCTGAAGGCCGTCGCTCGTCGTGCGCTGGAGCGCAAGACCGGTGCTCGTGGCCTGCGTTCGATCCTCGAAGGCATCCTGCTCGATACCATGTACGAGATCCCCTCGCAGAACGATGTCAGCAAGGTGGTGATCGACGAAAGCGTGATCGAGGGCTCCTCCCAGCCGCTGCTGATCTATGAGAACAGCGAGCAGCCGGCCAAGGCTGCACCTGACGCCTGAAACCAGAAGGGGCCCTAGGGCCCCTTTTTTCTTCCCATCTACCGCGCTTGTTTTTTCCCAGTCCTAACCCCATCTTAGCCCGAAGGGTCCAATCCCATCGTTTTGGCCAAGTGCCGCTGTAGAGCCGAATATCATGAAAACACTCGTCGAGTTGCCCCTGCTCCCCCTGCGTGACGTAGTGGTGTATCCGCACATGGTCATCCCGCTTTTCGTGGGGCGTGAGAAATCCATCGAGGCCCTCGAGGCCGCCATGACCAGTGACAAGCAGATCCTGTTGCTGGCGCAGAAGAATCCAGCCGACGACGATCCGGGCGCGGACGGCCTGTACCGCATGGGTACCGTGGCGACCGTCCTGCAGCTGCTCAAGCTGCCCGACGGCACCGTCAAGGTGCTGGTCGAAGGTGAGCAGCGTGGCCAGGTAGAGCGTTTCATCGACGAGGAAGCCTACTGCCGCGCCGAAGTGTCGATCATCGACGAGGCGTCCGTCGGCGAGCGCGAGTCCGAAGTCTTCACCCGCAGCCTGCTCAGCCAGTTCGAGCAGTACGTGCAGCTGGGCAAGAAAGTCCCTGCCGAAGTCCTGTCGTCGCTCAACAGCATCGACGAGCCTGGCCGCCTGGTGGACACCATGGCTGCCCATATGGCGCTGAAGATCGAGCAGAAACAGGAGATCCTCGAGATCACCGAGCTGTCCGCCCGCGTCGAGCACGTGCTGGCCATGCTGGATGCCGAGATCGACCTGCTGCAGGTCGAGAAGCGTATCCGCGGCCGCGTGAAGAAGCAGATGGAGCGCAGTCAGCGCGAGTACTACCTCAACGAGCAGATGAAGGCCATCCAGAAAGAGCTGGGTGACATCGACGAGGGCCACAACGAAGTCGAGGAGCTGAAGAAGCGCATCGATGCCGCCGGCCTGACCAAGGAAGCCCTGGCCAAGGCCACTGCCGAGCTGAACAAGCTCAAGCAGATGTCGCCGATGTCCGCCGAGGCGACCGTGGTGCGTTCCTACATCGATTGGCTGGTGAACGTGCCGTGGAAGGCCGAGAGCAAGGTGCGCCACGACCTGGACAAGGCCGAGGACATCCTCGATGCGGACCACTACGGCCTGGAAGAGGTCAAGGAGCGCATCCTTGAGTACCTCGCCGTGCAGAAGCGCGTGAAGAAGCTGAAAGGCCCGGTGCTCTGCCTGGTTGGCCCGCCCGGCGTTGGCAAGACCTCGCTGGCCGAGTCCATCGCCCGTGCGACCAATCGCAAGTTCGTTCGCATGGCCCTGGGGGGCGTGCGTGACGAGGCCGAGATTCGCGGTCATCGTCGTACCTACATCGGTTCCATGCCCGGTCGTCTGATTCAGAAAATGACCAAGGTCGGCGTGCGCAACCCGTTGTTCCTGCTGGACGAGATCGACAAGATGGGCAGCGACATGCGCGGCGATCCTGCCTCGGCGCTGCTGGAAGTGCTCGATCCGGAGCAGAACCACAACTTCAACGATCACTACCTCGAAGTCGACTACGACCTCTCCGACGTGATGTTCCTCTGCACGGCGAACTCCATGAACATTCCGGCCGCGCTGCTGGATCGCATGGAAGTCATTCGCCTGCCGGGCTACACCGAGGACGAGAAGATCAACATCGCCTCGAAATATCTTGTGCCGAAACAGACTGCGGCCAATGGTCTCAAGAAGGGCGAGCTGGTCTTCGAGGAAGCGGCTACCCGTGACATCATCCGCTATTACAGTCGCGAAGCCGGCGTGCGTAGCCTTGAGCGCCAGATCGCCAAGGTTTGCCGCAAGGCGGTCAAGGACGGCGGCAAGGCCAAGCGTATCGACGCTCTGGTGACTCCGGATTCGCTGGAGAACTACCTGGGCGTGCGCAAATTCCGCTACGGCCTGGCAGAGCAACAGGACCAGATTGGCCAGGTTACCGGCCTCGCCTGGACCCAGGTGGGCGGCGAGTTGCTGACCATCGAATCGGCCATGGTTCCCGGCAAGGGCGCACTGACCAAGACCGGCTCGCTGGGCGACGTCATGGCGGAGTCCATCACCGCTGCGCTGACCGTGGTTCGTAGTCGTTCGAAGAGCCTGGGCATCGCTCCTGACTTCCACGAAAAACACGATATCCATATCCACGTTCCCGAGGGCGCGACGCCCAAGGACGGCCCTAGCGCGGGCATCGGCATGTGCACCGCACTGGTTTCGGCGATCACCCAGATTCCGGTCCGTGCGGACGTTGCCATGACCGGCGAGATCACCCTGCGTGGTCAGGTGCTGGCCATTGGTGGCCTGAAGGAAAAACTTCTCGCTGCGCACCGGGGTGGAATCAAGACTGTGATCATTCCCGAGGAAAACGTGCGAGACCTCAGGGAAATTCCGGATAATATTAAGGCCGATCTCGTTATTAAACCGGTTAAATGGATTGACGAGGTCCTGCAAATTGCGCTGCAATACGCCCCGGAGCCCTTGCCCGATGCGGCTCCCGAGATGGTTGCAAAGGATGAGAAGCGCGAGTCTGATTCCAAGGAGCGAATCAGCACGCATTAGTTGGGGGGCTTTCTTGACACTGTTTTTGAGCCCTTGTTATAAAGCGGCACTTGCTTTGTCAGATGGCAAACCAGCACCTGCTTTTGCTTACACCTAACACATAGAAACATACTCAACAGAAATAAGGGGACTTAGAGTGAACAAGTCGGAACTGATCGATGCTA
>CBIGPF010000250.1:0-6584 GCA_966191535.1 uncultured Pseudomonas sp. | reverse complement strand
CGTGAACCTGAATGGCAAGGACCATGAACTCGATGCCCCCGGCGAGATGCCCTTGCTCTGGGCCATCCGCGACGTCGCCGGCCTGACCGGTACCAAGTACGGCTGCGGCATGGCGCTGTGCGGCGCCTGCACCGTGCACATCGACGGGCAGCCGACCCGCTCCTGCGTCACCCCGCTGGCGGCGGTGGCGGGCAAGAAGATCACCACCATCGAAGCCGTGGCCGAACAGGCTGCCGGCAAGGCCGTGCAGGAGGCCTGGCGCAAGCTCGATGTGGTGCAGTGCGGCTACTGCCAGTCCGGCCAGATCATGTCGGCCACCGCGCTGCTGGCCTCGAACAAGCAGCCCAGCGACGCCGACATCGACGCCGCCATGAGCGGCAACATCTGCCGCTGCGCTACCTATGCGCGGATCCGCGCGGCCATCCACGACGCCGCCCAGACCCTGGCCTGAGGACCGAAGTCATGCTCGAACCCCGTACCGACGAACAGCCGGCACAGCCCGGCAGCATCCTCAACGTCAGCCGCCGCAGTTTCCTGCGTGGCGCCGGCGGCCTGGCCCTGGGCATCTATTTCGCGCCGCTGCTGGGCAAGCTGGGCGATGCCCGGGCGGCCAGCGATTTCGAGGCCAACGCCTTCGTGCGGATCGCCCCGGACGGCACCGTCACCGTGATCGCCAAGCATGTTGAAATGGGCCAGGGCAGCTACACCGGCCTGGCCACCCTGGTCGCCGAGGAGCTGGACGCCGACTGGAGCCACGTGCAGGTCGAAGGCGCGCCCGCCGACGCCAAGCGCTACGCCAACCTGGCCTTCGGCAACCTGCAGGGCACCGGTGGCAGCAATGCCATGGCCAACTCCTTCGAGCAGATGCGCAAGGCTGGCGCCAGCGCCCGTGCCATGCTGGTCGCCGCGGCGGCGGAGCAGTGGAAGGTACCGGCGACGCAGATCGAAGTGCACGACGGCGTCGTCGCCCACCCGGCTTCCGGGCGCAAGGCCGGCTTCGGCGAACTGGCCGAGGCGGCGGCGAAGCAGCCGGTGCCGGCGGACGTGAAACTCAAGGAGCCGAAGGACTTCACGCTGATCGGCCAGGTGAAGCTGCCACGCAAGGACAGCCCGTCGAAGACCGACGGCACCGCGCAGTTCACCCAGGACGTGCACCTGCCCGACATGCTGGTAGCCGTCGTCGCCCACCCGCCACGCTTCGGCGGCGTGCCGGCTAAGGTCGATGCGAGCAAGGCCAAGGCTGTGCCCGGCGTGGTCGACGTGGTGCAGTTCCCCGGCAGCGAGCGGCGTTTCGCCGGCGTCGCGGTGCTGGCGAAGAACACCTGGGCCGCGCGCCAGGGTCGTGACGCGCTGCAGGTCGAGTGGGACGAGAGCAAGGCCTTCACGATGGGCAGCAAGGAAATCTTCGCCCAGTACCGCGACATGGCCAGCAAGCCGGGGCTGGTGGCGCGCAATGACGGCGACATCGGCAAGGCGCTGGAGAAGCCGGCGCACCTGATCGAGGCGGAGTACCAGTTCCCCTATCTCGCCCACGCTGCCATGGAACCGCTGAATTGCGTGGTGTTCCTCAAGGAGGACGGCTGCCAGATCTGGAACGGCGAGCAGTGGCAGACCGGCGACCAGATGTCCGTGGCGCAACTGCTGGGCATGCCGCCCGAGCAGGTGAGCATCACCCAGTTGTATGCCGGCGGTAGCTTCGGCCGCCGCGCCAATCCGCATTCGGACTATGTGCTGGAAGCGGTCGCGATCGCCAAGGCGGCCCGCGAGCAGGGCGTGAAGGTGCCGATCAAGATGGTCTGGACCCGCGAGGACGATACCCGCGCCGGCTACTACCGCCCGGCCTTCCTGCACCGCGCGCGGCTGGCGGTGGATGCCCAGGGCAACCTGGTGGGTTGGGAGCAGCGGCTGGTGGGGCAATCCTTCATCGTCGGCACGCCGTTCGAGAAGTTCATGGTCAAGGACGGCGTCGACAAGATCGCCGTCGAGGGTGCCGCCGACCTGCCTTACGCCGTGCCCAACCTGCGCGTCGAACAGGCGCTGGCGGAAAACGTCACGGTGCCGACCCAGTGGTGGCGTTCGGTGGGCCACACCCACACGGCGTTCTCCACCGAGACGCTGGTGGACGAAGCCGCCATCGCCGCCAAGCAGGACCCGTACGAGTTTCGCCGCAAGCTGCTGGAGAAGCACCCGCGTCATCGCGGTGCGCTGGAACTGGCAGCGCAGCGGGCGAACTGGCTGGCGCCGCTGGAGAAGGGCAAGGACGGCGAACAGCGCGGCCGTGGTATCGCCGTGCACGAGTCGTTCGGCAGCTTCGTCGCGCAGGTAGTGGAAGTGACCTACAAGGCCGACAAGAGCTTCAAGGTGGACCGCGTGGTCTGCGCGGTGGACTGTGGCCTGGCGATCAACCCGGACGTGATCAAGGCGCAGATGGAAGGCGGTATCGGTTTCGCCCTGTCGGCGGCGCTGCACAGCGCCATCACGCTGACCGACGGCAAGGTCGACCAGTCCAACTTCCATGACTTCCAGGTGCTGCGGATCAACGAGATGCCGGTGGTCGAAGTGCACATCGTACCGTCGGCCGAGCCGCCGACCGGCGTCGGCGAGCCGGGCGTGCCGCCCCTGGCGCCGGCACTGGCCAATGCGCTGTACGCGGCGACCGGTAAGCGCATTCGAACCTTGCCGATCGGCAACCAGCTGCAGGCGTGAGGCTCGCAGCCTGAAGCAATAGCCCCGCGAATGCGGGGCTATTGCTTTGCAGGGTCTACGCTGAAAGAACCGCCTGGTCCTGCTCGCAGATCAGCTCGCGCAGTGCCTTGCGTTCGGCCGGCGGTGTGGCGGCGCTGAGCAGGGCGAGGCCGCCGTCTTCATCGGGGACGGCGATTTCGGTCTCGAAGTGCAATTGCACCTCGTCCAGGGTGATGTAGGTGATGCGGTAGGCCGCGTCAGGGCTGTGCATGGGCAAGGACATGGTCGCAGGCTCGATGAGGGGAGGACGCAGGCCCGATGACCACATCCTCGCGCCAGGCGGGCAAGCTCGGAAGTGAAACGCCGTGATGGTGAACATCACGAAAGACGATGGTGCCGGCGAGATTTTCCGGCAGTTGTCATGCAGGACGGGTATCCTGCGCGGGCGTGCCCACACCGGGCACTTTGTAAATCGAATTGGAGCAGTGACATGAGCCGCGACAAGCAGCTTTTCCCGGAAGACGAAATCGGCGATGCCCTGTGGGCCCTGCAGGAAGACGGCGAAGACCTCTCCCTCGAGCATGAGGTGGAGTTCGCGGTGATCTTCCCGGACGAGCAGTCCGCCCTGGACTTCGCCATCATGCTGCTGCAGAACGGGCAGAAGGTGGCGTACTCCGAGTACGACGGCAACGACAAGCTGCCCTGGCAGGTCCTGGCCTACCCGGTGATGGAGCTCAGCCACGAGCACATCAGCGGCTACGCGGCGCTGCTGTCCGAGCACTCCGCTGACCTGGGCGGTCAGATGGACGGCTGGTCGGCGCTCTGATCGGCTGATGCTGCACGAGAAACGGCGCCTTCGGGCGCCGTTTTTTTGTGGCAAATGCAGGCGGGCGGCCCTTGTAGGGCGCATAACGCGCCAGCGTTATCTGCCGCGCAGGTGTCGGCGGATAACCTGTTCCAGGTTATGCGCCCTACGACCGTGACATGTAGGAGCGGGCCATGCCCGCGATCGCGCGCATGGCGCGCTCCTACAGAGGAGCACCGCGTTCGCAGGAAACGACCGTGCCAAATGAAAAGGCCCGCGCGAAACGGGCCTTTCACTGCGGTGGAAGGCTTACTCCGGCAACGGCGCATGGCGCGCCACCTGGCGCAGTGCCTGCTCGTAGTAGTCGGTGCTCTGCGCCCCTGAGATCAGCTGGCGTCCGTTGATGATCACCGCCGGTACCGCGCGGATGCCGTGGCTGGTGTAGAAGTCCTCCTCGGCGACCACTTCGTCGGCGTAGGCGTCACTGTCGAGGATTTCCCGCGCGCGCACGGCGTCCAGGCCGACGCTGACCGTCACTTCCAGCAGCACTTCCGGGTCGCTCGGGTCGCGTCCATCGCCGAAATAGGCCTGCAGCAAAGCCTGCTTCAGGGCGACGTCGCGGTGTGATTCCGCCGCCCAGTGCAGCAGGCGATGGGCGTCGAAGGTGTTGTAGATACGGCTGCGCTTCTTCAGGTCAAAGTGCACGCCGACTTCCTCGCCCATGGAGCGCAGGTGCTCGTGGTTGCGGGCGATGTCCTCGGCGCTGCTGCCGTACTTGCGCTGCAGGTGCTCCACCAGGTCTTCCCCTTCGGCGGGCATGTCGGCATTCAGCTCGAAGGGCTTGATGCGCAGCTCCACGGTCAGTTCGCCGTCCACCCGGCGGATAGCGGCCAGCAGGCCGTTGAGGCCGATGGCACACCAGGGGCAGACCACATCGGAGACGAAATCGATGGTGATGGCGTCGCTCATGGGGCGAACTCCAGCAGATGGGCGAGCTTCTAGCATGGACCCGGATGGGCGTTGCGATCCAGTGGTGAGACGGCCGGGAGTGTTTTCGCCTGCTTGCCGGGTGCCTGTGCCGCCGGTCTGGGGCGCCGGCGGCCGGGGCGAGGATGGGGTGCAACGTCCCTGTCGCGATGGGGAAGTCAGAAGTCGACGGTCATCGACAGCTTCAGGGTGCGCGGATCGCCCTGGGTCAGGTAGCCGCCAATGGTCGAGGCCCAGTACGAGGTGTTGGCGACGTTCTCCAGGTTGGCGCGCAGCGTCACGTCGCGCGCGTCCACCTTGAAGGCGTAGCGGGCACCGAGGTCGAAGCGGGTCCAGGCCGGGATGCTCAGGTCGTTGGCAGCGTCCAGGTACTGGCCGCCGGTGCGCAGCATGCGGCCGTTGATGGCGGCGCCCTGGAGGCCCGGGATGTCCCAGTCGGCGCCGAGGTTGTACTGGAAGGTCGGCACGCCCACGGCGCGGTTGCCATCGGTCTTGCCGCCGGCAGTGTTCTTCAGCTCGGTGTCGATCCAGGTGCCGCCGGCCAGCAGGCGCAGGCCATCGACCGGCTCGCCGAAGACGTTCAGCTCGATGCCGCGGTTTTCCTGCTCGCCGTCGACGCTGAAGATCTTCGAGTCCGGATCGGTGGTGCTGAAGGGCTGCTCGATGCGGTAGAAGGCCAGGTTGCCGCCGTAGCTGCCGAAGTCCAGCTTGGCGCCCACTTCGACCTGCTTGGAACGGTTCGGCGCGAAGACTTCGCCGAAGTTCGAAGCGCTGCTGGGTGCGGTCGGGCCGGCGGCCAGGCCTTCGATTCGGTTGGCATAGAGCGACAGGTACTCGGTGGGTTTCACCACCAGGCCGTAGACCGGCGTGGTGATGGATTCGTCGTAGCTGGCGGTACGTTTGCCCACGTAGTTCCAACCGTCGGTACCGATGCTCTGGCGGCGCACGCCCACGGTCAGCAGCACGCGGTCATCGAGGAAGCCCAGGGTATCGGCGGCAGCAACGCTCTTGTTCCGCGTCTTGCCGACGATGCCTGGGTCGCTGTAGTCGCCGCCGGCCAGGCTCGGTGCGGGCTTGGGCGTCTGCACCGGGTGGTAGAGGTCGGTCGGGTAGCGCTTGGTGGCCATGGTGTAGGCGCTGCGCTGCTCGGCCCAGATGCCGGCGACGCTGAGGTTCATCTGGTGGGTGACGGGGCCGGTGGCGAAGTGGCCGTTGAGGCCGGCCATGGCGCTCTTGTTGTCCTCGTCGTGGGTGGCATCCATGGTGCCGCCGCCGGCGTCGCCGCTGTTGTCGTTGAGGGTCAGCGCCGAGTAGGCGCCGTTCTCGCGGGTGTGCTTGGCGCCGCCGGAGAGGTAGGCCGTCCAGTTGTCGTTGAGGTCGTACTCGGCGCGGAACATGCCGAAGGTGTCCTCGAGCTGCGAGTAGCTCCAGGACTGGCCGTAGTTGTGGTCGGCGTCCGGGGCGTGGGGAATGCTGGTGACGCCGCTGCCGACGTAGACGACCGGGCGGCCCTGGTTGATGCGCTGTTTCTGGTAGCCGAAGTCGGTGATCAGGCGCAGGCGCTCGCCGCGGTAGTCGAGGTTGACGGTGGCCAGCTTGTAGCGCTGGTTCTCGTCGTCGACGCCGGTCTCGCCTTCGCGCTGGGCCAGGTTGACCCGCGCGCCGAAGCGGTTGTCCTCGCCGAAGCGCTGGCCGAGATCGAGGTGCTCGCCGATCTGGTTGTCGCTGCCGTAGCCCAGGGTAACGCTGCGGGTGGGCGTGTCCTCGGCGCGCTTGGTCTGCAGGTTGACCGCGCCGCCGATACCGCTTCCGCTCGGCGTCACACCATTGATGAAGGCATTGGGGCCCTTGAACAGCTCGACGCGCTCCAGCGACTCGGTGCCGATGATCTGCCGCGGGGTGACGCCGTACAGGCCGTTGAGCGAGACATCGTCGGTGCTCAGCGGCAGGCCGCGAATGACGAAGATCTGCGAGAAGTTGCCATAGCCGTTGCCCTGGCGAACCGAGGCGTCGTTGAGCAGCACGTCGCCGACGGTCTGCGCCTGAGTGTCCTGGATGGTCTTGGCGGTGTAGCTGGCGAAGCTGAACGGGACGTCCTGGATGTCCT
>CBIGPF010000249.1:0-6713 GCA_966191535.1 uncultured Pseudomonas sp. | reverse complement strand
CCGGCGGGCTGGGCCCGCTTGTCCACCCGCCCCCTGCTGGCGGGGGCCTTGCCCGCGACCTGGCCGCACAGCGGCCACAAAAAAGCCCCGCACGTTGGCGGGGCTTTCGAGGCGCAGCAACGGGATCAGGCCAGCAACGCACTCAGGTCCAGCACGCCATCCTTGCACGGCGGGCACCAGTAGTAGCCGCCGGTCAGGGGCCGACTGAAGCGGTACAGTGCATCGGTGATGCCGTCGTCCAGACCGCTCATGCGGCGCAGCTGGACCTCGAAGGCATCCAGGGTGCAACCGAAGGCGAGGAACATCAGCCCGGCGTCCTGGCCCTGGGTCCAGGGCATGGAACGGCGCACGATGAAGGCTTCCGGCTCGAAGCTTTCCTGGGCAGTGCGCTTGACGTGAGCGGATTCCGGCGCGTCGTCCAGCTCTTCGTTGTCGCTCAGGCGACGACCCATGATGTCGTCACGTTCGTGCTGCGGCAGCGCGGCGAAGTCCTGCAACTGGTGTCGCCACTGCTGGATCGCAGCGAAGCTGCCGCCGGCCAGGCCTGCACCACTTTCGACGATGGCCGCGGCGATGGCGTCGTCGTCCTGCGGGTTCTCGGTGCCATCCTCGTAGCCGGTCAGGTCGTGGCCGCTGCCGTGGCGGAAGGCCTCGGTCAGGCTGGTCAGTTCCAGTGCCGGTGCCAGCAGCGCTTGCAGCGCCTGGGTGTGCAGCAGCAGGTCGCCGCGTTCGCTGCCGCGCAGCCAGACCCACAGGGCATGCGGGGTGGACGGGTTATCAACGCCTACGCCGGCGATTGCCGGGAACTCGCGCAGCCCCTCGATGCGGCGACCCAGCGCACGCACCAGCGACTCGCCGAAACCGACCACGGCACGCTCGCCATCGGCGAACTGCATCAGGCGATCCAGCGCGGCGGGCAGGTCCTGCGGCGACTTCAGATCGAAGAACAGATGGCGGGCGTGGGCGGGAACCGGGGTGGCGAGAATGCCGGGCTGGTAAAGGCTCATGACAGCGTCCTTGAACAAAAGAGCGGCGATTCTAATCGCGTGGCGCGCGAATCCAAACCGCTCTGCATCAAGGCCTGTGCAATCGCTCCCGCGACGCAGGGGAATGCGCCTTGCGTCGCTGCCGATGGCGCCGCCACAACTCCAGTCCACCGACCAGCACCAGCACCGCCAGGAAGATCGGCAGGCGGTACGGCCGCAGGTTGCCCAGCCAGCGTTCCAGCACTTCGCCGGCCCAGTAGCCGGCACTGGCAAACAGCAGCGCCCAGCAGAAGGCGCCGAGCAGGTTGATCAGCAGGAAGCGCAGCGGCCCTACCCGGCTCGCACCGATCAGCAGCGGCCCGGCCAGGCGCATGCCGTAGAGGAAGCGCACGGAGAAGATCGCCAGCAGGGGATGCCGCTCGATCAACCCGGTGACTCGCTCGATGGCCAGGCCGCGGCGTTGCAGCCAGGGCACCGCGCGGTCGCCGGCGCGCCGGCCGGTCCAGTAGAGCAATTGGTCGCCCAGGGTGCCGGCCAAAGTCGCCCACATCACCACCGGGACGTAGGCGAGCAACCCCTGGTGGGCGGCAAGGCCGGCGAGGATGAGGATGGTTTCGCCCTCCAGCAGGCAGCCGATGAACAGGGCCAGATAGCCGTAGCTGGAAAGCAGTTGCGCGAGATCGAAGTGCTCGAACATGCAGATCCTTGAAAGCGTGCCGTGCCAACAGCCTAGCGGCTTGGCGGATGTTCTGCTTATCGAACATGTCCTGTAAAAAATAAACGACTAACTGGTCAGTCAAGATCGTTAGCAACCAATCAAATCAATCCTTTATCTACGCCATTCGTCTTGAGATGTAATTTTTTTCACTCATGAGCGATTCAAGTGTTTGACATATTTGACGGATTTGGCAGACTGCGGCCCGTTGTCGCAACTGGTTACGTTTTTCCGGCTCCACTGCCTGGTGCACCGGATGACCTCGGCCGCGCAACCCAACAAAAACAACTTTGTCAGTCGTGGCCCACCTGCCCGAGCTTCGTCTCGGCAGTAAGGTTCCCGGCGAGCCAACGGAACGAACAAATGCTGATCTGGTTTGTAGCGGTGTATCTGGTGATCACCGTAGCTGTCGGTTTCTACGCCACCACCCGCGTGCACAACTCCTCGGACTATGCCGCCGCTGGCCGGAGCATGTCCTTCCCCCTCGTCGTGACCATGGTGTTCGCCACCTGGTTCGGCTCCGAGGCTGTCCTTGGCATTCCGGCCACCTTCCTTGAAGAAGGCTTCTCCGGGATCATCGAAGACCCGTTCGGTTCCTTCGGCTGCCTGATGCTGGTGGGTGTCGTCTTCGCCCGCCCGCTGTACCGCCTGAACCTGCTCACCATCGGTGACTTCTTCCGCAAGCGCTTCGGCCAGCACGTGGAAATCTTCACCAGCCTGGTGATCATCATTTCCTACATGGGCTGGGTCGCTGCACAGATCACCGCGCTGGGCGTGGTCTTCAGCGTGCTCTCCGACGGCGGCATCACCACCACCCAGGGCATGATCATCGGCACCATCATCGTCCTGCTGCACACCCTGTTCGGCGGCATGTGGTCGGTGGCGCTGACTGACTTCCTGCAGATGATCATCATCGTCTGCGGCCTGTTCTATCTGGTCTGGCTGATCGGCGACATGGCCGGCGGCCCGGTCAACGTGATCAGCCATGCCGCCAGCGAAGGCAAGTTCACCTTCCTGCACGGCACCTCGGCCAAGGACATCGTCGCCTTCCTCGGCGCCGCGGTAACCATGATGTTCGGCTCCATTCCGCAGCAGGACGTGTATGCCCGCGTGATGTCGGCCAAGACCGAGACGATCGCCAAGCGCGCCACCATGACCGGTGCCTGCTGCTACCTGGTCTTCTGCATGCTGCCGATCTTCCTGATCTACGCCGCGCAGATGATCGAGCCGGAGATGGTCAAGCACTGGCTGACCGAAGACTCCCAGCAGATCCTGCCGCGCCTGATCCTGGAACGCACCCCGCTGTTCGCCCAGATCATGTTCTTCGGCGCCCTGCTCTCGGCCATCATGTCCTCCGCCTCCGGTGCCCTGCTGGCCCCGTCGGTGACCCTGACCGAGAACATCGTCAAGCACTTCCTGCCCAACATGAATGACCGCCAGGCCCTGCTGGCCATGCGTTGCAGCGTGCTGGCGATGACCGTCGCCACCTGCCTGTTCGCCCTGCTGTCCAACGCCAGCATCTACGAGATGGTCGGCAACGCCTACAAGGTGACCCTGGTCGCCGCCGTGGTGCCGCTGTTCTTCGGCCTGTTCTGGAAGCGCGCCACTACCCAGGGCGCCCTGACCGCCATCGCCTGCGGCCTGATCGGCTGGGTATCGCTGGAGCTGGGCCACCAGGAAGGCGACTTCTGGCCGCCGCAGCTGGTGGGCCTGATCTGCAGCGCCATCGGCATGATCGTCGGCTCCCTGGCTCCGCAGTTCAGCCAGCACCGTGGCGAGAGCGTGTCGGACATGGCCGCCGCAGCCGCCAACTGATCGCGCTATAGGTAAAGAAGAAGCCCCGCCCTGTGCGGGGCTTTTTTATCGGCGACAAGTCTCCGGCGCGCTCTCCTCTAGCGCCCAGGTCACGCCTCTCGCCGGTTGCGACGAGCAGGACCTCGCCGACCTGCGAGACACGCTGATCCACGAGGACGATTGAAGACCCGCGATGTGACGGACGCCGCAAGCCTGCCTATCCTCAATCTCGTCCCGCCGCGGATTGGCGGTTAGGCTGCACGTCCTTCACCAGACCCGGCCCGTCCATGGATCAGAACCCGACACGCCGTTCACCTCACACCCAGCGGACCAGACCATGAAGCGCTGGAGCCGCAAGCCGCTGACCCTGCGGGTGCTCATCCTCGTCTTCGTGCTGCTCGCTGCACTGGCCACGCTGGGCAACAGCCTGGTGGTGGCCTACAACGTGCAGCGTAGCGCCCTGATCCATTCGACCCTGGAAGCCAACCGTGCCTACGCCGCCAAGGTGGCGTCGAGCATCAGCGAGTTTCTCGGTTCCGCCCGGCGCAATCTGGCCTACAGCTCCGGGATACTCGCCAACCAT
Source organism: uncultured Pseudomonas sp. (assembly GCA_966191535.1). Taxonomy (GTDB): domain Bacteria; phylum Pseudomonadota; class Gammaproteobacteria; order Pseudomonadales; family Pseudomonadaceae; genus Pseudomonas. The sequence goes on along the minus strand of CBIGPF010000249.1, from coordinate 2,635 downwards.
TTCAACGAAGCGCCGGTGCTGCACGCCGAGGCGATGCGCCTGAAGGCCCAGGACACCTTCTTCAACTCCATCATCATCGTCGACGCCAGCGGCAAGGTGCTCCAGGCCTACCCCGACTCCCTGCAGATCGTCGGCACCACGTTGCGCTCGGAGAGCGTGCAGCAAGCCCTGCGGCTGAAGCAGCCGACGATCAGCCAGGCCTACGAGTCCATCGCCGGCAACCTGGTAGTGCTCATCTCGCAGCCGATCATCAGCCCCAGCGGCGAGTACCTGGGCCTGGTCGGCGGTTCGGTGTACATCCTCAAGCCCAGCGTGCTGCACAACATCATCGGCAGCCACTTCCAGCAGGAAGGCACATTCGCCTTCGTTGCCGATGCCAACCGCCGGCTGCTGCACCATCCCGATCGCACACGCATCGGCGAAGTCGTGAATCACAGCAGCACGATCAATGCCGCCCTGAATGGCGAGAGCGGCTCCATGGAGGTGCTCAACTACAAGGGTGTCCCCATGCTCGCCGGCTACGCACCCGTGCCTGACGCCAACTGGGCCGTGGTGGCCCAACAACCACGCGACCTGAGCCTCTCGCCACTGCACCTGCTGATGAAGGACATGTTCCTCGGGCTGATCCCGGCCAGCCTGATCGGCGTGCTGGCGATCTGGGTCGGCACCCTGCTCATCACCCGTCCGCTGCGCCAGTTGGCGGTGAGCGCCGAACAACTGTCAAACCCGGAAACCCCTCGCGAACTGCAGGACATCAACACCTGGTACCGCGAGGCGGCGGCAATCCGCAAGGCGCTGCTCACCGGCGTCGGGCTGATGCAGCAGAAGCTCGGCCAACTCAGCCACGAGGCACAGAGCGACGCCCTGACCGGCCTGGCCAACCGTCGTGCGCTGGGCGTGGCGCTGGAAGCGCTGGAGCAGTCGGGACTGGGCTATTCAGTGCTGGCGGTGGATATCGACCACTTCAAGCGAGTCAACGACACCTGGGGCCACGACGCCGGCGACGAGGCCTTGCGCCGGATCGCGGCGGTTCTGCGCGACTCCTCCCGCGCCGGCGACCTGGCCTGCCGCGCCGGTGGCGAGGAGTTCGTCCTGCTGCTGCCGCAGACGTCCCTGGAGACCGCCGCGGCGATCGCCGAACGCATCCGCGAGACCGTAGCAGTCACGCAGATACCCCAGGTGGGGCTGGTCACGCTGTCCATCGGCGTCGCCGACCTCGGCGTACTGGCGCTGACCCCGGACGCGGTACTCAAGCTGGCCGATCAGCGCCTGTACAACGCCAAGCAGACCGGCCGCAACCGCGTCGTCAGCCGCGACGAAACCTAGGCCGCCGCGTCCAGTGTCGCCAGGCGCGCCGCCAGCGCCCGCGCCAGGCCAGCGACCCGTCCACCATCGCCCAATCCGGGGGCGATGTAGATCGCCACCGGGAACGCCACCGTTTCGTCCAGCGGCAACGGCTGGCTGCTCAGGCCGAGCAGACGCACCATGCGCGCCGGCAGTGTCACGCCCAGCGCATGCCGATCCAGCATCAGCCGCGCAGCCAGGGCGCTCTGCACACGGCAGGCAATGTTCCGTCGCAGTCCGCGCAAGCCCAGTTGCAGGTCCACCGGACAGAGACCGCCGCGGCGCGCCGAGACCTGGATCTGCGGTTGCCGAAGGTACTCGACCAGGGTTCCCGGTACGTGCTCCAGCGCCGCGCCATGGGCGAAGACGTAGTGGTCCGCCGGCACCGCGATGCGCTCGATGCCGTAGCCGAACGGCACCACCTGCTCGATGTCCAGGAGAATATCCAGCCGGCCACCGCGCAGTTCGTCGAAGGCCGCGCGGCGTTGCGGCTGGTAGAACGTCACCCGCCAATCCTCGCCGAGCCTCGCCAGGGCCGTGTCGAGGAACAGCGGCTGCAGGCAGTCGATGCAGCTGACCCGCAGTTCGGGCGTGGACGGCTCGCGCCCCGGCACCTGGCGCCAGCCCTCGCGCAGGCTTTCGAAGGCCAGGCGCACATGGTCGGCCAGGCGGTGCCCGGCCACGGTCGGTGTCACACCCAGGTGACTCTTGATGAACAGCGGGTCGCCGCAGTGCTTGCGCAGGCGGCTCAGGGCATTGCTCACCGCCGGCTGACTCAGCCCCATCAGCCGCGCGGCGCGAGTAATGCTGCGTTGCTGGTAGATGGCATCGAACACCGACAGCAGGTTCAGGTCGAGGTCGTACAGGTCGTGCATGGTCAGAAATCGTCGTGCAACAGGATCAGGCCCAGCAACAAGCCGGCGGTGAGCAGCAGTGCCAGGCACAGGCTGGCCACGGCGCGACCATTGCCACCCCGACGATCACCCGCCAGCGCCCGCTCGCTGCGCCGATAGTGGCCGCCCTGCCCGATCAGGCAGACCAGCGCACACAGCGTCAGCAGGGCGGCGGGAATCAAGGCCAGCATCGACAGCTCGCCAGCTCGCCGCAGCACCAACGCCGCCAGCACCAGCAGTACCAGCAGGGTCCGCGTCCAGGCCAGTGTGGTCCGCTCTGCCTGCAGTCCGTCGTCGCTCATCGCTGATAACCGATGAGCCCAGCGGCCAGTACCACGCAGGCGAGCACCAGGAGCGGCACCAGCAGCGGCACCGGCAAGGGTCGCCCCTGGCGCAAC
>CBIGPF010000248.1:0-6811 GCA_966191535.1 uncultured Pseudomonas sp. | reverse complement strand
ACATCTGCGACTGGTGGTCGATCATGATCAGGGTGTGGTCGGCGGGGCTGAGCAGCGCCTTGCCGGGTGCGGCATGTGCAATGGCCATTTAACGGCTCCTGCAGTGGTTGGGAGCCGCCAGTGTGCGTTTCTGATCGACGCGCATATTGGATCGTTGCGATGTTTTTGAACGATTGTGTTGTGACAGAGAGCGTCATGGGGCAGGCCGTCGGCTTCGTTTGAGTTTCATCCTCATTTGGCGGTCCGGGAGTGCCTGTGCGAACGCTCTTCTTCGTGATGCCCAAACCGCTGACCGGGATGAGCTGGGTCGCACGGTGGGATTGCTGATTGGGCTGGAGCGGATCCTCGCTAAAACGCGCAGCGGATTCGGATGCTGACCAACGGCGATAAGCCTCCGGCTGGCAGGGCAAGGTACAGAAGGGTAACTGGGCCCCAGCCTATGCACCTCAGTAGAGATGGCGGAGGTCATGCCTGACCACCGCATCGACCACCAGGGTGGTGGCCTTGCCCAGCAGGCCCGTACCGTTCATGTGCTCGGACAGCATCTTGGAGAAAGCTGGAATCTGCCCTTCGTCCAGGTGTGTGGCGCGATCCCACAAACCTGCGGCTACCAGTTCGGGGCAGTGCTGGAAGCGATAGCGCTCGACGTTCACGATGGCAGCGACCCGTGGTGGCTTGCCATTGATCGCCAGTGGAGCGAGCAAGCTCGGGTCGTTGCTCAACCCGGCGCGCCCGGCGACGGACAACACCGTGTCGCTGCCGGGCAGCAGGAAGGACAGGCGCAAGGCGCCATCGACGAGGATATTGCTCAGGCTGCAGGCAACCTTGTTGCCGGGGCGCTCCGGCACCAGCAGAGTGTGGCGATCCAGCACCTGGACGAAACCAGCCGGGTCACCTCGTGGCGACAACTCGGTGGCGTCGGCTTGGCGCTGCGTGAGCATCAGCAGGTAGGGCGAGGCGGCGATAAAAGCCTGCGCCAGCTCGGACAAGGCCTGCCCTGTGTCCGATAAAAAGGGCGTGTGCTCCCTGGCTCGCCAGAAGTCGGCGCGTACCTTGGCTCGCGAGCAGTGCAGGAACACCGCCTCGGCGCGAAACTCCAGCAGCTTTCCGGCCCGCAGAGAACCCCGGCCATTGGCGCGCAGGGTGAACCCCACGCCGGGCAGGATGAAGTACAGGCTGCAGGCCACATCCTCTATCGGCTGCGCTGGGATCGCTTTGTCTGCTGGCCAGGGCAGCAGGATGTCCTGGCCCTCGGCACGTAACACTGGATGGTGGCGCAAATCGAGGTACTCGATATCCAAACGCGGGTCGGCAAAGCCGACGGCGCACACTGCCGCTTGGCGGATCATCAGCAGGCAGTATTCATCCAACCTGCGCTGCAGGCGTTTGTGCATCATTGCCGGCGGTGGCGGAATCAGTGCGCGCAAGGCGGACAGCGATTCGATTCTGTGCTCGGGCATAGCAGGTCGTCCTGTGCCATGGTCGTGCCGCCGATGCTAGGCACTCCGCTGACGGCAGGCCATGACCCTGCGGTTCAATCTGCATGGCTTTTGGTTGCAACTTGCACGTGCCACGCTGGCGACTGGCCGCTGCTCTGCAGCGTGCGTTAGAGTCATTGCCCAAGCAGCCACCAAGAACAAGCCCGATGCTCAGGAGTACCAGCGTATCCGCCCTCGCCGTGCTGGAACTGCACGACCAACTGCTGCACCTGGGCGTGGTCACTGACACCCAGTTGCGGGACGCCGGGGTGGAGGGTGCCAAGCTTCTCGACCAGGGGCCTGCGGCATCGCCGATCCAGGAGCAGCGTGCCGACGAGGCACAGTTGCTGGCGCTGTGGCAGTTCGCGGCGAACAACACGCAGTTGCCGCACATCGGTCTGCTGATCGGGCAGACCTTCAACCCCGCCACGCATGGCGTGCTGGCGAGTTGGCTGTGCCAGTGCAGTCGGGTGAGCGAGGCGCTGGAGGTGTTCCAGCGGCATATCGCGCTGATGAATCCGTCGGAGAGCTGGCAGTACCGTGAAACGGCAGATGCTCTGGTGCTGGAGATCGCCTTCGCCCCCGGCAAGAACTACCCGCAGGCCGCCATCGAACGCAGCATGAGTGCAGTGCTGCGCTGGAGCCGGGAGATGACCGGCGTAGCGCTGCGTCCTCTGGCCTGCGAGTTCGCTTTTCCATCCCCGGCCTACCGTGCGCGCTATGTCGAACTGTTCGGCAGCGAGTTGCGCTTCGACCGCGAGAGAAACAGCCTTCACCTGCCGCGCGACTTCCTGCAGCTTCCCATTCGCGGTGCCAGCGACTACCTGCGACAGATGCTGGAGTCCCGAGCGAGGGCGACGCTTGCACAGCTGCAAGACGCGGATACGCTTGCCGGCACGGTGCGTCGTCTGATTCACGCAGGCCTGCCCGATGGCATGAGCATCGAGCCAATCTGCCAGGCGTTGCACGTCAGTCGTACCACGCTCTATCGACGCCTGAAGGAAGAGGGCACCAGTTTCAGCTCGCTGGTGGCAGAGGTACGTCAAGAGCTGTCCGCGGAGCTGATTCGCCAGGGGTTGCCGGTAGCGGCGGTCAGTGAGCGGCTGGGGTTCAGGGACACCAGCACGTTCCACCGTGCCTTCAAGCGCTGGTTCGACCGTCCTCCGGGAGCCTTTCGAGACTAGCGACGGGCATGCGGCTTTCGGGGGCGATGGCGTGGTCAGCGCGGCGACTTAATTGCCCCTGAAAAGACAGCTACCTGCAAACCTGAATGCAGCAGACTGGTCTACTGCGAGCCAGTCCGCTGTAGGCCGAAAGCGGTTTCTGGCGAGAGGCAAGCGGATACGGGCATTGGGTTCCAAAGGCGGAATATGAATGGCTATCTCTGCGCCCATAGCTCGGGGCTGAGCCGTAGGCTTTTACAAAGTCGATGGCCCCAGTGCATTGACCGACGACGTGCTGGCAGTCGCAGTCTTCGGCCACTACCGGCAGTGCGGTAAAAAGCGACGTGGCAAGGATGATGTTTCTCATGAGGCCCCCTCGTTGCGTTCTGCTTGCAGCCTAAAAAGCATCGAGCTCCGAGGCATCATTCATTTGAATGAGCAGTGTGCCGGGGTCTTCTGGATAGCGAGTTGCGGTGCGACTCACCGACTTCAACGGTATTCCTGCGCTGTCCTGCCCTACGACCGATGGGGCAGGGCGCCAGCTACCTTGCCGGTATCCGAGTGGGTAAGGTCGTATCGATGCTCACCCTGGGTACCGAACTGTGCCGGCGCGCTACCACCCAGCCTCCGCGCCAAAGCGGAGACTGGGTCGTAGCGTTTGCAGGGTTTCTTCACGCCGGCCCATCAGCCGGCCGGAAAGCCTGATAGGCCCGACGTCATCACCAGTTGTGCGTATAGCTTGCGGTCAGCACCGTGCCCGGAGCGGGCAGGTGGCTGGTGTTGTTGTTATTGCGCAGCAACTGACTGTACAGCGGGTAGTAATCACGGTTGAACAGGTTCTGGATGCCGACGCTCACCTGGTCATCGACGGTGACCCGGTATTGGCTGATCAGGTCCACCGTGGTGTAGGTGCTGACTTCATGGCGGCCAAAGCTCTCGACCCCACCCAGGCGATAGTCCTTGGAGTCAAAGAAGGTTGCCTGCAGGCGGTTGTTCCAGTCGGACGTCGGCTTGTACTGAATGTAGGCGGTCAGCTTCAGCGGAGGCACGCGATAGCCAGTCATGTCCTGCCAGTCCTTGCCGTCCGGCTTTTCACGCCCGCGCATCCAGGTGGCGCTGCCGCCTGCGCCCCACACTTCGTCATCCGTCAGCCAGTCCGCGCTGGCTTCGGCGCCGTAGATACGCTCCTTGGTACGCGTGAGGATCAGGCCATTGTTGAAGCTCTGCACGTCGCCCAGCTTGGACGTGGTGTAGAACAGCGCCAGGGTGCCCAGCGTGTTGCTGCCCAGGGCTCCACGCCAGCCGAGCTCGTAGTTGTTGGTCTTGACCGGCTCCAGGTTCGAGGAGTCGATATCGAAGCCACGGCGGGCGTTGCGCAGCTGAATGCCCACATCCGGCAGTTGGAAGCCCTGGCTGAAGGAGGCATAGATTTCCTGGCCGGCCACCGGTGAGTAGACGATGCCAAGGTTCGACAGCACGGCGTCGTAGTGGATATCGCCGCCCTTCACGGTCACGGGGGAGGCGGCTTTGGATTCGGAGAGCGGGACGAAGTCATCGAACTCGGCGGTGGAGTACTCGTAGCGCAGGCCGCCATCGACGGACCAGTGCTCGTCGAAGCGGTGCTGCAGCTGGGCGAATGCACCGGCGCTGCGGGTCTTGAGTGGCGGCATGTAGGTGAGCTTACCGGTCTTGTCGAAGACCAGGCCGCCACTGGCGTCATAGGCCGCCGGATCGAACACGTCGAGCGGCATGTCGCTGCGTTCCTGGTTGTAGTCGCCGCCCCATACCAGTTCGGTAGTGCCGCTTTCACCCAGCGGAGTGCGCAGTGTCAGGCGGCTGCCGAAGACTTCGCTGTTCTGCATCACCTGGTCCACGTTGCCGCCACGGGTTGCAACGGCGCGGGCATCGAACGGTGTGAAGCGAGTGAAGTAGTCCCGGTAGTACATCTGCGCCGAGAGCCGGCTGCCGAGGATGTCGAGGTTCTCGTACTCCAGGTTCACCAGGGTGTTGCGAATGCGGTTCTGCTCGTCGAGCTCCAGGCCCTTGATCGCGTTGGCCGGAACGGAACCTGCCGGGAGTTTGGCTACGCTCGGGGCCGTCGCGTAATCGGTGTCCTGTTTTGCGTCGTAGTGGCTGACCGCAAGTTGCACGCGCTGGTTGTCGTCGATGTGCAGCCCGAGCTTGCCGCCGATGTTGTAGATGTTCGAGTCGAACAGATCACCCTGGCTGGGCTCTGGCGCAATGCGGTCGCCGTGCGCGTCGTAGGAGGCGCCGATGTGGCGGGTACCGAAATCGAACGAGTAGTCCACCGCACCCTGGGAGCCTGCGAAGTACTGCTGGAACTGGCCACCCAGACCGTCATTGCCCAGGCGGGTAAGGGGAGAGGTGGCGCTCAGGCTGGTTTGCGCACGATTTTCACCACCGGCCGGGCGGGTGGTGATGGAGATGATGCCGCCCGTAGCGCCGCTGCCGTAGATGGCGCTGCTGCCGCGTATGACTTCGACGCGCTCGATCAGCGCCGGATCGATGTTGGCCAGGTTGCGCGAGGAGTCACGGTTGGTGTTGAGCGGGACGCCATCGACCATGACCAGCATGTTGCGCCCACGCAGGGTCTGCCCGTACTCGGTGACCGTGCGGCTGGAGTCGGACATGCCCGGAACCACCTTGGCCAGCACGGTAGCCAGGCTCTCGGAGCCCTGGCGCAGTTCTTCGAGCTGGGCATGATCGATGACCGTGGACTGCCGTGTCGCAGACACCAGATCGCTGCTGGTGCGTGAGGCAGTGATTTCCATCTGCTCCATTTCCAGGGGCTCGCTCCGGGTTGTCGGAGTGGCCGCGGGTGTCTCCGGCGCCTGGCTGGCCGGGACGATGATGAAGGTGCGTTCGTCCTTGGCCTGCGCTTGAAGGCCGCTATCCTTGAGCAGTTTCTGAAGTGCTTCCTCCGGTGTGAAATGCCCCTTCACCGCAGGTGCCTGCCGACCTTCGCCCAAGTCGCCTGCAAAGATGATCTGTACCGACGACTGAGAGGCGAGCGCATTGATGGCCCGACCAAGCGGGGCGGCAGGCAGATCCACGTCCACCTTTTCCTGGCCTTGAGCAGACATCGCGATGAGCAGGCTGCTGGCGAGCAATGACAGGCGCAGGTGGCGACTCCGGAGGGAAAAATGCACTTCTCGATTTCCTTTGTAGGTTGGCTTTTCCTGGATAGCCGCCACGGGAATCGAGAAACCCTACCTGCGTGTGAGAATTATTTTCGTATCGATTTGGGCTGGATCTGAACCGCGCCGTCTGCTTGCCGAATCACAGCGACGGGCAGAATGGTCGGAAGCAGCTCGAGGAGCAGATCGGTGTTGCGCGCGTCGAAGACGCCCGTCACCTTGAGTGCGGCCAGGCTCGTGTCGCTCAGGAGAATGGGCGCCCGGCGATACTGGCGCAGCAGCGAGACCGCTTCGCTCAGCGGCGTCTGCTCGAACACGATCCGATCGTCCTTCCAGGCCATTGCCGTGGATGCATCGACCTTGGCGACTGGCTGCAATTGCCCGTGCAACGAATCGACCTGCTGCCCCGGCGTGAGGAACACGGGGGATTGCGTGGTGCTCGCACTGTCGACCTCGACACGCCCCCTGGCCAGGGTCACGCGAACGTTGTCGTCATCCAGGCGACGGACATTGAACTGGGTTCCGAGCACCCGGACTTGCGTCGAGCCGGCGGACACCACGAAGGGCCGGTACAGCGCCTCGGACACATCGAAGAGCACCTGTCCCGAGCGCAAGGAGACCTGGCGGCTGCGCACGTGCCAGCTGATGTCGACCTGGCTGGCACTGTCGAGCAGAAGCTCACTGCCATCGTCGAGAGCGATCGCACGCCGTTCGCAGACGGCCGTGCTGAAGCTCTCGCTTTTGTAGGCCGGGTTCAGCCAGGCCAGTGCCCCGGCGGCCACTGCGAGCAGAAGGGCAGCGCCTGCAGCCTTGGTCGGTTTGCGCGGTTTCGGTTTGGCAGACGGCATCGGAAACAGCTTCTTGAGCTCTTCACGATGGCGCCCCAGGGCTTCATCCAGCGGGGCAGGCGAGGAGTGCTTCGACGGATCCCGGCTCATGCGCGCACCTCGCCACGGCCGAGCAGTTCCCGGCAGGTTGCCAGCCCCAGGCGCAGGTGCTTTTCCACGGTCTT
>CBIGPF010000247.1:0-6871 GCA_966191535.1 uncultured Pseudomonas sp. | reverse complement strand
AGTGCGGCCGTCCCGGTTAATGCCTGAAGTGGCGCATGCCGGTGAACACCATTGCAATGCCGGCCTCGTCGGCGGCGGCGATCACTTCGTTGTCGCGCATCGAACCACCCGGCTGGATCACCGCGGTGATACCGGCCTTGGCGGCGTTGTCGATGCCGTCGCGGAACGGGAAGAAGGCGTCGGAAGCCATGACTGCACCCTTCACTTCCAGGCCAGCGTGCTCGGCCTTGATGGCGGCGATGCGGGCAGAGTTCACGCGGCTCATCTGGCCGGCGCCGACACCGACGGTCTGGCGCGCCTTGGCGTAGACGATGGCGTTGGACTTGACGAACTTGGCGACTTTCCAGGCGAAGATCAGGTCGTGGATTTCCTGCTCGCTCGGTGCGCGCTGGGTGACGATCTTCAGGTCATCGGCGGTGATCATGCCGATGTCGCGGCTCTGCACCAGCAGGCCGCCGTTGACGCGCTTGAAGTCCCAGCCCGGCGCACGCTCGGCCGGCCACTCGCCGCACTCCAGCAGGCGCACGTTGGCCTTGGCGGCTACCACGGCACGAGCGGCTTCGGAGATTTTCGGGGCGATGATGACTTCGACGAACTGGCGCTCGACGATGGCCTGGGCGGTCTCGCCGTCCAGCTCGCGGTTGAAGGCGATGATGCCGCCGAAGGCCGACTCGGTATCGGTGGCGTAGGCCAGGTCGTAGGCCTTGCGGATGCCGCCTTCGTTTTCCGGAACCACGGCCACGCCGCACGGGTTGGCGTGCTTGACGATGACGCAGGCCGGCTTGACGAAGCTCTTCACGCACTCCAGCGCGGCGTCGGTGTCGGCCACGTTGTTGAACGACAGCTCCTTGCCTTGCAGCTGGATGGCGGTGGAGACGCTGGCCTCGCCTTTCTTCGCCTCGACGTAGAAGGCCGCGCTCTGGTGCGGGTTCTCGCCGTAGCGCATTTCCTGCGCCTTGATGAACTGGCTGTTGAAGGTGCGCGGGAAGGCGCCGCGCTCTTCGGTGGACAGGGTGTCGCGCGCCTGGTCGATGGTGCCCAGGTAGTTGGCGATCATGCCGTCGTAGGCCGAGGTGTGCTCGAAGGCCTTCAGGGCCAGGTCGAAGCGCTGGGCGTAGGTCAGGCCGCCGGCTTTCAGGGCGCTGACGATGCTGGCGTAGTCACCGGCGTTGACCACGATGGCAACGTCCTTGTGGTTTTTCGCCGCGCTGCGGACCATGGTCGGGCCGCCGATGTCGATGTTCTCGATGGCGGTCGGCAGGTCGCAGTCGGCCTTGGCCACGGTCGCTTCGAACGGGTACAGGTTGACCGCCACCAGGTCGATCGGCTTGATGCCGTGCTCCTCCATGACTGCGCCGTCGAGGTCGCGGCGGCCGAGGATGCCACCGTGGATCTTCGGGTGCAGGGTCTTCACGCGGCCGTCCATCATCTCCGGGAAGCCGGTGTAGTCGGCCACTTCCACGGCGGCGATGGCGTTGTCCTTGAGCAGCTTGTAGGTGCCGCCGGTGGAAAGGATCTCCACGCCAAGGGCAGCCAGCTCACGGGCGAAATCGACGACGCCGGTCTTGTCGGAAACGCTGATCAGCGCACGGCGGACGGGCAGGCGGGTGGTTTGGTCGGTCATAACGGCTTCCACAAAGGCTTCGGGCTTTTCGCGTGTCAGGCGTGGGCCCGGCTGACCTTCAGGTCGCGGGCCCGCGCCTGACACCTGTCAGAGAAGATCGTACTGCTTGAGTTTCTTGCGCAGGGTTCCGCGGTTCAGCCCCAGCAGTTCGGAGGCTTTGGTCTGGTTACCCTTCACGTGGTTCATGACGGTTTCCAGCAGCGGTGCTTCGACTTCGCAAAGCACCATGTTGTACACGTCCGTGACCGGCTGCCCTTCGAGATGGGCGAAATAGTTGTGCAGTGCCTTTTCCACGCTGTCGCGGAGGGTCTGACCCTCCTGCGTCGGAGTGGTCAGGTGCTGTTTAAGGTTGGCGTTGTCGCTCACGGGTGTCATTCCACTCACTAATGTCTCGGTCATCGTTGTCATGCGGCCACCCCTTCTCCGTTATTGTGGCGCTCGGCGAAGAACTGCCTGACGCTGGCGCTCTGTGCATCCGTGTCCTGCAAACGATTGAACTGGGAACGGAACTCCGCCGCTCCCGGTAGGGTTGCGAGGTACCAGCCCACATGCTTGCGGGCAATTCGCACACCCATTTCCTCCCCATAAAACGCATGCAATGCAGCGAGGTGCTCGAGCAGGATACTCTGTACCTCGTGCAGACTCGGCGCCGGCAACAGCTCGCCGGTGCTCAGGTAATGATCGATCTCGCGGAAGATCCAGGGATTACCCTGGGCGGCGCGGCCGATCAGCAAGGCGTCCACGCCCGTCTGTTCGAACACCTGCCGTGCCTTGCGCGGTGAATCGATATCACCATTGGCGAAGACCGGAATCGAAACCGCCTGCTTGATCGCTGCGATGGTTTCGTACTCCGCCTCGCCGGTGTAGAGGTCGGCACGGGTCCTGCCGTGTACCGCCAGCGCCTGGATGCCCGACTGCTCGGCGATCCGCGCCACCGTCACACCGTTCTTGTTCGACCGGTCCCAACCGGTGCGAATCTTCAGGGTGACGGGAACCTCTACTGCCGCGACTACCGCCTCGAGGATGTCGGCCACCAGCCGTTCATCCTTCATCAGCGCGGAGCCTGCGGCCTTGTTGCACACCATCTTTGCCGGACACCCCATGTTGATGTCGATGATCTGGGCGCCAAGCTCCACGTTGCACCGTGCGGCTTCCGCGAGCATCTGCGGGTCGCCGCCGGCGATCTGTACCGAGCGCGGCTGATCCTCGTGGTCGTGCTGCAGACGCAGGCGCGACTTGCGGCTGTTCCACAGGCGAACGTCACTGGTGACCATCTCCGACACCACCATGCCGGCACCTAGGCGGCGGCACAGCTGGCGGAACGGACGATCGGTGACGCCGGCCATCGGGGCCAGGATCAGTCTGTTGGGCAGTGTGTAGGAGCCGATGCGTACCACCGACTGGTTTTCCATGGTCAATGGGGCGGGAACACCGAGGCGCCGCGCGTTACGAGACTCGCGGGTGCTTTCGGGGCCTGCCACCGGTGCTAGCAAAAAAGGGAGGGCATGATACCCGCTCTCGATGACCGGATAAAGGCGATTTTGGATAAATTCTGAACAATCCCGGGCTTAGCACCCTAGGTTGGAAGACGAGCGGAACTGGCGCGCTCAGGCGCTTTGAGCTACTCGCCGAGTCATTCCGGCGAGTGGAAGCTCAGGCTGTAGTTCACCGCTTTGGGGCCCGGGTCGAGGATGTCCAGGGAGATGTGGATCGGCGTCTGCGGCGGCATCTCGCTTTGCCCGGCTAGCTCGCCCGAGAGGTACTCGCTGGGCTTGAAGCGGCGGCTGGCGATCAGTTGGCCGTTGAGGTCGGCGAAGCGCATCTCCAGCAGCGGGAAGGGTTGGGAGAAGTTGGCGCGGTTGTAGATGATCGCGTCCACCACCAGCGCGCCGCTGAAGTCCGGGTGGCTGCGCACCACCAGGTTGCTGCTGCGGATCTGCTCCACGTCGACCTTGGAGGGCAGGGTGCAGCCCAGTTCCGGGCAGGCCTGGGCGAACCAGGGGCGGTACTGGTCCTGGCGGGCCAGTTCGTCGAAGTGATAGGCGATGTACTGGCCGGCGAGACCGGCCAGGGCCAGCAGCACCAGCAGCAGCCAGAGCAGGCGGCGGCCCCAGCGGCTCTTGGGCTTCTGCCAGTCGAGTTGCAGCGGCTCGTCGCTGAGGTCGCTCAGGCCGTCGTTGCCCAGGCCAGGCTCCGCGCGGCGGTTCTCGCCATGCTGCTCGGTCTGCGGTTCGTCGTCCTCGTCGCTGGTGTCGGGCTCGTCGTCATCGCGGCGGGCGCTGAAGGCGGGAAGCGTTTCGTCATCGGTTTCGGCGCGTAGCGGCGCCGGGTCGATGCTCGGTTCGTGCTCCGGCTCTTCCTCGGTCTCGTTCGGTTCGGGGGCCTTGTCGGCCACCAGGCGTGCACTGGCGGGCGGTGTGTCGCGTTCGTTGGCGGGCAGTTGGCCGAGGCTGGGTTCCTGGCGGGAAACGCGGCTGGCGCCACGTTGTTCCTCTTCCAGCAGGGCTTCGGCCCAGCGCTCGTCGTGTGGATCGCGCTTCTCTTCCTGGCGGGTCTGCAGGGCCTCGCTGGGACGCGGCGCTCGCTCGATGCTGAGGAATTCCTGGGACAGCTCGAACTCATCGAGCTTGGCCAGTTCCTCGTCGAGGTTGAGGCTGTCCAGGTCGAGATCGTCGTGAATCCATAGCGTCTCGTCCTTTTTCGACGGCGCAGGGGCGGGCTTGGCAGGCTCGCTGGTCACGGTCGCTGCCGGCGCGATCACCGTGGCTGCGGCGATGGCCGGGGCGGGCTCGGCAAACGGCGCGGGTTTCGCTTCCACCTTCGCTTCGGCGATGGCGGGCTTTTCCGCGACATCGCTGGAGTGGCGTGCGGCATGGGGCGCCAGTGGCCAGCCAAGGGTGGCGGTGCCGGGAGCGCTCGGTGCGACGGGCTTTTCAGGCGCAACGGGGTTGAAGGTCGGCGCGGGAGCGGGGGCCGCGGCGACCGGCTCCGGGGCTTTCGCCGGTGCGGCTTGAACGTCCGGCTCCGGCGCAGGGGGCGTTTTGGGAGCCTCGACGGGCGGTGACGCAGCGACAGTCGGTGCCGGCGCCTGGGGCGGCTCGCCCACCATGTTCTGCGGCGCGCTGAAGACTTTCAGGCAGGTTCCGCAGCGCACAGCACCGCTGGCCGCGCCCAGTTGCGCCGCGTTGACGCGAAAACGGGTCTGGCAATGGGGGCACTGTGTGATGAAGCTGTCGCTCATGCGGCGGTCCGGCGGAAAAATCTGGCGGTTAGTCTAACTCAAGCCCCGTATGGCGGGCACTCAGCGGCGGCGGCCGCTGATGCGGATCCAGCCATCGCGCTCGGCGGTCGGGTCGAGGTCGAAGGCGCCTTCATAGGCTGCGCGCACTTCCTCGGCCTGTTCGGCGAGGATGCCCGAGAGGGCCAGCAGGCCGCCGGACTTCACCAGCCCGGTGAGTTGCTCTGCCAATGTGACCAGCGGACCGGCCAGAATGTTCGCCACCAGGACGTCCGCCTGTTCTTTCGGCAGATCAGCGGGCAGGTAGACGGGGAATTTCGCCGGGTCGATGCCATTGCGCGAGGCATTGTCGCGCGAGGCTTCCAGCGCCTGCGGGTCGATGTCGGTGCCGACCGCCTGCTCCGCGCCCAGCAGCAGCGCGGCGATGGCGAGGATGCCGGAGCCGCAGCCGAAGTCCAGCACCTGCTTGCCGGCCAGCTCCTGGCCGTCCAGCCATTCCAGGCACAAGGCGGTGGTCGGGTGGGTGCCGGTGCCGAAGGCCAGGCCCGGGTCGAGCAGCAGGTTCACCGCTTCCGGCTCCGGGGCGTCGTGCCAGCTGGGGACGATCCACAGGCGGCGGCCGAAACGCATCGGCTTGAAGTTGTCCATCCAGCTGCGTTCCCAGTCCTGGTCCGCGATGTGCTCGATCTGGTGCTGGGGCAGTTCGCCGCCGGTGAGCAGGGTCAGGTGGGCGAGCAGCGAGGCTTCGTCGGTATCGGCCTCGAACAGCGCGAGCAGGTGGGTGTGGCTCCACAGCGGGGTGGTGCCCAGGTCCGGCTCGAAGATCGGCTGGTCTTCGGCGTCCATGAAGGTCACGGAAACGGCGCCCACTTCCAGCAGCGCATCTTCGTAGGTTTCCGCCTGATCCGGGGTGATGGCGAGTCGGACTTGAAGCCAGGGCATGGGGCGGTACCTCGATCGTGCTGGGATGGCGCTGGAAAAGACAACGGACCGCCTGGGCGGCCCGCAGATAAAGGCGGCAAGCTTACTGCACGGCACCGCGCCGCACCAGCGTGCCACAAAGCACAAGGGCCGCCCGGAGGCAGCCCTTGTGGTGGAGCGAGGCAAGGCAGGACTCAGTGCTTGTCCATGCCCAGCTTCTTCTCCAGGTAGTGGATGTTCACGCCACCCTTGCAGAACTCTCTGTCGCGGACCAGCTCCTTGTGCAGCTCGGTGTTGGTCTTGATGCCATCGACGATCAGCTCGTCCAGCGCATTACGCATGCGCGCCATGGCTTCATCGCGGTCCTTGCCGTAGGTGATGATCTTGCCTACCAGCGAGTCGTAGTTCGGCGGTACGGCGTAGCCGCTGTACAGGTGCGAATCCACACGCACGCCATTGCCGCCCGGTGCGTGGAAGTGCTTCACCTTGCCGGGGCTCGGCATGAAGGTCTTCGGGTCTTCGGCGTTGATCCGGCATTCCAGCGCATGGCCACGGATGACCACGTCTTCCTGCTTGATCGACAGCTTGTTGCCCGAGGCGATGCTGAGCATCTCCTTGACGATGTCGATACCGGTGACCATCTCCGACACCGGATGCTCCACCTGAACGCGGGTGTTCATCTCGATGAAGTAGAAGCGGCCGTTCTCGTAGAGGAACTCGAAGGTGCCGGCGCCACGGTAGCCGATTTCCACGCAGGCCTGGACGCAGCGGGCCAGCACTTCGGCGCGGGCCTTCTCGTCGATGCCCGGCGCTGGGGCTTCTTCCAGGACCTTCTGGTGACGACGCTGCAGGGAGCAGTCGCGGTCGCCCAGGTGGATGGCGTTGCCCTGGCCGTCGGAGAGGACCTGGACTTCCACGTGACGCGGGTTGGTCAGGAACTTCTCCAGGTAGACCATCGAGTTGCCGAAGGCTGCGCCCGCTTCGGTGCGGGTCAGCTTGGCGGACTTGATCAGGTCTTCCTCTTTATGCACGACGCGCATGCCGCGACCACCACCGCCACCGGCGGCCTTGATGATCACCGGGTAGCC
>CBIGPF010000246.1:0-6945 GCA_966191535.1 uncultured Pseudomonas sp. | reverse complement strand
CAGATCCTCCTCAACGCCTTCAGCATGAATTGCGTCGGCCACATCAACCACGGCCTGTGGACCCACCCGCGCGACCGTTCCAGTGATTTCAACACGCTCAGCCACTGGACCGACCTCGCCCGCCTGCTGGAGAAGGGCCTGTTCGACGGCCTGTTCCTCGCCGACATCCTCGGTGTCTACGACGTCTACCAGGACGGCATCGAACTCACCGCCAGGGAGGCCATCCAGCTGCCGGTGAACGACCCGCTGATGCTGGTCTCGGCCATGGCCGGTGCGACACGGCACCTGGGCTTCGGCGTCACTGCCAACCTCACCTACGAGGCGCCCTACCCGTTCGCCCGGCGGCTCTCCACACTGGATCACCTGAGTGATGGCCGCATCGGCTGGAACATCGTCACCGGCTACCTGGAGAGCACCGCCCGCGCCATGGGCCAGGACCGGCAGATCGACCACGACCGCCGCTACGACCGCGCCGATGAATACCTGGAGGTGCTCTACAAGCTCTGGGAAGGCAGCTGGGAAGACGACGCCGTAATCGCCGATCGCAAGCGGCGCATCTACGCGCAGCCGGGCAAGGTGCACAAGGTCCGCCACCACGGCGAGTTCTTCGACGTCGAGGGTTACCACCTCAGCCAGCCGTCGCCGCAGCGTACCCCGCTGCTGTTCCAGGCCGGTGCGTCGAATCGCGGGCTGGCCTTCGCCGCGCGTCACGCCGAATGCGTGTTCGTCTCGGCGCAGACCCGCGACGCCACCCGCGTGCTGGTGGACCGCATCCGTCAGGCAGCGGTCGACGCCGGCCGCCGGGCGGATGACATCAAGGTGTTCATGGGCATCAACGTCATCGTCGCCCCCACCGAGGCGCAAGCGCGCGAAAAACTCAGCGAATACCGCCGCTTCGCCAGCGCCGAGGCGGGTCTTGCGCACTTCGCCAGCACCACCGGGATCGACTTCTCGCGCTACGCGCTGGACGAGCCGATCCGCTACGAGAAGACCAACGCCATCGAGTCCGCCACCAAGGCCCTGACCGTCGCCCGCACCGACGCCACCGTGCGCCAGCTGCTGGAACAACTCGTTCTGGGCGGCCGCTACACCACGCTGGTGGGTGACCCGGTGCAGGTGGCCGATGAACTGCTGGGCTGGATCAACGACGCCGGCCTCGACGGCTTCAACCTCACCCGCACCGTGGAGCCGGAAAGCTACGTCGACTTCATCGAGCTCGTGGTGCCCGAGCTGCAGAACCGCGGCGCCTACAAGACCGCCTACGCGGACGGCACCCTGCGGGAAAAACTCTTCGGCGCCGGCCACGCCCGACTGCCCGCCCGGCACGTCGGCGCAAGCTTCCGCCAGGCAACCGCCACTGGAGCGACTCCAGCTTTCTCTGCGTAAAACTCTAAAAGGATTCGTTGCCATGCCTGCACGCTTCAAACTGACCCTCGGCCTGTCGCTGAGCCTCCTCGCCGCCGGTCTCGCCCAGGCCGCCGACACCCTGCGCCTGGGCACCACCGCCGCCTTCGCCCCGCCGCTGGAAGTGGCGGTGAAGGAAGCCGCCCAGCAGGGCCTGAAGGTCGAGCTGGTGGAGTTCACCGACTGGAACGCACCAAACATCACCCTCGACCACGGCGATATCGACGCCAACTACTTCCAGCACACGCCGTTCCTGGAAAACGCCAACCGCGAGGGCGGCCTGCACCTCAAGGCGTTCGCACCGGGGATCATCAACAACGTCGGCCTGTACTCGACCCGGTACAAGGCCATCGCCGACCTGCCGGATGGCGCCAAGGTCGCCATCGCCAACGACCCGATCAATGGTGGCCGCGGCCTGCAGCTGCTGCAGAAGGCCGGGTTGCTCACGCTCAAGGATGGCGTGGGCTACAAGGCGACGCTGGACGACATCGTGGCCAACCCGAAGCACATCCAGATCATCGAGCTGGAAGCCGTGCAACTGGTGCGCGCGCTGGACGACGTCGACCTCGCCCAGGGCTACCCGCACTACCTCCGCCTGGCCGGCACCGTCGACCCGAACAGCGCGCTGCTGTTCGACGGCATCGAGAACCGCGAGTACGTCATCCAGTTCGTCACCCGTGACGACTACAAGGACCCGGACGGCAAGCTGAAGAAATTCGTCGATCTCTACCAGCACTCGCCCCAGGTCCGCGCCGCTCTGGACAAGGCCCACGGCTCGCTCTACCAGCCGGGCTGGCAGTAACCGCACCAACGTTTGCCTGCAGGAGCGAGCTTGCTCGCGAACGAACCCCGCTGCGGGGCAGACATGTTCGCGAGCAAGCTCGCTCCTACGAAAAGCACCTCCGGCAAGACGCCGAGACTCCCGAACATACCGAACCAGTCCCCTCTCCCTTCAGGGAGAGGGTCAGGGAGAGGGCAAACCGCCCGCTCCGAACTACCGAACAGGCCCCCACCATGGTCAGCTTCAACCGCACTCTAGAACTCGCCGCCCAGCACATCGCCCTGCGTGGGCTGGGCAAGACCTACGCCGGCCACCACGGGCCGGTGGAGGCACTGAGTGACATCGAACTCTCCGTCCGCCGCGGCGAAGTGTTCGGCATCATCGGCCGCAGCGGCGCCGGCAAGAGCTCGCTGATCCGCACCCTCAACCGCCTGGAGCAACCCAGCGTCGGCCAGGTGCTGATCGACGGCGAGGACATCGGTGCCTTCGACGCCCAGCAACTGGTCGGCCTGCGCCGCCGCGTCGGCATGATCTTCCAGCACTTCAACCTGATGTCGGCCAAGACCGTCGCGCAGAACATTGCCCTGCCCCTGCGCGTGGCCGGCGTGCCCAAGGCGCGCATCGCCGAGCGGGTGGACGAACTGCTGCAGCTGGTCGGCCTCACCGACAAGCGCCACGCGTACCCGGCGCAACTTTCCGGCGGCCAGAAGCAGCGCGTCGGTATCGCCCGCGCGCTGGTACACCAGCCAGAAATCCTGCTCTGCGACGAAGCCACCTCGGCGCTGGACCCGGAGAGCACCCAGGCCATCCTTTCGCTGCTGCGCGACATCAACCGCCGCCTGGGCCTGACCATCGTGCTGATCACCCACGAAATGGCCGTGATCCGCGAAATCTGCGACCGCGTGGTGGTGCTCGAACGCGGACGCGTCGTCGAGCAGGGCGATGTCTGGGAAGTCTTCGGCAACCCGCAGCACGAGGTCAGCCGCACCCTGCTCGGCTCGCTGCAGCAGCACCTGCCGCCGGACCTGCTGGCACGCTTGGAGCATCCTTCGGACAACGAAGTCATCCTCGACCTGCACTACACCGGCGTGCGCGAACAGGAGCCTGATCTGCTGGCTATTGCCCAGGCCCTGGGCAGCCGCGTCAGCCTGCTGCACGGCGGCATCGAGCGCATCCAGGGCCGCGCCCTCGGGCGTCTGCTGTTGAGCGTCGCCGCCCCCGCTGCCAGTGCCCCGCAACTGCTCGAACGTGCCCGCGATGTCGCCGATCGCCTGGAGGTGCTCACCCATGCCTGATCGCCTGCTGCAAGGCCTGCTCGACACCCTGCTGATGATCGGCGCGTCCTCGGCCGTCGTCTTCCTGGTGGGCATTCCGCTGGCCCTGGTGCTGGCCACCACCGGGCCTGGCGGGATCTTCCAGGCGCGCCTGGTCAACCAGGGCCTGGGCAGCGTGGTCAACGTGCTGCGCTCGATCCCCTTCCTGATCCTGATGGTCGCGCTGATCCCCTTCACCCGGTTGATCGTCGGCACCAGTTACGGCGTGTGGGCGGCCGTGGTGCCGCTGACGATCGCCGCCACGCCGTTCTTCGCACGCATTGCCGAAGTCAGCCTGCGTGAGGTCGATCACGGCCTGATCGAGGCGGCCCAGGCGATGGGTTGCCAGCCCCGGCACATCATCTGGAACGTGCTGTTGCCCGAAGCGCGACCGGGTATCGTCGCCGGCTTCACCATCACCCTGGTGACCATGATCAACTCCTCGGCCATGGCCGGCGCCATCGGCGCTGGCGGCCTCGGCGACCTGGCCTACCGCTATGGCTACCAACGCTTCGACACCCAGGTGATGCTCACCGTGATCATCCTGCTGGTCGCGCTGGTGACCCTGATCCAGTTCGGCGGCGACCGCCTGGCGCGCTGGCTCAACAAGCGGCTGTGAGCGCACTCGCGACAGTGGCTGCGTCTATGCTGGCGGGTTGCGTAGACGAATTCTCCACGGAGCTCCGCCATGACTGTCCGCCGTATCGTCGCCAACCTCGCCACCGGCAAGCCTGCCGAGATGGCGCACTTCTACCGCGAACTGTTCGACCTGGACGTGGTGATGGATCACGGCTGGCTGATCACGCTGGCCAGCGACGAACGTGCGCTCACGCAGTTGAGCCTGGCCAGCGAGGGTGGCTCCGGCGCGCCCGTGCCGGACCTGTCCATCGAGGTGGACAATCTCGACGAGGTGCATGACCGTGCCCTCGCGGCCGGACACGAAATCACCTACGCGCTGACGCTCGAACCCTGGGGCGTGCGCCGCTTCTTCCTGCGCGACCCACTGGGTACTCTGGTGAATGTGCTGGAGCACACCCATCGATGATGAGGCTCGCGAGCTGGCCCGCCCCGGCAGGAGCGCGCCGGCTCGCGATGGGCCTTAGCGGTTGAGGAACCCCAACAGGTCCTCGTTCACCTGATCAGCCATGGTGGTGCACATGCCATGGGGGCCGCCCTTGTAGACCTTCAGCGCACCGCGCCGGACGAGTTCCACCGAGCGCTGACCGGAAGCGCCGATGGGCACGATCTGGTCGTCGTCACCGTGGAGGATCAACACGGGCACATCGATCTTCTTCAGGTCCTCGGTGTAGTCCACCTCGGAGAACTCGTGGATGCACAGGTACTGGCCCAGGTGCCCGCCAGTCATGCCCTGCAGCCAGAAGTTGTCGATCACGCCCTGGGAAGTCTTCGCGCCGGGCCGGTTGTAGCCGTAGAACGGGACCGCCAGGTCCTTGAAGAACTGCGAACGGTCTTCCTTCACGCCCTTGCGGATGCCGTCAAACACGTCGATCGGCAGGCCTCCGGGGTTGGCGGCGGTCTTGAGCATCAGCGGCGGCACTGCGCCGATCAGCACCGCGCCTTCCAGGCGGCGGGTGCCATGCCGGCCGATGTAGTGCGCCACTTCGCCACCGCCCGTGGAGTGGCCCACCAGCGTGGCCCCCTTGAGGTCCAGCGCATCGATCACCGCCGCCAGGTCGTCGGCGTAGGTGTCCATGTCGTTGCCGTTGGCCGGCTGGCCCGAGCGGCCGTGGCCGCGCCGGTCATGGGCGATGACCCGGTAGCCCTTCTGCACCAGGAACAGCATCTGCGCATCCCAGGCATCGGCGTTGAGCGGCCAGCCGTGGGAGAACACCACCGGCTGCCCGCTACCCCAATCCTTGTAGAAGATCTCGGTGCCATCTTTCGCTTTCACGATGCTCATTTGGGTCGTTTCCTTCAGGGAGTGGTTGAAAAGAAACGCCGCAACTTCAGCGACTGTGGACCGCTCTACGGCGGCCTTGAGCATAGCCAGCGCGGTGACGCGAGCAGCGATGGCCGGCGGCTTTCCGACGAGCGACGGTTCAATCGATGCCGGCCTCGAACAAGCCGCCGAGCCAGTCGGAGAACACCCGCAGGCGCCGCGACATCTGCCGACGCACCGGGTACAGCACGCTGACCGGCAACGGTGGTGGCTGCCAGTCGCGCAGCACCTCCACCAGCTCACCACTGGCGAGGCCCTCGCGCAGGTGATAGCGCGGCGCCTGGATCATGCCGAAGCCGGCGCGGCAGGCGGCGATGTAGGCATCGGCGTTGTTCACCGTGATCCGGCTGGGTAGCCGCTGGGTGCGCAACTGTCCGTCGAAGCGAAACTCCAGGTCGAAGATGCGTCCGCTGGAGGCCGACTGGTAATTCACCGCCAGGTGCCCGTCGAGCTGCTCCGGATGCTGCGGCAGGCCGAATGCCTGGACGTAGTCGCGGCTCACGCAGGTCAACTGCTCCAGCTCGGCGATACGCCGTCCGACCAGGCTGGAATCCGGCAGCTCGCCAGCGCGCAGTACGCAGTCCACCCCCTCGCGCACCAGGTCCACCTGGCGGTCGTTCAGGCTCAGTTCCAGCTCGATCTGCGGGTAGCGTCGGCAGAACTCGGGCAGCTTCGGGATCACCACCAATCGCCCCAGCGAGCTGGGCAGGTCGACGCGCAGCTTGCCGCGAGGATTGTCGGGCGAGTCGGAAAAACAGTTCTCCGCCTCTTCCAGATCCTCCAGCAAGCGTACACAACGCTCGTAGTAGGCCTGGCCATCGGCGGTGACGCTGACCTGCCGCGTGGTGCGGCGCAGCAGTTGCACCCCCAGGTGCGTCTCCAGTTGCTGGATCAGCTGGGTCACGCTGGCGCGCGGCAGCTGCAGGCTGTCAGCGGCCTTGCCGAAGGCCTTGAGTTCGACGATGCGGGTGTAGACCTGCATGGCCTGCAAGCGGTCCATGGCGCACTCCGATTATTCATCCAGGCCAAATAGTTAAACCGCAATCTGCCGGTTTATCCATACAGGACAAACAACAAGAATGGTCCTGCCCCTTTCCACACCCGGAGAATCCCGCATGAAGACCCGCCGCCTGGGCCCGCAAGGCCCTATCGTCTCCGCCATCGGCCTCGGCTGCATGGGCATGTCCGATTTCTACACCACCGGCAGCGACGAGACCGAATCCATTGCCACCCTGCACCGTGCACTGGAGCTGGGCGTCACCCTGCTCGACACCGCCGACATTTATGGCCCGCACACCAACGAGGAATTGCTCGGCCGCGCCCTGAAAGGCAAGCGCGAGCAGGTCTTCCTCGCCACCAAGTTCGGCATCGTGCGCACCCCGGAGCAACCGCAGGTGCGTGGCGCCAACGGCAGCCCGGCGTACATCCGCCAGGCCGTGGACGGCAGCCTGAAACGCCTGGGCACCGACCACATCGACCTCTACTAC
>CBIGPF010000245.1:0-6948 GCA_966191535.1 uncultured Pseudomonas sp. | reverse complement strand
GAATTTTGCCGCCACTACATGCCTTGACCACCCTGCGGGCCGCCATCATGCCCGCCGAAGCTTTCATTCAGGCGACGGAAACAGCGCCTCGAAGCGCGTCGTCGCACGGGTCACGAACCCCTCGCCCTGGCGCACGATGAAGAAGGCTGCCAGCCCATTGCGCTCGGCAAAGGTATAGCCCTCCTCCGGCCCCAGCACCATCAGCAGGGTCGACAGGCCATCGGCGCGCAGGGCCTGGGCCTCCGCCACCGTGACCGCTGCCAGGGCGTGCCTGACCGGCGCACCGGTGCGCGGGTCGAAGGTATGCGAATAGCGCTGCCCACCTTCCTCGAAATAGTTGCGGTAGTCGCCGGAGGTGGACAGGCCGATGCCGTCCAGCGCCACCGAGCGCTCCACCTGCCGCTCGCGCTCTCCGCTGGGTACTTCCAGGGCGATCCGCCAGGGCGTGCCATCGGGCTTGTGACCCACGGCCTTGAGCTCGCCGGTGATCTCCACCAGGTAATCCGTCAGGCCCAACTCGGCAAGGCGGGCACTCACCTGGTCCACGGCATAACCGGCGACGATACTGTCGAAGTCCAGCTGCGCGTCGACGTCCTTGCACAGCTGGTCGCCATTCAAATGCAGATGCTGATGGCCGACGCGGGCGCGCTCACGCTCCAGGGCGACGGCATCCGGGACCTTTTCCCCGCGAGACTGCGGACCGAAGCCCCACAGGTTCATCAACGGCTCGACCGTGAGATCGAAGGCGCCGCCACTCTGCCGGGACAGCTGCTCGCCGTATCGCCAGAGCTGGAGCATGTCCGCCGGCAAGACCATGCAGGCGCCGGCCGGCATGGCGTTGAAACGGGACACCACGGAGTCGTCACGGTAGGTGGAAAACTGCTCGTCCAGGCTCGCCAGGATCGCGTCGACGTCGGTCTTGAGCTTCGCGGTATCCGGCGCCTTGCCCGTGGTCACGTACTGCACCGTGTAGCTGCTGCCCATGGTCGGGCCGCCAAAGCGTTCGACCGACTGCCCGCAACCTGCCAGGACAGTCACCAGCACCATCAACAGCCAGCTTCCACGCAACACTCGGCACCTCCTGCCGTCCATCATCCGCCCGGCGCCGGGCATTCTACCGCAAGCACCCCGGGCCACTGTTTCCGCTCCGGCAAAGGTGCATTACCAAAAGAAAACGGGAGCCGAAGCTCCCGTTTCTCAACCGACTCAGGCGTTGGCCTTGGCCGGGGACTTGCGCTTGAACAGGTAGCACACGCCCATCAGCACGATCCACACCGGGATCGCGTACACCGACACATCGATGCCCGGGATCTGCAGCATGATACCGAGGATGAACACCACGAAGGCCAGGCACAGCCAGTTGCCGTAGGGGTACCACAGCGCGCGGAAGAACGGCTGCACGCCCTTGGCGACCATGGCCTTGCGGAACTTCATGTGGGCCAGGCTGATCATCGCCCAGTTGATCACCAGCGCGGCGACCACCAGGGACATCAGCAGCTCCAGCGCCTGGTGCGGGATCACGTAGTTGACCACGACACACGCCAGGGTGATGAAGGCAGAAACGCCGATGGCCAGCAGCGGCACACCACGACTGTCGACCTTGGCGAAGGCACGCGGCGCGTCACCCTGCTCGGCCAGGCCGTAGAGCATGCGGCTGTTGCAGTACACACAGCTGTTGTAGACCGACAGCGCGGCGGTGAGCACCACGAAGTTCAGGATGTTCGCCGCGTACTCACTGCCGAGCAGCGAGAAGACCTTCACGAACGGGCTGCCGCTGTAGGGGTCGCCGGCGCTGTTGATGCTCTGCAACAGAGCATCCCAGGGGTACAGCGAGAGCAGCACGGCCAGGGCGCCGATGTAGAAGATCAGGATCCGGTAGATGACCTGGTTGATCGCCTTGGGGATCACCTTCTTCGGCTCGGAGGCTTCGGCGGCGGTGATGCCGACCAGCTCAAGGCCACCAAAGGAGAACATGATGATCGCCAGGACCATCACCAGGCCCTTCCAGCCATTGGGGAAGAAACCGCCGTGGGCCCACAGGTTGCTCACCGAGGCCTGCGGGCCGCCGGTACCGCTGACCAGCAGCCAGACGCCGAGCAGGATCATGCCGATGATGGCGACGACCTTGATGATCGCGAACCAGAACTCGGTCTCGCCGAAGGCCTTCACGTTGAACAGGTTGATGGCATTGATCAGGACGAAGAACACCGCCGCCGTTGCCCAGGTCGGGAAGTCCGGCCACCAGAACTGGATGTACTTGCCGACCGCGGTCAGCTCCGACATGCCCACCAGGATGTACAGCACCCAGTAGTTCCAGCCGGACATGAAGCCGGCGAAACCGCCCCAGTACTTGTGCGCGAAGTGACTGAAGGAGCCGGCGACGGGCTCCTCGACGATCATTTCGCCCAGCTGGCGCATGATCAGGAAGGCGATGAAGCCGCCAATGGCATAGCCGAGGATCATCGACGGGCCGGCGGATTGCAGGACGCCGGCCGAGCCCAGGAACAGGCCGGTACCGATGGCGCCGCCGAGGGCGATCAGCTGGATGTGGCGGTTCTTGAGACCGCGCTTCAGCTCGCCTTCATGCAGATGTTGTCCATCCATTTGAAGTCTTTCCACAATCAGGAATTGGCAGATTTTATCGTTGGTAGGGTGGAGCCAGTAACGAAAAACGGGAGCCCGAGAGCTCCCGTTTATCTAGACCGCCTGAATCAGCGCGGGAAAGCCGGCGGATTCACGCCAGCCATGTCTTCCATCACGCGGACGACCTGGCAGCTGTAGCCGAATTCGTTGTCGTACCACACGTACAGGACAACGCGGTTGTCGTTGGCGATGGTCGCCTCGGCGTCGACGACGCCCGCATGGCGGGAGCCAACGAAGTCGGTGGAGACCACTTCCTGCGAGGACACGAAGTCGATCTGCTTCTGCAGGTCCGAGTGCATGGCCATCTGGCGCAGGTACTCGTTGATCTCTTCGCGGTTGGTGGCCTTTTCCAGGTTCAGGTTCAGGATGGCCATGGAGACGTTCGGCGTCGGAACGCGGATGGCGTTGCCGGTCAGCTTGCCTTTCAGAACCGGCAGAGCCTTGGCGGCAGCGGTAGCGGCGCCAGTCTCGGTGATTACCATGTTCAGCGGCGCGGCGCGGCCACGACGGCTGCCCTTGTGGAAGTTGTCGATCAGGTTCTGGTCGTTGGTGAACGAGTGAACGGTTTCGACGTGGCCGTTGACAATGCCGTACTGGTCGTTGACAGCCTTCAGCACCGGCACGATGGCGTTGGTGGTGCAGGAAGCGGCGGAAACGATCTTGTCGTCAGCGGTGATGTCGCCATGGTTGATGCCGTGCACGACGTTCTTCAGCGCGCCCTTGCCCGGAGCGGTCAGGATCACGCGGTCGATACCCGGGCACTTCAGGTGCTGGCCCAGGCCTTCGGCATCACGCCACTTGCCGGTGTTGTCGACCAGCAGGGCTTTCTTGATGCCGTACTGGGTGTAGTCGATCGACGCCGGATCGTTGGAGTAGATCACCTGGATCAGGTTGCCGTTCGCGGTGATGGTGTTGTTTTCTTCGTCGATGGTGATGGTGCCGTCGAACGGACCATGCACGGAGTCACGACGCAGCAGGCTGGCGCGCTTGACCAGGTCGTTCTCGGCGCCCTTGCGGACGACGATGGCGCGCAGGCGCAGGCCGTCGCCACCACCGGTCTTCTCGATGAGGATACGGGCCAGCAGACGGCCGATACGACCGAAGCCGTACAGGACGACGTCGGTGCCTTCGCGGGCGCCGCCGTTCTGCTTGCCGACCACGTCAGCAAGCTCGTCCTTGGTGAACTGCTCGATGCTGCGGCCGTTGCCTTCGGTCTTGAACTTGGCAACCATCTTGCCCAGGTCTACCGAAGCGGCGCCCAGCTTGAGCTCGCTCATCGCCTTGAGGATCGGGAAAGTGTCGTGAACCGACAGCCCGCCTTCTTCGGCCAGGCGGTGACGGGCGAAACGGTGCGCTTTGAGGATCGCAATCACCGAACGGTTGATCAGGCCACGGCCGTAGATCGAGGTCACCACGTTGTTGTTACGGTACAGCTGACCGATCAGCGGAATCATGGCTTCCGCGAGGGCTTCACGATCGATCCACTCACCGAGACACTGGTCGGGCTTCTGGGTCACGGGCAATACCTTCCACATGTAGGAGAAGAAAAAAGGGGCTACATTATGACGGCGTGAACAATCGCCGGCAATCCGCAGCGGTCGTATGACTGACATCCGTCAATCGGGATAGTTACAATCCGACCGGTCAAATCCCTCGACCGGAGCCAAGACTGCCCGTGTCCGTATTGCGTATCCCTACATTGCCGACCGCGGCCGGCAAGCAATCCTGGGGCAACCTCCCCGGAGCCGCCCTGAGCCTGGCCATCGCCGAAGCGGCGGGGCCAGCGAAACGTTTCACCCTGCTGCTGACCGCCGACAGCCAGAGCGCCGAGCGCCTGGAGCAGGAGCTGAGCTTCTTTGCACCCGATCTGCCGGTGCTGCAGCTGCCCGACTGGGAAACCCTGCCCTACGACGTCTTCTCGCCGCACCAGGACATCATCTCCCAGCGCGTCGCGACCCTGTACCAGCTACCCGAACTGCGCCGCGGCGTGCTGGTGGTACCCATCACCACCGCCCTGCATCGCCTGGCGCCGGCCAAATTCCTGCTCGGCAGCAGCCTGGTGCTGGATGTCGGCCAGAAACTCGACGTCGAGCAGATGCGCAGCCGCTTCGAGGCTGCCGGCTACCGGTGCGTGGACACCGTCTACGAACACGGCGAGTTTGCCGTGCGCGGCGCGCTGATCGACCTGTTCCCGATGGGCAGCGAACTGCCCTACCGCATCGACCTGTTCGATGACGAGATCGAGACACTGCGTACCTTCGACCCGGAAACCCAGCGCTCCATCGACAAGGTGGAGAGCATCCGCCTGCTGCCGGCCCGCGAGTTCCCGCTGCGCAAGGAGGCCGTGACCGGTTTCCGTGGGCGATTCCGCGAGCGCTTCGACGTCGACTACCGCCGCTGCCCGATCTACCAGGACCTGGCCAGCGGCCTGACACCTGCCGGCATCGAGTACTACATCCCGCTGTTCTTCGAAGATGGCGAGACATCGACGCTGTTCGACTACCTGCCGCAGGACACCCAGGTGTTCTCCCTGCCCGGCATCGAGACCGCCGCCGAGCAGTTCTGGACCGACGTGCGCAACCGCTATGAAGACCGTCGCTATGACCCCGAGCGCCCGCTGCTGCCGCCAGCCGAAGTCTTCCTGCCGGTAGAGGACTGCTTCGCCCGCCTGAAGAACTGGCCACGCGTGGTCGTCAGCCCCGAGCCCATAGAGACCGGCGTCGGCCGCGAGCGCTTCCCCGCCGAGGCGCTGCCGGAGCTGGCCATCGAGGCCAAGGCGACCGAGCCACTGGCGCGCCTGCGCCAGTTCATCGAGCAGTTCGACGGACGCATCCTCTTCACCGCCGAATCCGCTGGCCGCCGCGAGGTCCTGCTGGAGCTGCTGGCGCGGCTGAAGCTGCGCCCGGTGGAAGTCGAGGGCTGGCCGGGCTTCCTGGCGCACAAGGATCGCCTGGCAATCACCATCGCACCGATGGACGAAGGCCTGCTGCTGGACGCCGACAAAGGTCAGCCGGGCATCGCCCTGGTGGCCGAAAGCCCGCTGTTCGGCCAGCGCGTCATGCAGCGCCGCCGCCGCGAGAAGACCCGCGATGGCGGTGAGAACGTCATCAAGAACCTCACCGAACTGCGCGAAGGCGCCCCGGTGGTGCACATCGACCATGGCGTCGGCCGCTACATGGGCCTGATTACCCTGGAGATCGACGGTCAGAACGCCGAATTCCTTGCCCTGCAGTACGCCGACGAAGCCAAGCTCTACGTGCCGGTGGCCAACCTGCACCTGATCGCTCGCTACACCGGCAGCGACGACGCCCTGGCGCCGCTGCACAAGCTGGGCTCCGAAACCTGGCAGAAAGCCAAGCGCAAGGCCGCCGAGCAGGTCCGCGACGTCGCCGCCGAGCTGTTGGACATCTACGCCCGCCGCGCCGCGCGCAAGGGCTATGCCTTCAAGGACCCGCAGGCCGACTACGCCACCTTCTCCGCCGGCTTCCCGTTCGAGGAAACTCCGGACCAGCAGACCGCCATCGAGGCCGTGGTGACCGACATGCTCGCCGACAAGCCGATGGACCGCCTGGTCTGCGGCGACGTGGGCTTCGGCAAGACCGAAGTGGCCATGCGCGCAGCCTTCGTCGCGGTGCACAGCGGCAAGCAGGTCGCCGTGCTGGTACCGACCACCCTCCTCGCCCAGCAGCACTACAACAGTTTCCGCGACCGCTTCGCCGACTGGCCGGTGAGCGTCGAGGTAATGAGCCGCTTCAAGTCCGCCAAGGAAGTCGAAGGCGCCGTGGCGCAGTTGGCCGAGGGCAAGGTCGACATCGTCATCGGCACCCACAAGCTGCTGCAGGACGATGTGAAGTTCAAGAACCTCGGCCTGGTCATCATCGACGAAGAGCACCGCTTCGGTGTGCGCCAGAAGGAACAGCTCAAGTCCCTGCGCAGCGAAGTGGACATCCTCACCCTCACCGCCACGCCGATTCCGCGCACGCTCAACATGGCGGTCGCCGGCATGCGTGATCTGTCGATCATCGCCACGCCGCCGGCGCGCCGCCTCTCCGTGCGCACCTTCGTCATGGAAGAGCAGAAATCGGTGATCAAGGAGGCCCTGCTCCGCGAACTGCTGCGCGGCGGCCAGGTGTACTTCCTGCACAACGAGGTGAAGACCATCGAGAAGTGCGCCCGCGACCTGGCGGAGCTGGTTCCCGAGGCTCGCATCGGCATCGGCCACGGGCAGATGAACGAGCGCGAACTCGAACGGGTGATGAGCGACTTCTACCACAAGCGCTTCAACGTGCTGGTGGCCTCGACCAT
>CBIGPF010000244.1:0-6971 GCA_966191535.1 uncultured Pseudomonas sp. | reverse complement strand
AGGAGCGAGCCGCGCTCGCGATCCGTAAGCAGCGCTTACGGTACCGATGCACAACGGGGCGCGCGGACTTCAACCGCGGTTCCTGGGCATGGCCCGCTCCTACTGGGGCGTTCGGGACCGTTCGCAGAACTGTCGCGGCTGGCGCACCCACAAAAAAGGCCGCCCGAAGGCGGCCTGAACGTGCGGCGTCACCGCACACTGTGAAACGTTACTGCTTGGCGGCCCAGGCGTTGAAGCGCTGTTCCAGTTGCTCGCCGTGGTCGGCCCAGAAGGCCGCATTCATCGCCACCTGGCCGGCCCGGTTGGCCTCGTCGGTAGGCATGTTGGTGCGGCGCGCCGCGGCCACCACCGGAACGGCGGCACGAGTCACCGGGCCGTAGGCGATCTGTTGGGCGTAGTTTTTCTGCTGCTCGGTCTGCAGCACGTACTGGATGAAGCGCAGGCCTTCATCCGTGTTCTTCGCACCCTTGGGAATGGCGAAGGCGTCCATGTCATAGATCCCGCCGTTCCACACCACGCGCAGCTTGCTTTCGTCCTGCACGGCGGCGATCCGGCCGTTGTACGCGGAGCTCATCACCACGTCGCCGGATGCCAGGTACTGCGGCGGCTGTGCGCCGGCTTCCCACCACTGGATGCTCGGCTTGATCTGGTCGAGCTTCTTGAACGCGCGATCCTGGCCTTCCTTGGTCCCGAGCACGGTGTACACGTCCTTCGGCGCCACGCCATCGGCCATCAGGGCGAACTCGAGGGTGTACATCGCGCCCTTGCGCAGGCCGCGCTTGCCGGGGAATTTCTGCGTATCCCAGAAATCCGCCCAGCCGGTCGGCGCGCTCTTGAGCTTGTCGGCGTTGTACGCCAGTACCGTCGACCAGACGAAGAAGCCCACGCCGCAGGGCTGTACGGCGCCGTCCAGCAGGTCCGGCGCGAGCTTGGCGATGGCCGGCTGCTCGCCGATCTCCTGCAGCAGGCCCTCGTCGCAGGCACGCGCCAGTTCGGGCATTTCCATTTCCACGACATCCCAGGAGACGCTGCCGGTGTCCACCTGCACCTTGACCTTGGCCATCTCGCCGTTGAATTCGTCGGCGATCAGGCGGCTGCCGCTCTGCTGCATGTAGGGCTGGTAGAAAGCCTTGACCTGCGCAGCCTTGTTGGCGCCGCCGTGGGACACTACGGTGAGGTCGGCGAAAGCGGGGAACGTCGCCGCACAACCCAGTGCGTAGGCGATGGAAGAACTCAGGATCTTGTTCATTGTTATGGTCTCCGGTGAGTAGACGGCCTGCTTCGCGGCAGGCGGCGCCATTCGGGGCCTCGACGGGCTCGCATGGCGCACTGCCAGCTAGTCTTGGGGCTTCCCGCCAGGCTCCACAATCAGACGGAACTACAATTCGGAAGACCCCGCTCGTATCCCGGTACGAAGCGCTCCGTGCCCATCCAAGCCAGGCGCGACAAGGCCTCGCGCTTGGTGGCATGCTTGCCGGCCCGATTGCCTGTCGTTATTCGTTGCGGACCCGCCATGCCTTTCCATATCCAGGACATCCTCGACAACACCTCCCTGCGCACCCGCCTGCTTGGCGGCAGCGAAGGCGTCGGCCGGCGCTTGCGCTGGGCGCATGTGTGCGAACTGGCTGACCCGACCGAATGGCTCGGTGAAGGCGATCTGCTGATGACCACCGGCATCGGCATTCCCGCCGAGGCCCAGGCACAGCGGGACTACCTCAAGCGCCTCGCCGGAGCACGCATCTCGGGCCTGATGATCGGCGAGAACATGCAGGCGCCGAACGATATCCAGGCCTTGCAGGACGAAGCCTGCCAGTTGGGTTTTCCGCTGCTGATGACCGATTACGCGGTGCCCTTCTCCGCCGTCACCCGCGCCATCGTCGACGCCAGCAAGCAGGAAGAACACGAACGCCGCAGCGCCGTGACGCGCATCTACGAGAGTGCCCGCATCGGCCTGCGCGGACTTGGCCTTGCGGGACTGTTGCGCCGGCTGTGCAGCGATGTGCGTGCGCAGCTCTATCTGTTCGATTCGGCCTCCCTGCAGCCGTGGCAGAAAGGCCTGCCGCCGCTGCCGGACAGTTGGCGAACGGCCCTCGCCCAGCGCCGCTCGGTACCGGACACCGTGACCCGCTGCAGCAATGGCGAGCAGGAGGCGCTGGTGATGCCGCTACCGTCTCTGACCACCTGCGAGATCCTCGCCACCGGCGGCGAGCTGCTCGACTACGGCCTGCTGCACCACGTCGTGGCGGTGCTGGGCATCGAGCTGGAGCGCGCCCAGGTCGAACACGAACGCATGCTGCGCCTGGGCTCGGAGCTGTTGGACGACCTGCTGCAGCAGCGTCTCACCGAACGTGCCGCCCAGGAGCGCCTGGCGCAGTTGAATTGCCCGGTGGACAGCGCCTGCCTGGTGCTGGCGCGCGCCGCCGGGGAGTTGCCCACGCACTGGCAGCAGCGGCTGCAGAGGCTGGGAATGGGGCTGCTGGTGCGCCACCAGGGCAACGAACTGATCCTGCTGCTGAACGAGCCAGGTCACGCCGAATCGCTTCAGGTCGAGCTGGACTGCACCCTGGGCCGCAGCAATCCGCTGGGCCATGCGCTGCGGGCGGTGGAAGCGCTGCGCGAGGCGCGCCTGGCGCTGGCCCATACCACCCACCAGCGACCACTGGTGGCCTATGCCGATGCCCAGGGCGAGCAGTCCTGGCTACCGGCGAGCCTGGAAGAAGCGCGGCGCGTGCACCGCCGGGTGCTCGGTGCGCTGGCGGATTACGACGCGCAGCAGGGTGGCCAGCTACAGCACACCCTGCGCGTCTTCCTCGAGCAGAACCGCTCCTGGCAGAAGGCCGCGCAACGACTCAACGTGCACAAACAGACGCTGGTCTACCGCATCCGCCGCATCGAGGAAATCACCGAGCGCTCGCTGGACTGTACCGAAGACGTGGCCGTCCTCTGGATCGCCCTGCGCTCGGCGCAGATTGCCGGGATAGACGTCGGGATCAGGGAATGATCACGAAGCTCTTGCGCACGGTCTCGCGGACATCCCAGGTGCCCTGACAGTTCGCCGGGAACAGCACAGCGTCGCCGGCGCGCAGTTCGAGAGGCTCGCCGTCATCCGGGATGAACAGGCAGTGGCCACTGAGGAAGTGGCTGAATTCCCGTGACAGCACCTGGCGCCGCCAGCGGCCGGGCGTGCACTCCCAGACACCGGTGAGCAGCCCGCCCTCGCCTTCCTCGGCGTGGGTCGCGGTGCTGGATACCGGAGTACCCAGGGGTTCCTTCACCGGCAGTGGTGCCGGCAGTTCGAGGCCGGCGGTGCCGGTGAGCAGGATCGGTTGGGGCATGTCGTTCTCCTTCTGCGGGACCCGTTACAGGTCCTTGTCTTCGAGGCCGGCCGGGGCAAAGCCGGCCAGGGTGCGGTCCAGCCAGGAGCCGCGGCGATTCTGTGCCTCGGCCTGCTCCTTGCGCTGCACGGCGCCACGTACCATCAGTCCCCCCACATAGCGCACCGGCTCGGGCGGGAAGCGCTTGGGCTGCCGGCCGACCAGGCCGCAGCGGCTCCACTCGTCATCGATGCCCAGCGCGAGGCTGGCGAGGATGCGCCCGCCCAGGCGACTCGGGCCGACGCCGTTGCCGCTCCAGCCGATGCCGTAGACGACGTGCGGCGCACCGTTCAGGTGGCCGAACACCGGCAGGCTGTCGTAGGTGCGGTCGATGGGGCCGGACCAGCTGTGGGTCACGGGGACGTCGGCGAGTTGCGGATAGGTGCGGCGCAGGTCCTGCTCAGTGTCATCACTGAGCTGCGGATTGTGGTCGTAGCGCTCGTCGATGCGACTGGCGAAGCTGATCATGCCAGTGCCCTTGCCGAAGGCGATGCGACCATCCTGGGTGGTGCGGTAGTAGTCGACCATCAGCTGCGAGTCGGTGATGGCTTCGCCGCCGGTCCAGCCGATATGCTCCAGGCGCTTGGGAATCGGCGCAGTGGCGACCACGGTGCTGGTCACCGGCAGGATGGTGCGACGCAGCTCCGGAATAGCCGCCGCCCAGGCGTTGGTCGCCATCACCACCTTCGGTGCGCGCAGTTCGCCGCCAGGCGTGCGGATCACCGCCGGCTGGCCGCGATCCAGGCTGAGCATCGGGGTGTTCTCGAAGATCCGCACGCCCTTCTCCAGCGCCACCCGGCGCAGGCCGCGGACCAGCCGGGCCGGCTGCACGGTGGCATTGCTGGCTTCCACGACGCCTTCGAGGTGTGTCGGGGAGCCGGCACGGCGCGCTACGTCGCGGTCGGAGAGCGACTGGAACACCGGCTCGCCGAGGCGCTCGCAGGTCTGCTGCACACCCTTCCAGGCGCCACGCTGGGCATCGGTGGTGGCGGTCCACAGCCAGCCGGCGCGGCGGAAGTGCGCGTCGATGTCGTGGGCCTTGCAGAAGGCCTCGATCTCGCCGATGGCCGCCGCCGAGGCGCGAGCCAGGCGCAGCGCCTCCTCCTTGCCACACTGCGCAGCGAGAGAGCTGATCTTCGGCCACCAGGACATGACGAAGCCGCCGTTGCGGCCCGAGGCACCGCCGCCGCAGATGTCACGCTCGACGATGGCGACGCGGCAGTCGGGCTGGAGTTCGAGCAGGCGCAGTGCAGTCCACAGACCGACGAAACCGCCGCCGACGATGGCGACGTCGACCTCGAGTTGACCTTCAAGCGCAGGCAGCGGAGTCAGCTCGGAGGCGATTTCCTCCAGCCACAGGGAACGTTTCATGTGCGGATTCCAGATTGGACGGTAGTGCGCCACTGTCCTGCGTCAGGCCAGGGGCGAACAATCGTCCATTCCATGCAATCCGGGGGAAGGCCTCATACGAAGATATGAAGCCGCGCCTTTGCAGGCGCGAGGTTGATCCGCGACGGTCAGTACCGAGCCGGATTCACCGGCTGGGAAGTCACCGGCGTGGCCACCGCCTGCAGGCGGAGGCGGGTCACGGGCACCCGGGCTCAGCCCTTGGTTTTCTTCGGTGCGAGCCCGGGACGGGCGAACTTCACGATCAGCAGGCTGCCGGACTTGTCGCGCTTGACCGTGACTTCGGCCACGCGAATGTTCTTCGGCAGCGAGGCCAGTAATTCCTTCGCGCTCAGGCCGGGCTTGATGTACTTGTCGAGCTGTTCGTACAGCCGGTAGGTGATGTTTCCGTTGCGCAGCGCATGGGTCTCGAATTCGCCAATGGCCTTGGCATCGGCCTCGGTGCGATTCGGGTTGAGGGTGTGGGCCAGCACATCCACGACGTTCTTGTCGTCAGCGATCGCCACCAGCATGTAGGTCTTCGCCACCTGCTGGAGCACATGCTGGTAGGACGCGTCGCTGTATTCGCCATAAAGCGATGCATCCACCAGCTTCTGCTTGTCAAAGGTCAGCGCAAGGCGGAAGCGGCCGCCGGCGTAGTCGACGTTCTCCTTGCAGCGTGCAGTGACGCCGGTGGATTCCAGGCACGGAGCGAAGCCCTGCTTCTCGCCGATGCCCTTCTGCGCGGCACCATAGTTGTACTTGCCGAACAGCGGATCAGCCGCCGAAGCCCAGCCCGCCACGCACATCATCAATGCGCCCATTGCCCATCTGCCCATCACACGCCAGCCCTGTTGAATGCAAAGGACGCGAGGATAGAGGATTCGAGGCGAATGTGGCGCCCCGTCGACGACAATCGGGCACGAAAGAATGCGGCCGCGCGTGCGCATCCGACTGCCTGAGTGCGGCCGCAACCGCTGGCGTGTTTTTATTAAGTCCCCTGACATTCAGGGTGTGCTCCGCAGCGCACATCGGGTTCTAAATGAGGGGGCGTGGCTAGCGGCAGGACAAGGATTGCCAACTCCCTTCATCCATACAGAGGGTGTTGGTGTCGACTGTTTGGCTGCTGAACATTCTGTTGAGCGGAAATGCGCGGCATTACGCAGGTATTCCGATAATTAGCACGAGCTTCTTTTTCTCGATGAAACCTCTCGCGAATGATGTTGCAATTAACCTCAATGAACACCCTCGGAAAGTCACAGCTTTTATTTCTTAGTAAATCAATATCCACAACTCTGTCGGGCAACTCTTAAGTTGATGTCAGAATATTCCTGATAACAGATTTATAATTCTTTCAGATTGCCGACCTGGTTCTCACTTTTCATTCATCCGTTGTTTGAGTAGCGTCGGACAATGCCACGACCCCCTGTTTTTCAATAAGGTTCGCCGACGTGGCCAATTACCAACTAGATCCATTGGCCAGAAGCAAGTCCAAGGGCACCTATGGACACCCAGCACTTGGCACCTCTCCTTCCCCTTCTGGTAAGTGAAAAATGAGTTCCGAAATTTCTTCAAAAACTGCAAAGCCGTACGTCAGCATTACCCATGCCTACGACGACGCAGGCGATAGCGTCGGCAATTTCAACAGTGGTGAAACCGTAGATGACACCACGCCGACGCTGTTTGGTCAGACCGTTCCCAATGGTTACGTCAGAATCTATGTAGACAATTATGCCAAGGGCTATGTCACGGCCGACGCTTCGGGGAACTGGAGCTTCACACTGAGCGAGCTGAGCTCCGGCGCACACACCATCAAGGCCGAACTGCTCGATGGCTGGGCCAAGGTCGCCGTCAGCGAAAAGTTCATTATCAACGTGGGTGTTGCTGCTCCGGCCATTACCTCGGTGCTGGATGACGCAGGCGTTGTGACAGGTCAACTGGGCCAGAATGGCTGGACCGACGACACCCGCCCGGAGATGACGGGAACGGCTGCAGCAGGCCACGTGGTGAATATTTACGACGGCGCGAAGCTGTTGGGCAGCACCGTGGCCGATCCGTCGGGCGTCTGGCGCTTCACGCCACCGTCAGATCTGGGCGTCGGCGTACACAGCCTGGTGGCCCAAGCCCAGGATGCGTCGGGCAATCTGAGCAGTATGAGCAGCCCGTGGGCTATCACCGTTGTCGCTGCCCCAAGCATCACCCATGGCTACG
>CBIGPF010000243.1:0-7018 GCA_966191535.1 uncultured Pseudomonas sp. | reverse complement strand
CTCGAGGATGATTTCCGGCAGGTCGTCGCCGAAATCTTCCTTGAGGAAGCGGATGATTTCTTCCGCGTAGGTTTCCAGGCTGTTGGTCTTGGCAATGTAGTTGGCCGGGAAGCCGCCGCCCATGTTGATCAGCTTCAGCTCGATGCCGTCTTCTTCCTTCAGGCGCTCGAAGATGACCTTCACCTTGGCGATGGCCGCATCCCACACGCCGATATCGCGCTGCTGCGAACCCACGTGGAAGGACACGCCGTAGGGCACCAGGCCCAGGTCGCGGGCCAGCACCAGCAGGTCCATGGCCATGTCGGACTGGCAGCCGAACTTGCGCGACAGCGGCCAGTCGGCCGAGGTCGAGCCCTCGGTGAGGATGCGCACGTAGACCTTGGAGCCCGGCGCGGCCTTGGCGATGTTGCGCAGGTCGGCTTCGGAGTCGGTGGCGAACAGGCGCACGCCCTTCTCGTAGAAGTAGCGAATGTCGCGGGCTTTCTTGATGGTGTTGCCGTAGCTGATCTGCTCGGCGCGCACGCCGGTCTTCATCACCTTGTCCAGCTCATAGATGGAGGCGATGTCGAAGTTCGAGCCCTTGTCGCGCAACAGCTCGGTAATCTCGGTGGCGGGGTTGGCCTTCACCGCATAGTAGATCTTGGCGAACGGGAAGCAGCCGGTCAGCTGGTCGTAGGCATCGGCGATGGTCTGCTTGTCGATGACGACGAAGGGGGTCTCCTGCGTGTCGGCAAACGCCTTCATACGCTGGAAGGTTGCGGGGGCGAAGTAATCCTCGACCTTGATGGACATGGTTGGGACTCCAAATGGCAGAACAGGTTATTCGTAGGGGTGAAGCTGAACGTCGAATCCGTTTCCCCACTTTGGTTCGCCTACTTCCCAAGGCATGTCGCCGAGTATCACCGGTACCGGTCAATGGCGCCGGTGCCTCTCGTCGTCAGTACTTGAGCCGGATGGATCGTTTCCAGCATGGACGTTCGGGCGCGAACTTTAGGACCTGAAGTTCATGAGTTCAACCCTGAATTGCCGCTTTTTCGCATCCCTTTGTCGCACTGCCGGTTGACTGTTTCGGATACTCAACAAAATGCACGGAATACCGCACAGAACGGGGCTTTCGACGCGTTTCTGCATCATCGTCCTACTGAATTAACGACCGGTGACAGAGGGGGGAGTTCAGCTGTTTGGGATGGGTGGTGCGGGAGGGGAATTCGTGAGGGGTGTACCAAGGGAAATCGGAGCTGGGCGTTCCCTCTCCCTACCCCTCTCCCTGAAGGGAGAGGGGACTGATCGGAGCTGCCGAGAATTGAGGAGTCATCCTCGAGCGTTGGGCTGACAGAGCGCTCGAATAGCTCCCTCTCCCTTCAGGGAGAGGGCGGGGGAGAGGGAAACCGTCCGCAGCGGAGGAACAGGTTCGCGAGCAAGCTCGCTCCTACAGGGCCAGGTCAGGAAGCCTGCGCCACCTCCGCCGGCGACACGATGTTGGTCTTGCGCCCACGCGAGCGACCCGAGCTCAGGTAATCGGCGATGGATTCCTGCGTCACCTCGCCGAGGAACTGCCCTTCGGCATCCAGCACCGGCAGCCATGAGCTGTTGAACTCGTACATGCGCGACAACAGGATGCGCAGGTGCTCGTCGTGGCTGGCGGTGACGCGGAACTCGTTGAGGAAGTTGCCACACACGCCGTCCTGGCGGCGCATGTCCTTGCGGCGCACGTAGCCCAGGCCCTTGCCGTTGGCGTCGACCACCACCAGGTAGCGGCGATCGTCCTCCTCCATCTTCTCCAGGGCCTCGGCGACGCTGGTCTCCGGGTTGGCGGTGACGATGCTGCTGTCGGCGGCATCCTCGGCGCGCACCAGCAGCAGGCGCTTCAAGGTGCTGTCCTGGCCAGTGAAGGCGCTGACAAACTCGTCCGCCGGGTGCGCCAGCAGGGTATCCGGATGGTCGTACTGGAGCAGGCGGCCGCTCTTGAACACCGCGACCTTGTCGCCCAGCTTGATCGCCTCGTCGATGTCGTGGCTGACCATGATTACGGTCATGCCCAACTTGCGCTGCAGCTCGAAGAACTCGTTCTGGATCGACTCACGGTTGATCGGGTCCACGGCGCCGAAGGGTTCGTCCATCAGCAGCAGCGGCGCATCGGCCGCCAGCGCGCGGATCACGCCGATGCGCTGCTGCTGGCCGCCGGACAGCTCACGCGGGTAGCGCGACAGGTACTGCTTGGGCTCGAGCTTGACCATGGCCATCAGCTCGCGCGCCTTCTCCTTGCACTTCTGCTTGTCCCAGCCGAGCAGGCGCGGCACGACCATGATGTTTTCCTCGATGGTCATGTTGGGGAACAGGCCGATCTGCTGGATCACGTAGCCGATCTGCCGACGCAGGGTCACCTCGTCCAGTTCGGCGGTGTCCTGGCCGTCGATCAGCACGCGCCCGGAGGTGGGCTGGATGATGCGGTTGATCATCTTCAGCGTGGTGGTCTTGCCGCAACCGGAAGGGCCGAGGAACACGCAGATCTCGCCCTTCTCCACGGTCAGGCTGACCTTGTCCACGGCGCGGAACTCCTTGCCGTCCTTGAGGGTGAAGGTCTTGGTCAGTTGGTCGAGTTCGATCATGTTCAGTCTCCTGTCTGCGGGCGCAGGCCCTTCGGGGTGAGCGCACGCTGCAACCACTGCAGCAGCAGGTCAGCGGCGATGGCCAAGAGGCTCACCAGCACGGCGCCGACCACCAGCATGGGCATGTTGGATTGGCTGATGGAATTGAGGATGAGGACGCCCAGGCCACCGGCACCAATCACGGCGGCAATGGTCATCACGCCGATGTTCATCACCACGGCGGTGCGCACGCCGGCGAGGATCACCGGCACGGCAATGGGGATGTCGACCATCCGCAGGCGCTGCCAGAAGGTCATGCCGATGCCTTTGCCGGCTTCGCGGATACCGGGCTCGACGTTGGTCAGCGCGAGGTAGGTGTTGCGCAGGATCGGCAGCAGCGAATAGAGGAACACCGCGGTGATCGCAGGCAGCGGGCCGAGGCCCTGGCCGATCTTCGAGTAGAGCGGCAGCATCAGGCCGAACAACGCGATGGAGGGGATGGTCAGCACCACGGTCGCGGCGCCCTGCAGCGGCCCGGCGAGCCAGCGGAAGCGCGTCATCAGCACGCCCAGCGGCACGCCGACGATGATCGCCAGGCCCACGGCGATGGACACCAGCATCAGGTGCTGCATCGTCAGTTGCCCGACCTGGGTCCAGTCCAGGCGGGAGATCACGGTCATGAAGTCCATGTCAGTTTTCCTCCTGTGCAGGTTGTTCCTCAACAGGCTTGGCCTTGTCGCCCAGCAGGCCGTGCTCGCGCAGGAACCTCTGCGCCACGCGCTGGGGCGGCTCCTGCTCGATGTCGACCTGGGCGTTGAGCGCCTGCATGGTCTTGTCGTCGAGCAGATCGGAGATGGGCTCGAACAGGGTCTTCAGTTCCGGATGCTTCTGCAGCACATCGGCGCGCAGGACCGGGGCGGCGTTGTAGAAGGGGAAGAAGTGCTTGTCGTCTTCCAGCACACGCAGCTTGAAGTCCTTCAGGCGGCCGTCAGTGGTGTAGACGAGGCCCACGAACACCTGGCGGTTCTTCAGCGCGGTGTAGACCAGCCCGGCGTCCATCTGCCGCACGTCGTCGCGGGTGAAATGGAAGCCATACAGTTCGCTCATCGGCCCGAGGCCATCGGGACGCCCGGCGAACTCCGGGTCCATGGCGAACAGGTGGGCTTTCTTCTCCCCCTGCTCCTTCATCACCCGGGCGAGGTCGCTCAAGGTGCGCACGCCGAGTTTCTCGGCCTGTTCCTCGGGCATCGCCAGGGCATAGGTGTTGTTGAACGGCGCAGGCTTGGGCCAGACCAGCCCCTTCTTGCCGTCCAGCTCGCGGACCCTGGCCAGGGACTGCTGGGCATCCAGCTTGTCCTTGACCTTGTTGTAGACGATCAGCGACGAGCCGGTGTACTCCCAAACCAGATCGAGCTGGCCGCTCTGCTGGGCGCTGCGCGCCAGCGTGCTGCCCAGGCCGTTGGTGACCTTCACGTCGTAGCCCTTGCTCTGCAGGTACTGCGCGGTGATGGCGGTGAGAATGCGCTGTTCGGTGAACGGCTTGCCGCCGATGCGGATCAGGTCGGCCGCCTGGGCGACGCCGGTGACCGTGACCAGCAACAGGCCCAGTGCGCCGATCAGGCGGCGTGCCAGGCCGGCTCCTTTCAAATCGATCCCTTTCATTGCGATCCCTTTCATTGCGTCAGCCCTCGCTCCAGCACGCTGCGGCTGAACAGCACCACCAGGCCATCGAGCACCAGCGCCAGCAGCGCGGTGCACACGGCGCCGAGCAGCAGCTTGGACTGGTCGTCCAGGGCGATGCCGGGGAAGATCAGGCTGCCCAGGCTGTTGGCACCGATCAGGAAGGCCAGCGGCGCGGAACCGACGTTCAGCGCCAGGGCGATGCGCACACCGCCCATGATCAGCGGCACGGCGTTGGGCAACTCGACCCGCAGCAGCACCTGGCGCGGTGTCATGCCGATGCCGGTGGCCGCCTCCTTGAGGGAGGCCGGCACGGCGCGCAGGCCTTCGTAGGTGTTGCGCACGATGGGCAGCAACGAGGCGAGGAACAGGGCGAGAATCGCCGGACCGTTGCCGATCCCGACAATCGCCAGGGCGATGGCCAGCACGGCCAGTGGGGGGATGGTGTTGCCGACGTTGAAGACCTGCATCAGGCGTTCGGCCTGCCCCTGCAGGGCGGGCCGGCTGAGCAGGATGCCAGCGGGAATTCCGACCGCGACGGCGGCCAGCATGGATGCGAACACCAGAACCAGGTGCGCCTGCAGGTAGAACAGCAGGTCTTCGCGGTACTGCCACAAGGTGGCGGGGGTGATCCAGTGGATCAGCAAAGCCAGAACAACGACTGCAAAGCAGACGCCGAACAGGGCCTTGCCCGTGGTGGTTTTCACCATGGTTGGGGGACTCCCTTCGGGTGCGCGGCGACTGGCATCGCCACGCTCACTTGACGCTCGATCCCGTCCAGAAACCTGATTGGGACCGTGATTAAACGCGACGGGAATCAAGCACTTGCGGATTACCGTCGCGAAGGGGTGGACCCCGGTCCGTGCCCATCCGTTCAATAAATTTGCCATCCTTCTGCCATCGCGCCACGCCCAGATCGGCGTCAGCCCCCATGGGCTGGGGGCTGCAGCGGCAAAAGTTTTTTTCAAAAAAAATTCCCATTCGGGTGAACCATCGCACTGCGCCGCTTGCCAAACGCCGAATGCGCCCGGCGATCACGCACGCGGTTTCGCTCAGCGGTTATCATCGGGTTCCTTTCGCGTGCCCCCGACCCATGGATAGGTCACTCGGGGCCGGCGTCTTGCCTACCACGGAGATCCATCACCATGCTTGATCTGGCTGCAGCGTTCATCGCGCTGACCACCCTGCTCACCTACGTCAACTACCGCTTCATCCGCCTGCCGCCGACCATCGGCGTCATGGCCACCGCCCTGGTGTTCTCCTTCATCGCCCAGGGGCTCTCGCTGGCCGGCTACCCCGTCCTGGAAGTCGAGATGCAGGAGATCATCCGCCGCATCGACTTCTCCGAAGTGCTGATGACCTGGTTCCTGCCCGCCCTGCTGTTCGCCGGCGCCCTGCACGTGAACCTGTCCGACCTGCGCAACTACAAGTGGCCCATCGGCCTGCTGGCCACCTTCGGCGTACTGATCGCCACCACGGTGATCGGCTACCTGGCCTACTACACCTTCGCCCTCTTCGGCTGGCACGTGGACTTCATCTACTGCCTGCTGTTCGGCGCCCTGATCTCGCCCACCGACCCCATCGCGGTGCTGGGCATCCTCAAGTCCGCCGGCGCACCCAAGCCGCTGGCCACCACCATCGTCGGCGAGTCCCTGTTCAACGACGGCACGGCCGTGGTGGTCTTCACCATCCTGCTGGGTATCCTGCTGGCCGGCGAGACACCCACCGTGTCCTCCATCGCCTGGCTGTTCGTGCAGGAAGCCATCGGCGGCGTGCTGTTCGGCGCGGCGCTGGGCTACGGGGTATTCCTGATGATGCGCGGCATCGACCAGTACCAGGTGGAAGTCATGCTGACCCTGGCCCT
This sequence comes from uncultured Pseudomonas sp., assembly GCA_966191535.1. Taxonomy (GTDB): domain Bacteria; phylum Pseudomonadota; class Gammaproteobacteria; order Pseudomonadales; family Pseudomonadaceae; genus Pseudomonas. The sequence goes on along the minus strand of CBIGPF010000243.1, from coordinate 886 downwards.
GGTGATCGGCGGCGCGGCACTGGCGGCCCGGCTGCACGTATCGGCGCCGATCGCCATGGTGGTGGCCGGCCTGATCATCGGTAACCAGGCGCGGCAGTACGCCATGTCCGACGAGACGCGGCGCTACATCGACAAGTTCTGGGAACTGATCGACGAGATCCTCAACGCCCTGCTGTTCGCCCTGATCGGCCTGGAACTGCTCCTGCTGCCGTTCAACTGGCTGCACGTCGTGGCCGCCTTTACCCTCGGCGGCGCGGTGCTGATCTCCCGCCTGCTCACCGTGGCACCGGCCATCGTCGTGCTGCGCCAGCGGGAAAACGGCCGCCGCCAGGTGCCCGCCGGCACCATCCGCATCCTCGTCTGGGGCGGACTGCGCGGCGGCGTCTCGGTCGCCCTGGCGCTGTCCCTGCCACTGGGCGAGCAGCGCGACCTGATCCTCAGCCTGACCTACGTGGTGGTGCTGGTGTCGATCCTGCTCCAGGGCCTCTCCATCGGCCCGCTGGTGCGGCGCATCTACAAGGGCGCCGAGCCCGTCGCCGACAGCGACCACTGACGGCCCACCGAGGGCCTGACGCCTTGCGTCGCCGGGTCTGCCGGCGACGCTGCTGTTTACGCTATAATCCCGCGTTTTTCGGGCCGCTTGCCGCCCGTCTTCACCGAATCGACCAGGCACCCATCCATGAGCATCCAAGCCGCCGAAGTCGCGAAGCGTCGTACGTTCGCGATCATTTCCCACCCCGACGCCGGTAAGACCACCATTACCGAGAAGCTCCTGCTGATGGGCAAGGCAATTGCCGTCGCCGGTACAGTGAAGTCGCGCAAGTCCGACCGCCACGCCACCTCCGACTGGATGGAGATGGAGAAGCAGCGCGGCATCTCCATCACC
>CBIGPF010000242.1:0-7029 GCA_966191535.1 uncultured Pseudomonas sp. | reverse complement strand
TGCAGACGACCTGCACTTCGTTCATGAAGCCTTCCGGGAACAGCGGGCGGATCGGGCGGTCGATCAGGCGCGAGGTCAGGGTTTCCTTCTCGGAAGGACGGCCTTCACGCTTGAAGAAGCCACCGGGAATGCGGCCGGCTGCGTAGGTCTTCTCCTGGTAGTGCACGGAGAGCGGGAAGAAGCTCTTGCTCGGGTCGGCCTGCTTGGCGCCGACGACGGTGCAGAGCACGGTGACGTCGTCCATGGTGACCAGGACAGCACCGGTGGCCTGGCGGGCGATGCGGCCAGTCTCGAGGGTTACGGTCGACTGACCGAACTGGAATTTCTTGATTACCGGGTTCACGGTTTCTCTACCTTCTCTTTAGTTGCCTTGGGGGAAATGGTGGAAATGCCGGGAGTCGGACCCGAATTCATTCCCTATAAAAGCGAGAAAGCCGGGAGCCGAAGCCGATGAGCGGTTTACACCACTCATCGACCCCGGACTCCCAGCTTCCCACTTCAGGCTTGCCGTCTTAGCGACGCAGGCCCAGGCGACCGATCAGGGCGCTGTAACGAGAGGTGTCCTTGCTCTTCAGGTAGTCCAGCAGCTTACGACGCTGGTTAACCATACGGATCAGGCCACGACGGGAGTGGTGGTCTTTGCCGTTGGCCTTGAAGTGGTCCTGCAGCTTGTTGATGTTGGCGGACAGCAGTGCAACCTGCACTTCCGGGGAACCGGTGTCGCCTTCAGCTTGCTTGTACTCGTTAACGATCTGGGCTTTTTCTTGGACGCTCAGTGCCATGATGGGGCTTCCTCTGAGGTAACAGGCCAGGGACTTATCCCTGTGTTCATAGTAAGAGGAGTGACCGTGCCTGCTGACAGCCACCCTCGGTTTCGGCCTTAAGACCGAATCAGTCGACGCGGCGCCAGGCGCCCGTCTTCGACCACTTCACCGATACCGATGAAGCGGCCTTCATGATCTTGCACCCGCAGCATGCCGAACTTCGGCATCTCGGGAGCGCGCACCGGCTGACCATGCAGCCAGTAATAGGCGCTGTGCTCGGACAACTGCAGCAGCGGCCAATGCTCCAGGCCAGCATCCACTGGCAGCAGGAAGCGGTCGAGGGCTTCGTTGCCACCCTCGGCGTGGGCCTTCTCGAGCTCCTCCAGCGTCACCGACTGGTTCAACTGGAACGGTCCAGCCTGTGTCCGGCTCAGGGCGGCGACGTGTGCGCCACACCCGAGTTCGCGGCCCAGGTCTTCGACCAGAGTGCGAATGTAGGTGCCCTTGCTGCAGGAAACGGCCAGGGTCGCGCAAGGCGACTCGAACGCGAGCATTTCCAGGCGCGCAATAGTAACAGAACGCGCCTCGCGCTCCACTACTTCGCCTGCACGGGCCAGCTTGTAAAGTGGCTGGCCGTCCTTCTTCAGTGCCGAGTACATCGGCGGCACCTGCTCTATGTCGCCACGGAAGCGCGGCAGCAGGGCCTCGATGGCCTCCCGACCAATGGTCACGTCACGCTGCTCGACTACCTCCCCCTCGGCATCGCCGGTGGTGGTGGTAACGCCGAGCTGGGCCACGGTCTCGTACGCCTTGTCGGCGTCGAGCAGGTACTGGGAGAACTTGGTCGCCTCGCCAAAGCACAGCGGCAGCACGCCGGTAGCCAGCGGATCGAGGCTCCCGGTGTGACCGGCCTTCTCGGCGTTGAGCAGCCAGCGCACCTTCTGCAGGGCCTGGTTGGAGCTCATGCCACGCGGCTTGTCGAGAATCAGCACACCGTTGACCGCACGGCGAATGCGTTTCACCTGGGCCACGCGTTACTCCTCGGAATCGCCGCCGCGACGATCGGCAGCCACTGCGCGCTCGATCAGCGCCGACAGTTCGGCACCACGGCGGATGCTGGCGTCGTAGCTGAAATGCAGTTGCGGCACGGTGCGCAGCTTCATCGCCTTGCCCAGCTGCATGCGCAGGAAACCTGCGGCATCGTTGAGGATGCTGGTGTTCTGCTTCACCACTTCGGCGTTGTCGTCCTGGCCCATCACGGTGACGTACACCTTGGCATGGGACAGGTCGCGGGCCACGTCGACGCCGGTGATAGTCACCAGACCGAGGCGCGGATCCTTGATTTCACGCTGGATCAGCAGCGCCAGTTCGCGCTGCATCTGGTCGCCGATACGCTGGGTACGGCTGTACTCTTTAGCCATTTTTCTAACCTGCTTACCCGAGCCGCGAGGCTCCGGGTCTGAAAGCGGCAAACGCCCGGGACAGCTGGTCAGCCGGCCCGGGCGCTGCATTCACGCTCGAATACCCTTACAGAGTACGAGCGACTTCGACCTTCTCGAACACTTCGATCTTGTCGCCGACGCGGACGTCGTTGTAGCTCTTCACGCCGATACCGCACTCCATGCCGGCACGGACTTCCGAGACGTCATCCTTGAAGCGACGCAGGGATTCCAGCTCGCCTTCGAAGATGACCACGTCGTCGCGCAGTACACGGATCGGACGATTGCGGTGCACCAGACCCTCGGTGACCATGCAGCCGGCGACCGCGCCGAACTTCGGCGAACGGAACACGTCACGCACTTCGGCGATACCCAGGATGTTCTCGCGAACATCGCTGCCGAGCATGCCGGTCAGGGCTTTCTTGACATCTTCGATGATGTCGTAGATCACGTTGTAGTAACGCATGTCGAGGCCTTCGGACTCGACGATCTTGCGCGCACCGGCGTCAGCACGGACGTTGAAGCCGAACAGCACCGCGTTGGAGGCCAGCGCCAGGTTGGCATCGGACTCGGTGATACCACCGACGCCGCCACCGACCACGCGAACCTGCACCTCGTCGTTGCCCAGGCCGCTGAGCGAGCCCTGCAGGGCTTCCAGCGAACCACGGACATCGGACTTGAGCACGATGTTGAGGGTCTTCTTCTCTTCCTGGCCCATGTTCTCGAAGATATTTTCCAGCTTGCCGGCGTGGGCGCGAGCCAGTTTCACTTCGCGGAACTTGCCCTGACGGAACAGCGCGACTTCGCGGGCCTTCTTCTCGTCGGCAACCACAGTCATCTCGTCACCGGCATCCGGGGTGCCATCCAGACCGAGGATTTCGACCGGAATGGACGGACCGGCTTCCTTGATCGGCTTGCCGTTCTCGTCGAGCATCGCACGGACGCGGCCGTAGTTGACGCCGACCAGGACCATATCGCCCTGACGCAGGGTACCGTCCTGGACCAGCACGGTAGCTACCGGGCCACGGCCCTTGTCCAGACGGGACTCGACTACCACGCCACGGCCCGGGGCCGACGGAGTGGCTTTGAGTTCGAGGACTTCAGCCTGCAGCAGTACGGCTTCGAGCAACTCGTCGACGCCGGTACCCAGCTTGGCGGATACATGGACGTAGGGAGCATCGCCGCCCCACTCTTCCGGAATCACGTCCAGAGCGGCCAGGCCGTTCTTGATGTTGTCCGGGTTGGCATCGGGCTTGTCGATCTTGTTCACCGCGACCACGATCGGCACGCCAGCCGCTTTCGCGTGCTGAACAGCTTCCTGGGTCTGCGGCATCACGCCGTCGTCCGCCGCCACCACGAGGATGACGATGTCGGTCGCCTGGGCACCACGGGCACGCATCGCGGTGAACGCGGCGTGGCCGGGGGTGTCGAGGAAGGTGACCATGCCGCGGTCGGTTTCCACGTGGTAGGCGCCGATGTGCTGGGTGATGCCGCCGGCTTCGCCAGCTGCCACCTTGGCACGACGGATGTAGTCGAGCAGCGAGGTCTTGCCGTGGTCGACGTGGCCCATCACGGTCACGACCGGCGCGCGGGAAACCGCTTCACCTTCGAACTTCAGCGATTCGGCCAGTTGCTCTTCCAGGGCGTTCTCGCTGACCAGCTTGACCTTGTGGCCGAGTTCTTCGGCGATCAGCTGCGCAGTTTCCTGGTCGAGTACCTGGTTGATGGTCACCGGGGTGCCCATCTTGAACATGAACTTGACGACCTCGGCACCCTTCACCGACATCTGGGCAGCAAGATCGCCCACGGTGATGGTCTCGCCGATATTCACTTCACGCACAATCGGTCCTGTCGGGCTCTGGAACCCGTGCTGGTTACGCTTCTTCAGCTTGCCCTTGCCACGGCCACCGCCGCGACGGCCAAAGCTGTCGTCGTCGTCGCCACCACCACTGCGCACAACGCGCGGCGCGGTGGTCTTTTCCTTTTCCTTGATCGACGGGCGATGCTGGGCATGCTTGCGATCACGGCGCTCGTCGTCGTCGTCACGCTTGGGCGCACGACGCACTTCTTCCTTCTTGCGGTCGTCCGCAGCAGGAGCGGCAGCGGCCGGAGCAGCCGGAGCAGCAGCCGGAGCGGCAGCGCGCGGTGCCTCGGCGGCAGCCGGAGCAGCAGCGGCAGGTGCGGCGCTGGTGGCCTGGCGAGCGGCGTCCGCCTGACGGCGAGCCTCATCCGCGGCGGCGCGCTGACGAGCTTCTTCCTCGGCCTTCAGACGCACAGCTTCTTCAGCGGCACGCTGCTCTTCCAGCTCGCGCTGGCGCTCGGCCTCAAGCTCTTCAGGATCGCGCTTGACGTAGGTCTTCTTCTTGCGAACCTCGACGCTGACGGTCTTGCTGCCAGCGACACGAATGGTCGAGGTGGTCTTGCGTTGCAGGGTGATCTTGCGCGGCTCATCCGCGCGATCACCGTGACTGCCTTTCAAGTGGGCCAGCAGCGCTTGTTTCTCGCTGTCGGTCACCACCTGGTCGGCGTTGTTATGCGGCAGGCCAGCTTCGCGCATCTGCAGCAGCAGGCGCTCTACCGGCGTATCGACCGTCTTGGCCAGTTCTTTCACCGTGACTTGCGTCATGCACTTCTCTCCTCAGGCCGCGAATGCTTACTCGAACCAATGGGCCCGGGCGGCCATGATCAACTTGCCGGCACGCTCTTCGTCCATGCCGTCGATGTCGAGCAGATCGTCAATAGATTGCTCGGCAAGATCTTCACGGGTGGTTACGCCACGCAGTGCCAGGTCCACGGCCAGCTCTTTGGTCATACCATCGAGGCTGAGCAGGTCTTCGGCAGGTTGTGCGTCGGCGAGTTTCTCTTCAGTGGCGATGGCTTTGGTCAGCAGGCGATCCTTGGCACGCGAGCGCAGCTCGTTGACGATGTCCTCGTCGAAGCCGTCGATGCTGAGCATCTCTTCCATCGGTACGTAGGCGATCTCTTCCAGGGTGGTGAAACCTTCTTCCACCAGAACCTGGGCGAGTTCCTCATCGACATCCAGCTCGTCGACGAAGCGCTGCAGGATGTCGCCAGTTTCAGCCTGCTGCTTGGCCTGGATATCGGCCTCGGTCATCACGTTCAGGGTCCAGCCGGTGAGCTGGCTGGCCAGACGGACGTTCTGGCCACTGCGGCCGATGGCCTGTGCCAGGTTGTCCTCGGCGACGGCGATATCCATGGTGTGGGTATCTTCGTCGACGATGATCGCTGCCACTTCGGCCGGAGCCATGGCGTTGATCACGAATTGCGCGGGGTTGTCGTCCCACAGGACGATGTCCACGCGCTCGCCGCCCAGTTCGCCGGAGACGGCCTGGACGCGGGAACCACGCATACCGATGCAGGCGCCCTGCGGATCGATACGCTTGTCCTTGGAGCGAACGGCGATCTTGGCGCGCGAGCCCGGGTCACGGGCAGCGGCCATCACGTCGATCAGTTGCTCAGCGATTTCCGGTACTTCGATGCGGAACAGCTCGATCAGCATTTCCGGCGCAGTACGCGACAGGATCAGCTGAGGGCCGCGGTTCTCGCTGCGGATTTCCTTCAGCAGGGCACGCACGCGGGTGCCGACGCGGAAGGTTTCACGCGGGATGATCTGGTCGCGGGCCAGCAGCGCTTCGGCGTTGTTGCCCAGATCCACGATCACGTTGTCGCGGGTGACCTTCTTGACGGTGCCGGAGATGATCTCATTGACCTTCTCGCGGTAGGCATCGACCACCTGCGCACGTTCGGCCTCGCGAACTTTCTGCACGATGACCTGCTTGGCGGTCTGTGCGGCGATGCGGCCGAACTCGATGGACTCGATCTTCTCTTCGATGACCTCGCCGGCCTTCATGCCGGGGTGCTCTTCCTGCACGTCTTCGACAGTCAGTTCCGACGCCGGATTGGAGTAGTCCTCGTCTTCGACGATGGTCCAGCGACGGAAGGTTTCGTAGTTGCCGTTGGCGCGATTGATTTCCACGCGCAGGTCAACCTCGTCCTCGAAACGCTTTTTGGTCGCAGTCGCCAGAGCCAGCTCCAGCGCTTCGAAAATCACGCCAGGCGGTACACCCTTCTCGTTGGATACCGACTCAACAACCAGCAGTACTTCTTTGCTCATCGTACGCCTCGCCTTTCAATCCATTGGAATCCGCGCTCTGGCGGCTCACTCAAATCGGGGAATGATGTTGGCCTTGTCGATCGAGTCGACCGGCAGCAGGTATTCATGGTCATCCACCAGGACCACCACATCCTGCTCCTCCACACCACGGAGAATGCCCTGGAAATTGCGACGCCGTTCGAAGGGCGTGCGCAGCTTGATCTTCACCTGCTCGCCGACATAACGGGCGAACTGTTCGAGTGTGAAGAGCGGCCGATCCATACCGGGCGACGACACCTCCAGGGTGTACTCGCCACTGATCGGGTCTTCCACGTCGAGGATGCCACTGACCTGACGACTGACGATTTCGCAGTCATCGATCAGGATGCCTTCTGCACGATCGATATAAACCCGGAGCAGGGAATGGCGACCTTGGGAAATGAACTCCAGGCCCCAGCACTCATAGCCGAGCGCTTCTACTACAGGGGCCAACAAGGCCTGCAACTGTTCTAGCTTGCTCGACACCTGATCGCCTCGCGTATGCTGTAGAAACAAAAAATGGGCGAAATGCCCATCCCTTAAGGACCGCCCAGATCTGGCGGCGCGGACTGTCCAGCTAGCAAAAAGCCCCTTAAAAGGGGCTCTGCCAAACTGGTTGCGGGAGCTGGATTTGAACCAACGACCTTCGGGTTATGAGCCCGACGAGCTACCA
>CBIGPF010000241.1:0-7082 GCA_966191535.1 uncultured Pseudomonas sp. | reverse complement strand
GACCACCTCATCCAGCGCAGCCGCCGGGCCATCCGCGCCGGAGGGGAGTACGCCGGCGAGCACCCCTGGCAAACCGCGGCCGTGCTGGCCACCGCCGCCGGCCTGCTGGCCGCGGCTTGCGCGTTGAGTCGCCATCACGATTAGTGCCCTTGCGGTGATCGGCGCGGTGATCGGTGACGCCAACGCCGGTCACCGCGCACTCGAGCCTCGAAGGCGCGGACGCTAGGGATCGATGAAACTGTCGATCAGCTCCAGGCCGAGGCTGCGCACCCGTCCCGCGCTGTTCAGTTCATCGCCGTGGATGCCAACCACGGTGGTACAGGGCATGTCCGCCAGCAGGCTGCTGAAACGGATCGAATAGCGGCCACCGGCCTCCCGGTAGCAGGAGAAATTGAACAGCGGATAGGCTTCGTGGAGTACCGCTTCCACGTCCAGGCGTCGGAACTGCGTCATGGCCACCTCCTCTCCCTGGATCAACCCTGCCCGCTCAGGCACGCGAGGGAAATACTGGCGATTGGCCCAGGCTGCACAGATCGCCGGGCTCTGCAGGCGGATCGCCAGCGCTGACAGGGGCCGCTGCACCAGGCAATCCTGCGAGACCGGTGCAGCTTTCAGACGGAAGGCCCGCCACGACGCGCCACGCTCGGCGACGCGCCTGGCCGTGCATTTTCCGGCCCCCTGGCGGTGCAACCGTGCATCCTGCAAATGACCACTGGCCAGCATCCCATCCCGATTCCCAGCAATAACAACCTGTTAAGCGGATGAAACAGTCTCCCCCGGCCTGGCACGGCTGATGCGAGGTTCCTGGCTCAAGCCAGGTCTCTGGCATTTGCCAACCACCGGGAGGGATAAACATGTCCAGTTGCCGCGACACTGCCATCGAGCACCTGAGCCACCTGTTCAGCGACTACCGTCCCCAGTTCTCGCCCAGGCCCGACGGCACGCTGCTGATCTGCCTGCGCAACGCCAGGGGCAAGCGGCTGATCTCTCGCGTCATCCAGCAGGAAGAGCAATCCAGCGCGGTGCTGCTGAACAACCTCGTGGAGCGCATCCGTCGCGACCTGATGACCGTGGAGGGGCCGCTGGAGGAAGACAACGTCGACTGGTTCCTCAAGCGCATCGAACTGCAGACCTTCGTGCCGGTGAACCCGACCCACCGGCCACGCAAGATCGTGGTGGCCGGCGCACGACTGCGCGCCCTCGCCGGCAAGCAGGCCGGACAAGCGAGATGAATATGAAGAACCCCGTGGATACCCCCGATCCTGATCCGAAAGTGACTCGTGACGAGTCATTGGAAGAGCGGGTGGACATCGAGCCGGAGGACAGTCGGCAGGAGCCCCACCTGTCCGCCGCCCACCAGGACGGTCTCATGGACGGGCCCGCATAGCCCCTGCAACAAGGCCAGCGCAGCCAACCCGATGGGAAGTGCATTCCGGTGGCCGCCGTCAGTCCGAGCAGTCGGGCGGTCGCCGGTTCTATCCCCCAGAGGCCACGCTGGCATGCACAACCTCTGGGTTGCCATTCCCTCCCGTACCGACAGCCCCCGCGATCAGCGCGCGAGGAACGGTGGTGGCGCGTCGATCACGCCGGTCTCGTTGACGTACTGCTTGTAGTGCTCGATCAGTGCGTCCAGCTTCGCCGGCTCGCTCTTGGCCAGGTCCCTTGTCTCGCCCGGGTCACTGGCCAGGTCGTAGAGCTGCCAGGTGGCCGGGCCGACCGGCGCAGGCAGGTACACCGCTTTCCAGTCACCCTGGCGGATCGCGCGCATGCCGAACAGTTCCCAGCCGGTGACGGTCTTCTCGTCGTGGGCCTGCTCCGTCTCGCCGGACAGCCAGCCCAGCCAGGATTTGCCACGCACCTCGGCCACCTCGCGACCGCGCCACTGCTTGCCCGGATGGCGCACGCCGGCCAGGTCGAGGATGGTCGGGGTGATGTCCATCACCGTGGAAAAGCCGTGGCTGATCTCGCCCTGGCGCTGCAGCGCCGGGTAACGCACCAGCGCCGGCACGCGAATGCCGCCCTGGGTGGTGAAGGCCTTGTACAGCCGCGACGGCGCAGTGGCCGCCTGGGCCCAGCGCGGGCCGTACCAGATGTACGAGTTGGCGCGACCGATGTTCTCCAGGCTGTTGTCGTAGTGCTGGTCGAGGAAGCTCAACAGGTCCGGGCCGAAGCGCGGGAAGGCTTCAAGCAGAGCGCCCTCGGCACCGTTGTCGGACATGAACAGGACGAAGGTGTTGTCCAGCTCGCCCTGCTGGCGCAGGTAGTCGACGACACGCCCGACGTTCCAGTCCAGGCGCTCGACCATCGCGGCATAGACCTCCATGGCCCGCGCCGATTTCGCCTTTTCCTCCTCGGTGAGGCGCGCCCATTCCTTGCTGATCGCCAATACCGGATGCGCCTTCACGTCGGCGTCGATCAGGCCCAGCTGCTTGAGCCGCTCCAGGCGTTCCAGCCGCAGCGCCTCGGGGCCGGCGTCGTAGTGGCCGCGGTACTTGTCGACCACCTCCTTGGGCGCCTGCAACGGCCAGTGCGGCGCGGAAAACGGCAGGTAGGCGAAGAACGGCCGGCTCTGGTCGCGCTCCCTGAGGTAATCGATCAGCTTGTCGCCGAAGGCATCGGAGGAATAGAAGTCCGTCGGCAGTTCGTCGATGAACCGGTCATCCTCAACGTACAGCGCCGGCGTGCTCTTGAGGACACGCGGCGTGCTCTCGTCATAGGGCGGCTCGAAGCCATAGTGGTTGGCGGCGCCGGGCAGCAGCGAGAACGAGCGCTCGAAGCCGCGCGCGTGGGGCGCCTGCTCCAGCTTCAGGCCCAGGTGCCATTTGCCGGCCATCAGTGTCTGGTAGCCGGCCTCGCGCAGCAGCTCCGGCAACGCCACCACGCGGTCGTTCAGGTAACCCTCGTAGCCGGGCTTGCCTTCCAGCTCTGGCGTCAGCGCCTCGGCCATCGTGCCGATACCGGCAATGTGGTGGTCGGTGCCGGTGAGCAGCATCGAACGCGTCGGCGAGCAGGTCGGCGCGGTGTGGAAGTCGGTCAGGCGCAGGCCGTCGAGTGCCAGGGCGTCGAGGTGCGGCGTGGCGATTTCGCCACCGAAGGCGCCGAGATCGGAGAAGCCGAGGTCGTCGGCGACGATGACGAGGAAGTTGGGGCGTTTGCTCATGGTCGGACTCGTTAGGTTGGCTTTTCGCAGGAGCGAGCTTGCTCGCTCCTGCAAGAGTGGGTTCTCTGGATCAGCAGGCAATGAACTCGAACGGCAGGTCTTCCACCCGCGCGAGCGGCGGCGCGACGTAATCGCCCTCGCCCGTCAGTTCGTGCAGCAGCGCCTCGCGCTGGCGCAGGAAGTCGTAACCGCCACGCTCGCGCGGATGCGCCAGCGGCACCTCGACGATCCGCTTGATACGCCCGGGGCGCGGTGCCATTACCACCACGCGGTCGGCGAGGAACAGCGCCTCCTCCACGTCGTGGGTCACAAGCACAGTGGTGATGCGTTCGCGCTGGCGGATGCGCAGCAGTTCCTCCTGCAGTTGCTGGCGGGTCAGCGCATCGAGCGCGCCGAAGGGCTCGTCCAGCAGCAGGATGCGCGGACTGGCGACCAGGCCGCGGGCGATGGCCACGCGCTGCGCCATACCGCCGGACAGCTGGTGCGGATAGGCGCGGGCGAACGCACCCAGGCCCACCAGTTGCAGGTAATCGGCAACCTTCGCCGCCTTGTCCGCCTCGCTCAGCGGCTCGTTGACCAGGCCGAGGGCGACGTTCTGCGCCACGTTCAGCCAGGGAAACAGGCGGTGTTCCTGGAACACGATGCCGCGCTCGCCGCCGATGCCGTCGATGAGCGCGCCATCGATGCGAATCTCGCCCTGGAACTCGCGGTCGAGCCCCACCAGCAGGCGCAGCAACGTGGACTTGCCGCAACCACTGGCGCCGACGATGGCGATGAACTCGCCGTCGGCGATCTCCAGGTCGAAACGTTCGATGGCCTGCAATTCGCGGCCGTCCACGGGAAAACTCTTGGCGACCTGGCGAAAGCTCACCAGCGCCTGCGAAGCGAATGCGTTCATGCGTGTCTCCAGCGCGTCACCCGCGCTTCGATGCGCTGGCCGAGGGCGGCCAGCAAGGCTCCGGTGAGGCCGACCAGCAACATGCCGGCGCCGACCAGGTCCATGCGGAAGAGTTGTTGTGCGCCGATCATCAGGCTGCCGATGCCACCGTCCGAGGGCATGAAGTACTCGGCGCCGATGGTCCCGAGCCAGGCGTAGATCAGCGCCAGGCGCACCCCGGCGAACACCGAGGGCGCAGCCCCCGGCAGTACCAGCCGACGCAGCCGTTGCCGGGGCGAGAGGCGCAGCGCGATGGCCGCCTCGCTCAGTTGCGCCGGCAAGCTGGCGATGCCGCGCTGGGTCGCCAGCAGCAGGGGGAAGAACGCAGCAAGGCCGACGAACACCACCTTGGCCAGTTCGCCCAGGCCGAACCAGGCGGTGAGCAACGGCACCCAGGCAAAGATCGCCACCTGCCGCAGCGCCGCGAAGGATGGACCGAGCAGCCGCTCCGCCGGGCGCCACAGGCCTAGTCCCACGCCGAACAGGAAGCCCAGCGAGCCCCCGAGCAACAGGCCGGCGAGCGTACGTTGCAGGCTGGCGAGCAACGCAACGGTCAGGCTGCTGTCCAGCAGACCGTCCCACAGCGCGACGGCCACCGACGCCGGGCTGGCGAGTATCGCCGGATCGACCCATTCCAGCGCGCTCGCCGCCTGCCAGATCGCCAACAGACCAAGCGGCAACAGCCACGGTTGGAGGCGTTCCCAGCCCTGCCCTGCTGCGCTACGGCGGAATTCCCCGACGGCCTGTTGCGGCCAGTGCACCAGACGCCGGTCCAGCGCCTGGATACCACGGTCCATGATCGCGCCGACCAGGCCGATGACCAGGATGCAGACGAACACGATGTCGAGCATGAACAGCTGGCGCGCCTGCACCATCAGGTAGCCGATGCCTTCGCTGGAGGCCAGCAGCTCGACGGCCAGCAACGAGGTCCAGCCCTGCGCCAGTGCCAGCCGCACACCGGTGAGGAACGCCGGAAGTGCCGCCGGCAGGATCAACCGCCACAGCAACAAACGGCGCGGCAGGCGCAGCACGGCGGCGGCCTCGCGCAGCCGAGGCTGCGCGTCACGCACGCCCACCAGGGTGTGCAGCGTCACCGGCACGATGATGGCCTTGATCAGCACCACCAGCTTGAGCAGCTCGCCGATACCGAAGAACAGCATGAACAGGGGAATCCAGGCGAGGGTCGGGACCTGCGCCAGGGCACTGAAGGTGGGCAGCACCAGACGTTCGGCACGGCGGCTGAAGCCGAGCCAGGCGCCCAGTGCCAGCCCGCTGAGGATGCCGGCCAGCAGGCCCCAGAGCAGACGTTTCAGGCTCACGCCCAACTGTTGCCAGAGCTCGCCGGCGAGCAGCTCGCGGCCGGCCTGCAGCACCAGTTCGGGGGTGGGCAGGATCTGCGCGGACATCCAGTGACGGTGGCTGGCCGTCCACCAGAGCACCGCGATAGCCAGCGGCACCAGCCACGGCAGGATGGGGTCGAGTCCGCGCCAACCAAAGGTGGAAGGCCTCAGGCGGGGGCTGGAGAAGGCAAGGCGATGTGGCTTCGTAATATTCTTCATTGGAATATAAATAGTTATATCAATGCATTTATGAGCTAACCCTGGCCATTTAAGGGAAGGCCCGGGCGCTCATCCAATGCATTCGCCGAATATTTTTTATGCCCTCCGGGCATCTGCCCGCGAAGCTCTGCGGCTGCTCGCTTAGCTCGAATAATTACTAAAAAATTACTTTTTATTATTTTGTTGATGGAACGCCTCGTGCGTTTAGTGCGGGCGCCGGAGCCACACGCGCTCCCCACTGCAGGAGGCAGGCGCCATGAAGGCCCTCACTACTCAATTGCTGTCCCTCTTCGCTGCGCCGGTCCTGGCCGGCCTGCTCGGCGCGTATCCACTGATCACCCAGGCCGCCGAGCCAGTGAAGGAAATCCGCATCGCCGTGCCCGACGTCAGCGCCGGGCAGAATCACTCCGGCGGCGGCGTGGTGGACATCCTCTACACCCGCCAGTTGCTGGAGAAGGAATTCGCCAAGGACGGCATCCAGGTGAAATGGAGCTTCTTCAAGGGCGCCGGCCCGGTGGTCAACGAAGCCTTCGCCAACGGCCAGGTGGACTTCGCCTACCTGGGTGACCTGGCGGCGATCATCGGCAAGTCCAGCGGACTCGACAGCCGCCTGCTGGCCGCCACTGCCCGTGGTGTGAACCACTACCTGGGCGTACAACCGGGCTCCGGAATCAAGACCCTGGCCGACCTCAAGGGCAAACGGGTCGGCATCTTCCGCGGCACTGCCAGTCAGCTCTCGTTCGACAACGCCCTGGCCAGCGCCGGTCTGGCCGAGAAGGACCTGAAGGTGATCAACCTCGACTTCAGTGCCGCCCTCGCCGCGCTGGCGGCCAAGCAGATCGACGCCACCTGGGGCCTGGCCGGCCTGTTCGCCCTGCGCGACAAGGGCCTGGCGGAAATTCCGCTGAACACCCGCGACCTCGGCGGCGCCGGCACCCTGCAGGCGCTGCTGGTGGGCAATGGCGAATTCGTCGATGCTCACCCGGACATCACCGAACGCCTGCTCAAGGTGCAACTGCAGGCCGTGCAATGGGCCAGCGCCGAGGCCAATCGCGACGCCTATATCGAGCTGGTATCCAAGCAGGCCAGCTACCCGGCGGTGATCTTCAAGAGCGAGTACCAGGACCGTCCTTTAGTGGACGTGTTGTCGCCGAAGCTCGACGCCGACTTCCTTGGCCGGCTGGACGCGTCCATCACGGCCGCGAAGAGCTACGGCCTGATCCGCCGAGACTTCAAGGCCGCCGACTGGGCCAACCCCGCCCCGCAGGAAGCGGCAAGCCGGCAGGTCGCCGGGCAGCCGGTGGCGGCGATTCAGTAGTCCGTATCGACGGCGCCTGCCGGCGCCGTTCGCGGGCATGGCCCGCTCCTACAGGGAAACGTCGGCGTTGGGCGGTTCGCGAGCAAGCTCGCTCCTACAACCGCTCTT
>CBIGPF010000240.1:0-7237 GCA_966191535.1 uncultured Pseudomonas sp. | reverse complement strand
GGTGACGATCATCGACAGCGCCATGGGGTACAGGTACACCGTGCGGATGAAGCCTTCACGGCGGATGCGCTGGTCCAGCAGCACCGCGAGGAACACCCCGAGCGCCAGGCAGACGCCGATGAACAGGCCGCCGAAGAGCAGCAGGTTCTTGCTCGCCACCCACCAGCGGTCGTTGTCCCACAGCCGCAGGTATTGGGTCAGCCCGGCCCAGCTGTAGGCTGGCATGAAGCGTGAATTGGTGAAGGACAGCAGCAGCGTCCAGCCGATGTAGCCGTACACGCAGACCAGCACCACGAGCATGCTCGGGGCCAGCACCAGCTTCGGCAGCCAGGCCTGCAGTGCATCGAGCAGCGAAGTGCGGGGGCTGGCTGCAGGAGTGAAAGTCGGAGATCGGGTCGCCATCTGCTTTCTCGAGGATGAGTGAGCCCACCCGGGCTGCCGTGGCGGCCCGGAGTCGTTCTGTCGGAAGAGAGACCGACTCCGCGACGGAGCCGGCGAGCGCCTTACTGCGCGGCAGCCTGGATGGCGGCGCCCAGTTGCTGCGCGGCCTTCTGCGGGTCGGCGGCGGGATCGTTGAAGAAGTTGGTGACCACGTCGAAGATCGCGCCCTGCACGTAGCTGGAGGCAGCCATGCTGTGGGCCATGCTCGGCACCAGGTTGTTGCTGGCGGAAGCGGCCTTGAAGTCCTTCATGGACTGCTGGGCGCAGCTGTCGAAGGGCGTCATGTCGACGTCCAGGCGCACCGGGATCGAGCCCTTGTTCAGGCTGAAATCCTTCTGGAACGACGGGTCGAGCACCGCGCGGGCGAGGTCTTCCTGGGCCTTGCGGTTCTCCGCGTTGCTCAGCTTGAACATCACCAGGGAGTCGATGTTGTAGTCGAAGGCCTTCTGCGTGCCGGGGAATGGCAGGCACTGGTAGTCCTTGCCCGCCACCTTGCCGGCGGCGGTGAACTCGCTCTTGGCCCAGTCGCCCATGATCTGCATGCCCGCCTTGCCGTTGATGACCATGCCGGTGGCGACGTTCCACTCGCGGCCGGCGGCATCGGCGTCGACGTAGCTGTGCAGCTTCTTCAGCGCGGCAAAGACGTCGGCCATCTGCGCACCGGTGAGGGTTTGCTTGTCCAGCTCGACGAAGGCCTTGCGATAGCCCTCCGGGCCCATCTTGCTGAGCACCAGGTTCTCGAACAGGGTGCCGTCCTGCCAGGGCTGGCTGCCATGGGCCAACGGCGTGAAACCGGCGGCCTTGAGCTTGTCGGCGGCGGCGAAGAGTTCATCGAGGGTGGTCGGCGGCGTGGCGCCTGCCTTCTTGAAGACATCCGGGTTGATGTACAGCCAGTTCACCCGGTGCACGTTGACCGGCACGGCCACGTACTCGCCCTTGTACTTCATGATCTGCGCCACCTGCGGCGGCAGCAACTGGTCCCACTTGCCTTCGGCGGCGACATCGTTGAGATCGGCAAGCAGGCCCAGCTCGCCCCACTCCTGGATGTCCGGCCCCTTGATCTGCGCGGCGGCCGGCGGGTTGCCGGAGACGGCGCGGGTCTTCAGCACGGTCATGGCCGCTTCGCCACCGCCACCGGCGACAGCGAAGTCCTTCCAGGTGTGCCCCTTGGCCTCGACGAGTTTCTTCAGGGTTTCGGCAGCGCGCTTTTCACCAGGAGACGTCCACCAGTGCAGCACTTCGACTTCACCGGCGTGGGCCAGCAGGGGAGAGAGACAGAAGGAGGAAAGACAGATGGCGGCCGACAGGCGACGGATCGCATTCATGGGGAGCACCTTGTTCTTGTTATTGGAGGCAAGTCTGCGCTTGCGATGGTCCGAGTCTATCCAAGGCATTCCGCTCTCCGGGTAACGAAGCGATCTTCGATTGTCACGAGGTGGTGACATTGGGGCTTGGGGTGGATACGAGCGTGGAGGTGGATTGGAGCGTGAAAGCGCGCTTACGGATACCCCCTGGGGGATTTCCGCTCGGCCCACCACCCTCTCCCCCACCCTCTCCCTGAAGGGAGAGGGAGTTGTCCTCTGCCGTGCCAGGTGTGCAGTTCGCCTGATGCCATCGGAGCTTTCAAATATCAATGGAGAGGCCGGCTGAAACCGAGGTCTCGCTTCACGCCGAACGGCCCCCTCTCCCCTCAGGGAGAGGGTTGGGCAGAGGGCAAAGCGTCCGCATCGAGCGCCAGACGTATCGCCTCCAGCACCGAATCCATCTTCGACAGCACATCATGATTCCAGAAGCGCAGCACCATGAAACCCCTGGCCTTGAGCCACGCGTCGCGCTGCTGATCCTCACTGGAATCCAGATGCTGCCCGCCATCCAGCTCAATGATCAACAGGCGTTCGTGACAAATGAAATCGATGATGTAGGGCCCGATGACCTTTTGCCGGCGGAACTTGAGGCCGAGGAAGCGGTGGGCCCGCAGGTGGTGCCAGAGGGCGCGTTCGGCTTCGGTCTGGTCATGGCGGAGTTGTTTCGAGAACTGGGTGAGGTGGGAGGTCATTGGGTTGGCTCCGGCGGGGCTACGCCTGGAGGCTAGTGCCTCGGCCCACCACCCTCTCCCCAGCCCTCTCCCTGAAGGGAGAGGGAGCTTTCCGAGCTGCCTGTAGGCTTCTGCGTCCACTCACACCGTGGCATCAAGCCAACTCCGTGGTTACCACTCGCGCCGATCCAGTCCCCTCTCCCTTCAGGGAGAGGATTAGGGAGAGGGCTGCGGCATCCAAGCACTCCCAAACTGCCGGCAGGAGCAATCCTCCCCTACTCCACCTCCAACCGCGGCAACCTCAACGTCACCCGCAGCCCGCCCTCCCGGCGGTTCTGCAGGGTCACTTCCCCGCCATGGGTATGCGCAATATTGCGCGCGATGCCCAGGCCCAAGCCGTAACCCTGGCCGCGTTCGGAGAGGCGGAAGCGCGGCTCGAAGACTTTTTCCAGGCGCTGCTCCGGCACGCCGGGGCCCTGGTCGTCGACGTGCAGGACCACCGCGTCGGGATCATCCTCGATGCTCAGCTGGGCGCGACCGCCGTATTTCAGGGCGTTGTCCAGCAGGTTGCCGATACAGCGCTTGAGCGCCAACGGCTTGCCCGGATAGGGCTCCAGCGCCGCGCCCAGGACCTCGACGCGGCCATCGGCGATGTAGGGGCCGGCGACGTATTGCAGCAGCTGGTTGAGGTCCACCGGCTCGACGTTCTCGTGGATGTCGGTGTCCTTCACGCATTGCAGAGCGCCCTTCACCAGCAGTTCCAGTTCGTCGAGGTCGTGGCTGAACTTGTCCTGCGCCTGCTCGTCCTCCAGCAGCTCCACGCGCAGGCGCAGGCGGGTGATGGGCGTGCGCAGGTCGTGGGAGATGCCGCTGAACAACTGGGCGCGCTCGTTGACGTAGCGGTCGATGCGCTCGCGCATGGTGTTGAAGGCGCGGGAGACCTCCACCAGTTCGCTAGCCCCGCTCTCTTCCAGCGGCTGGTCCTGGCCGCCCAGGGCGATGTCACGGGCGGCGCGGGCCAGGCGCTTGAGCGGGCGGCTTTGCCAATGGACCAGCAGGCCGGTGAACAGCAAGAGCAGCATGCTGGTGAAGGCAATGGAGAGGACCTGCTGCGGCGGCAGGCCCTCGGGTTCCAGGGTGACGTAGGGTGCGGGCATCAGGCTGGCGATGTACAGCCACTCGCTTTCGCCGATGCGAATCTGCGTGACCAGCACCGGCGGGTTCACCGGTTCCAGGGTCAGCGCATAGTGCGCCCAGGAGCGCGGCAGTTCCTCCAGCTTCAGCTCACCGTTGAACAGCCGCAGGTCGTCCGGGCTGACGAACTCCACCTGCAGCTCGACGTCCTTGCCCAGCTTCTGGTGCAGCACGTCCTGCACGATGTCGATCACCGCCTGCTTGTTGCTGGTGTCCGGCAGCGCGCGCAGGTTCAGCGGGCGTTCGTTGAGCGAGACGAAGAAGCGCGTGCCGCCCATGCTGCGCAGCTGGTCGAGCACCAGCGGGCGGTAGCCGATGGGCAACGAGCGAAAGTAGCTGACGCTGGCCGCCATGGAATAGGCCAGGCTGCGCGAACTGGTGAGCAGGCCATCGCGCTGGCTGGTGCGCAGGTGGGAAATCCAGAACAGGCTCGACAGCCCCTGGGCGATCAGCACCGCCAGCAGGGTGAGCAGCAGCATGCGGCCGAGCAGCGAGCGCGGCACCAGGGCCCGGCGGCGGCGCTCACTCATGGCCGGCGAGGTGTGGGCGAACCTGGGCGGCCAGCAGGTAACCGCTGCCGCGCACGGTCTGGATCAGCCGCGCCGGTTTCTCGGTGTCGCGCAGGCGCTGGCGCAGGCGCGACACGGCCATGTCGACGATACGCTCCAGCGGCATCACCTCGCGGCCACGGGTGGCGCTGGCGATGGTGTCGCGATCGAGTATCTGCCGGGGATTGTCGAGGAACAGCTTGAGCAGGGCGAAGTCGGCGCCGCTGAGGAAATGTTCCTCGCCGTCCTCGTGGAACAGTCGGTGGCTGATGGTGTCCAGCCGCCAGTCGTCGAAGGCGATGACCTCGCCACCGCGGACCTGGGTGAACTGCGCGCGGCGCAACAAGGCCTTGATCCGCGCCAGCAGCTCACGGGGGCTGAAGGGTTTGCCGAGGTAATCGTCGGCGCCCAGCTCCAGGCCTACCACGCGGTCGGCCTCGTCGGAACTGGCGGTGAGCATGATCACCGGCATGCAGGCATGGCGCTGGTGCGAGCGAATCCAGCGACACAGGCTGAAGCCATCCTCGTCGGGCAGCATCACATCGAGGATCGCCAGGGCGGCGTCCTCGTCGCACAGCGCGCGGCGGAAGCTCTCGCCATCGGCGACGCTGCGCACCTGGAAGCCGGCGCGGCTGAGGTAGGTTTCCAGCAGCTCGCGGATTTCCTGGTCGTCGTCCACCAGCAGGATGGATCGGGCAGGCTGGTTCACTTCGGGCATCCCTTTTTCTTGTTATTCAGGGGTGGAGCGGTCTGTCAGCCTTCGTTGCGCAGCGCCTGTTCCAGGGCGACGCCGGCGCCGAACAGGCCCGGATGATCCGCCGTCATGACCCACACCGGCACCGGATCGAGGTACGGCCCGCTGGTCTTGCCACGGGTACGGAACGCCTCGGCGAAGCCGCTGCGCTGGAAGCGTTCGAGGAAGCGCGGGACGATGCCGCCGGTGATGTACACGCCACCCAGCGCGCCGACCGTCATCACGGCATTGCCGGCGACCCGCGCCAGCCAGATGAAGAAGTGCTCCAGCACCGCGTCGGCGTATGCATCGCCGGCCATGGCGCGCTCGCCGATCTCGGCGGCGGTGGCGCATTTCGGCTCCACGCCATCGAGCTGGCAGCTCATGCGGTAGAGGTTTTCCAGGCCGCTCCCGGAGAGCACACGCTCCGCCGAGACGTGGCCGTACTTCTCGCGCAGCAGTTGCCAGAGAGCAAAATCGCGCTCGGAGGTTACCGGCAGGTCGACGTGGCCGCCTTCACAGGGCAGCACGTCCCAGCCGCCACCCGGCAACGGCATCAGGCTGCCGACGCCCAGGCCCGTCCCCGGACCGATGATCAGCTTGGCGCGGCCTTCCAGCGCCTTGCCGGGGCGCACCTGCACCAGGTGCTCTTCCGACAGCCGCGACGCGGCCCAGGCCATGGTGCTGAAGTCGTTCACCAGCAGCAGGTGGCTCAGGCCCAGCTCAGCGCGGAAGGCGTCGCGGCGAATCACCCAGTGGTTGTTGGTGAACTTGAAGTCGCCGGCACCGACGGGACCGGCGCAGGCCAGGCAGACGTTCTCGACGGCAGACAACGGCTGGCCTGCGCGCTGCAGGTAGTCGCGCACGGCGTCTTCCGGGCGCGGGTAATCGGCGCATGCCAGGACCTGGATGGACTCGAGGACTTCACCGCGCCACAGGGCGAAGCGGGCGTTGGTGCCGCCGATGTCGCCGACCAGGGCGAAACCGTTCGAGGCGTTCTGAGCGTTGTTGGAATTCATTGCGGGCTCGGGCCTGGAAGTAGGGGAAAGGTTCAGCGTAGGACAGCAGCGCGGGGCTCCCGTGCGGCGAACAGGCAGTCACGCCGCGCGGGAGGTTCCATCAGCGGCTTATTCAGCGCAAGCCGTCGAGCTCGGCAGTGAAGCTGCACGCCCCCTGCTCGGCCGAACTGAACGCATTGCGCATGAAGGCGAACAGCTCGCGCCCCATGCCGACATTATCCAGCGCCGGGGTCTCGACGAGTGGACGGGCATCCCATTCCGCCGCATCCACCAGCACGCGCAGCTCGCCGGTGGTGCCGTCGACACGCACCACGTCGCCGTCGCGCAGCTTGGCCAGCGGGCCGCCGTTGAGCGCTTCGGGAGATACGTGGATCGCCGCCGGCACCTTGCCGGAAGCGCCGGACATGCGCCCGTCGGTGACCAGCGCTACCTTGAAGCCGCGGTCCTGCAGCACGCCGAGGAACGGCGTGAGCTTGTGCAACTCCGGCATACCGTTGGCGCGCGGGCCCTGGAAGCGCACCACGGCGACCAGGTCACGCTCCAGCTCGCCGGCCTTGAAGGCGGCGGCCAGGCTCGACTGGTCGTGGAAGATGCGCACCGGGGCTTCGACGATCTGGTGTTCCAGCGCCACGGCGGACACCTTCATCACGCCGCGACCGAGGTTGCCTTCCATCAGGCGCAGGCCGCCTTCGGGAGAGAACGGCTTGTCGATGGGGCGCAGGATGTTCTCGTCCAGGCTCGCCGCCAGGCCTTCGCGCCAGACCAGCTTGCCGCCATCGAGGAAAGGCTCCTGCAGGTAGCGACGCAGCCCCTTGCCCATCACGGTCTGCACGTCTTCATGCAGCAGGCCGCCATCGAGCAGCTGACGGATCAGGAAGGACATGCCGCCCGCCGCCTGGAAGTGGTTGATGTCGGCCTGGCCGTTGGGATAGATGCGCGCCAGGGTCGGCACGATTTCGGAGAGGTCCGCCATGTCCTGCCAGGTCAGCTGGATGCCGGCGGCCTGGGCGATGGCCAGCAGGTGCAGGGTGTGGTTGGTCGAACCGCCGGTGGCCAGCAGCGCCACCACCGAGTTGACCATGGCCTTCTCGTCGACGATCTCCGCCATGGGCACGAACTGGCCGTTCTCCGGCGTCAGGCGCGCGGCCTGGCGAGCGGCTTCGCGGGTCAGCTCGTCACGCAGCGGGGTGTTCGGGTTGACGAAGGAGGCGCCCGGCAGGTGCAGGCCCATCACTTCCACCAGCAGGTGGTTGGTGTTGGCGGTGCC
>CBIGPF010000239.1:0-7252 GCA_966191535.1 uncultured Pseudomonas sp. | reverse complement strand
ACACCCCGACTGGCAATCTGTAAGACCTTCAAATTGCCAGTCGACGCAGGCGCGTCGATTTTCATCGCTGGAATCGTGCTGCAGGCGGACCAGCCAGTCTGCCGCCTCGTCGAGGATGCGCGCTGCGATCGGCTCGGCGGCGCTCATTCCATCAGTTCCAGGCAATGACGGAAGGCCTGCTGCATATAACGCTTCACCGACCCCAGGGATACGCCCAGGCGCTCGGCGATGGCCTCGTACTTCAGCCCCTCGATCTGCGCCAGCAGGAAGGCCTGGCGCACAGGCTCGGGCAGGCGGGCGAGGAGGGCATCCACCTCGTGCAGGGTTTCCAGCACGAGGTAACGTTGCTCCGGCGAGGGCGCCAGCTCTTCGGGCAGATTGGCGAGCGCTTCGAGGTAGGCGCGTTCCAGCGACTGGCGCTGGAACCAGTTGATCATCAGCCCCTTGGCCACCGTGGTGAGGTACGCGCGCGGCTCGCGGGCATCCAGCACCCGGCGTGAGCCGAGCAGGCGGGTGAAGGTGTCCTGGGCCAGGTCGGCGGCCTGTTCATGGCAGCCCAGGCGACGACGCAGCCAGCCGTGCAGCCAGCCGTGATGGTGCTGATAGAGCTCGCTGACGGCGGCGTGGAGGGGAGCGTCGACCGAGGGCATGGCGGAACTTTTATCATTTGAGAATGCTTCTCATGATAGTGGCTGTCGTGGGGCGCTCACAAGCCCGGCCAAGAACAAATCACCGCGAATGGACCCTGACCCACCGGTAACCGTGAAGGACGTTGATACTCGTCATGCCTTTTTTCGGGGAATACGGACATAAATAATTCAGAATTTTCACGCAGCAAATTACTTCTTTGGTATTTGAAAGGCTACTTCGCTGAAGGGATTCATGAGTAATACCTGTAAGGCGATTCCTAAAGGCTTTCTAATCTGATGATTGGGGTTGAAATAGTCTCCACTCGTGGCAGTCTTCGAGGGTTTTCGAGAAGTTCTCTTGCAGATACGGCTGGGTCAAGAAGGACTGGATTTTCCAGATATTTCTTATGGAATGGCTCGGCGGGCTGTTGGATAGTCCAGTCGCTTGGAGCGGTTTGAGTTTCATATTCGTCGCGCGCATCGGCCGTCTAGAGGCTGCGGTCGCGTTGCGTGCTTGCATTAACAAAGGGATTGTAAGGCAGGTAATCATGGCATCTGATAGTTTTCAGAATGAAGTTCCAAAGGCTCGCGTCAATATAAAGCTCGATCTGCACACCGGTGGGGCGCAGAAGAAAGTAGAACTACCGCTGAAGCTCATGGTGTTGGGTGATTACAGCAACGGTCGTGAACTTCGTCCGCTGTCCGAGCGCAGCAAGGTCGATATCAACAAGAACAACTTCAATAGTGTGCTGGCGGACTTTCAGCCCCGGCTGAAGATTGCTGTACCCAATACGATCGCCGACGATGGCTCCGATGCCAGTGTCGAACTGTCCTTCCGCCACATGAAGGATTTCGAGCCCGAGCAGGTGGCCCGTCAACTCCCCGAACTTCGTGCCTTGCTGGCCATGCGCAATCTGCTGCGCGACCTCAAGTCGAACCTGCTGGACAACGTCACCTTCCGTCGCGAGCTGGAGCGAATCCTCAAGGATGACGCCCTGAGCAGCGAACTGCGCGCCGAACTCGCCGCGCTTGCCCCGCACGATGAAGCCCAGCATTAAGGAGAGATGACATGTCCGCAGAAGGAAATACGGCAGTAGCGTCGGGCAGCACCGTGCTGACCCATGAGGGGCAGGGCGTCTATGCCACCCTGTTCGACAAGATCAACCTGAGCCCGGTGTCGTCGCTGACCGATATCGAGATCTACCAGAGCACCGATGCACTGTCGGATGTTTCTGCCGACGAGCGTGTCACCGCCGCCGTCAGCGTCTTCCTCGACCTGCTCAAACGCTCTTCGCAGAAGGTCGAGCGGCTCGACAAGACCCTGCTCGACGAGCACATCGCCCAGCTGGACGAGCAGATCAGCCGGCAGCTCGATGCGATCATGCACCACCCGGACTTCCAGCGCGTCGAGTCCACCTGGCGTGGGGTCAAGTCGCTGATCGACCAGACCGACTTCCGCCAGAACGTGCGCATCGAACTGCTGGATATCAGCAAGGACCACCTGGTGCAGGACTTCGAGGACGCACCGGAAATCGCCCAGAGCGGCCTGTACGTCCACACCTACACCCAGGAATACGACACTCCCGGTGGCGAGCCGATTGCCGCGGCGATTTCCAACTACGAGTTCGATCGCGGTCCGCAGGATATCGCCCTGCTTCGCAGCATTTCCAAGGTCGCCGCCGCGGCCCACATGCCGTTCATTGGCTCGGTGGGGCCGGCGTTCTTCGGCAAGGAAACGATGGAGGAGGTGGCTGCGATCAAGGACATCGGCAACTATTTCGATCGCGCCGAATACCTCAAGTGGAAGTCCTTCCGCGACTCCGATGACTCCCGCTACATCGGCCTGACCATGCCGCGGGTGCTCGGCCGCTTGCCCTACGGCCCGGATACCATCCCGGTGCGCAGCTTCAACTACGTCGAGAGCGTCAAGGGCCCGGACCACGACAAATACCTGTGGACCAACGCCACCTTCGCCTTCGCCGCCAACATGGTGAAGAGCTTCATCAACAACGGCTGGTGCGTGCAGATACGCGGACCGCAGGCGGGTGGAGCGGTCACCGACCTGCCGATCCACCTGTATGACCTGGGCACCGGCAACCAGGTGAAGATTCCCTCAGAAGTGATGATCCCGGAAACCCGTGAGTTCGAGTTCGCCAACCTCGGTTTCATCCCGCTGTCGTACTACAAGAACCGCGACTATGCCTGCTTCTTCTCCGCCAACAGCGCGCAGAAGCCGGCACTGTACGAGACCGCCGATGCCACCGCGAACAGCCGTATCAACGCGCGCTTGCCGTACATCTTCCTGCTCTCGCGCATCGCCCACTACCTCAAGCTGATCCAGCGCGAAAACATCGGCACCACCAAGGACCGCCGCGTCCTCGAACTGGAGCTGAACAACTGGATTCGCGGCCTGGTCACCGAGATGACCGATCCCAGCGATGATCTGCAGGCTTCGCACCCGCTGCGCGACGCCAAGGTGACGGTGGAGGACATTGACGACAACCCGGGCTTCTTCCGCGTGAAGCTCTACGCCGTCCCGCATTTCCAGGTGGAAGGCATGGACGTCAACCTGTCCCTGGTCTCGCAGATGCCCAAGGCCAAAGCCTAAGCGTCGTCACGGAAGGCACTCATGAAGATCGACCGCCCCTTATGGGCTGCGGGGGCTTTGCTGTCCCCGCAGCAATTCCAGCAACAGGCACGCTGGGAGGCCTGGACCAACGAATGCGTGGCGCGCATCTCGGCGGTCCACCCCTGGGGGGTGCAGGCTGCACAGTTCGACCATGACGCACTGCGGCTGGGCAAGCTCAAGGCTGCCCGGCTGCGGGTGCGGCTCGCGGATGGCACGCTGATCGACAGCGACATGGCCGACCGGCTGCCGCCGGCGCTGGATCTTGAGCGTCTCCCCGAACAGGAAATGGTCGCTACCTTGCTGCTGGCGTTGCCCCTGGAGCACGCCAATGGTGGCAACTGCCAGATGAGCGAGGGCAATCCCGCCCAGCCGGTCCGCTATCGTCAGGATTGGCGGCAGGTGCAGGATCTCTACGGCGATGACGCCGAGTCCATGGCTGCACTGGAACACCTGCTGTCGTTGCGCCTGGACGGCGACGAGAACGCCGAGTACCTGACCTGCCCGGTGGCGCGAGTGCTGCGTGATGCGCAAGGCGTTTGGGTGCTGGACTCGAAGTTCGTCCCGCCGCTGCTCAGTTTCGACGCCCATCCGCCTCTGCTGGAACAGCTGGACAACCTGATGACCCAGTTGTCCGCCAAGCGCACCCGCCTGATGGGCATGCGCCGTGAGAGCAACGAGCGCATGGCCGACTTCGCCGTGGCGGATGTGTCGCTGTTCTGGCTGCTCAATGCGCTGAACACCTATCAGCCAGTGCTGGCCGACCTGCTGGTACATCCGGGGCAGCATCCACAGCAGGTCTACCGGGAGCTGGCCAAGCTGGCGGGCAGCCTGATGACCTTCTCGCTGGAGCACGACATTGCAGCCATTCCCGGCTACCGACACGAGCGGCTGGAAGAGGTGTTCCCGCCGCTATTCCGGCTGATCTCATCGTTGCTGGAGGCCAGTCTACCGTCCCGCGTCATTGCCCTGGAGTTGGAGCATCCCACCGCTCAGCGCTGGCAGGCGAAGTTGCACGACGGTCGTCTGCGCGAAGCTGGAGGGGTGGACTTCTACCTGTCGGTGCGCTCCAGTCTACCCGCCGCCCAGGTCCAGAGCCAGTTTCCGAAGCTGTGCAAGGTTGGTGCGCCGGATGACGTGGATCATCTGGTTAGCGTTGCGCTCGATGGTGTCCCATTGCTGCCACTCAGTCACGTACCCGCGGCGATTCCGATGCGCCTGGGCAACCAGTACTTCGCGCTCGACCTGGCCCATCCCAAGGCCCGTGCAATGCAGGAGTCCGGCAGCTGTGCCCTGTATGTTCCCGGCACGCTCGGGGACGTCGAACTGGACCTGTTCGCGGTGCTGCGCTCATGACGAAAGCGACTGGAAGAACCATGGAAGTGGACATCGACGCGCTGCTGCAGGACAGCTACCTGCTGGTCGTGGAGTTGCGCCAGAGCGCTGCGCCGAAGAGTGGCGCCGAGCTCTGGAATCATTGCGCGGCACAGGTGGAAGAAACTCGCAACAGACTGATCGAAGCAGGGATGAGCCAGCGTACGATCAACCAGATCTGTTATGCGCAATGTGCATTGCTGGATGAAACGGTGATGCGCAATGCACAGCCGGCGACCCGCGACTACTGGACGGCCAAGCCCCTGCAGGCGCATTTCTTCAATCGTCACCAGGCGGGCGAGCAGCTGTACGAAGACATGCGCGAAGTCTTGTCCGAGCCGGCCCCGGATCACCGTGTGCTGACCTGCTACCAGCGCGTGCTGATGCTGGGTTTCCTTGGCCGGTACGAGACAGAAAGTGATCCTGAGCGCGAGCGTCTGCTGGTGGCATTGAACGAGCAGGTCGAGCCGTTCGGAGCAAGCTCCGGGGCTCCACTGCTGGTGCGCGCTGGTGGTGGAAGCCTGCGGCGCTGGCTGTCCACGCCATGGTTGCATGTGGCGGTGGCGGTGGTTCTGCTGGTGGGGCTGTGGCTGGTGTTGCACCGGGTACTCAGCGACACGGTTGCCGCCCTGCTGCCCGGGCAGGTGTAAGCATGTCGCTGCAGCTCAACTGGACGCGCGGCTTGTGGCTTTGGGCCGGACTACTGGGCCTTGCCCTGGCGTGCGCGGTAATACCGCTGCCCTTGGCTGGGCGACTATGGCTGGTGCTGGCGATCCTGGTCGTCGTCGGCCTGGGCTGGATAGTCGCCGGTCGGCGTGACAAGGCGCGGAGCTCGCTGCTCCTGGCCAAGGGTTGCAGCTTGCCGTCGGCAGAGTTTGCATTGCCGGTTGTAGCGGTCTGCGGTGATGACTTAGCCATGCTGTTCGGCGATGCCGCCGAGGATCGGCTGGTCCTGCGCGTCACTGCGCAAGGCTGCTACCTGCGGGTGACGAGTGTCGATCAATTGGCCTCGGTCATCGACCAGGTGCTGGCAAACCGTCCGCACTGGAGCGGGCAGATCGGCGTGTTCCATGTGGTCAATCCTGCCGCCCAGCAGGACCCGGCAATCCTCGCCGGAAACCTCCGGGGTTTCCGCCAGCAAATGGCGCGCTTGCGCCGTGGCGGACTGGCGTTGCCGGTCGTGCTGGGATCCTATCTGCAGTCGGCGCAAGGCGACGGCTCCTGGTTCATCAGGGGCTGCGAGTCCGAGGCACTGACGGTCGACGATGGCTCGGGCAGCGTGGATGCAGCACGATGGCAGGCGCTTCCCGCCGACCTGGTTACCCGGTCAGCACGCCTGGGCGCCCATGTCGAGGCGCAGAGTCTGGCGCGTTGGGTGACCCGCGCGGTGCTTCCCCATCTCACTTCGCGCGAAGGGCGCGAGACGCCGTGCTCCCCAATCGCTTGCGCACAGATGCTTACCGCCGGTGGCCCGTCGCTGCGCACCGATAGTCTCTGGTCGGACTGGTTGCTTGAGCGCACTGCGCTGCAGGCGTCTGGGCGAGAGGCCGGTCATACGCCGTTGCCATTCCCCGATCCGCTGC
The DNA here is from genome assembly GCA_966191535.1 of uncultured Pseudomonas sp. GTDB lineage: Bacteria > Pseudomonadota > Gammaproteobacteria > Pseudomonadales > Pseudomonadaceae > Pseudomonas. The sequence continues at coordinate 1,040 of CBIGPF010000239.1, read as the reverse complement.
TGTCGCGTCTTCCCCGCAAACCCGGAGTCACACCGGCGCGGTGGGCAACGCTGCGTGCGCTCTGGCTGTTCGTTCTCGCCGCCGCTGTCGGTCTGTGCAGCTCCGCGTGGCAGAACGTCCTTCTGGTGCGCCAGCTGAGCGATGACCTGCTGCGTTACCAGGCAATAGCCGAGCCGACCTCGCCGGATCAGCCGGAACACCGGCAGCGCGAGCAGGCCATCGTGGTGCTGCGCAACGACGCTGCCCGACTGGATCGCTACTACCGCGAAGGCGAACCCCTGCCGCTCGGCCTCGGCCTGTATGCCGCAGAGCGGATTCGTCGTCCGCTGCTGGCCGCCATCGCCGCCTACCGCCCGCCCGTTGCTGTCGTGCAGGCGACGATGAAGATCCCCGATCCGGTCCGGCTGGACAGCCTCTCGCTGTTCGGCAGCGGCAGCGCCGAGCTCAAGCCGGGCTCGACCAAGGTGCTGGTTAATGCGCTGGTGGGCATCAAGGCCCAGCCGGGCTGGCTGATTGTCGTCGCCGGGCACACCGACTCTACCGGTGACGAAGCGCGCAACCTGGTGCTGTCGCGGGATCGCGCAGCCGCCGTGCGCGACTGGATGCAGCAGATGGGCGACTTGCCTGACAGCTGCTTCGCGGTGCAGGGCCATGGCGCCGCGCAACCTATCGCCAGCAATGACACTCCGGCGGGCCGAGCGGCCAACCGCCGGGTCGATATCCGTCTGGTGCCGGAAACGGGAGCCTGCGCGGTCCCGGCCCAGGCACCGGAAGGACAACCCCAGTCGCCTCATTACCAGGCGACGCTCTCATCCCAATAGAAGGAACTTCCCCATGGCAATTCCCGTTTACCTGTGGCTGAAAGACGACGGTGGTGCGGACATCAAGGGTTCGGTCAACGTCCAGAGCCGTGAAGGCAGCGTCGAGGTCGTGGCCCAGGATCACAGCCTGTACATCCCGACCGACAACAACACCGGCAAGCTGACCGGCACCCGCATCCATACGCCGTTCAAGTTCACCAAGGAAATCGACGCATCCAG
>CBIGPF010000238.1:0-7267 GCA_966191535.1 uncultured Pseudomonas sp. | reverse complement strand
AGAAGCTCGACACCACGTTGCCGTAGGAGTTGGTGATCACCGACATCATGATCAGGCCGGGCACGATGTACTGCATGTAGGTGAAGCCACCCATGTCGCCGATCTGCCGGCCGATCAGGTTGCCGAAGATGACGAAGTACAGAACCATGGTGATCGCCGGCGGCAGCAGCGTCTGCGGCCAGATACGCAGGAAGCGGCGGACTTCACGGTAGACGATGGTGTTGAGGGCGACCCAGTTGGCGCGCAGTTCGTGACTCATACCGCCACCTTCGACAGATTCTTCTCCACCAGCGACACGAACAGCTCCTCCAGGCGATTGCTCTTGTTGCGCAGGCTCAGCACCTGCAGGCCCTGGGCGTTGAGCTGGACGAACAGGCCGTTGATGCCCAGCGACTTGTCCACCTGCACTTCCAGGGTGTGGTCATCCACCAGGCGCACCGGGTAGCCGTCCAGCTTCGGCGCCGCGCTCAGGGTGCCCTGCAGGTCGAGGTAGAAGGTCTCCACGTGCAGCTTGCTCAGCAGTTTGCGCATGCTGGTGTTCTCCACGATGGTGCCGTGGTCGATGATCGCGATGTTGCGGCAGAGCTGCTCGGCCTCCTCCAGGTAGTGCGTGGTGAGGATGATGCTGATGCCTTCCTGGTTGAGCTCGGTGAGGAAGTTCCACATCGAGCGGCGCAGTTCGATGTCCACGCCAGCGGTGGGTTCATCGAGGATCAGCAGGCGCGGCTCATGCACCAGCGCACGGGCGATCATCAGGCGGCGCTTCATGCCGCCGGAGAGCTCGCGGGAGGCGGAGTTGCGCTTGTCCCACAGCCCCAGCTGGGTCAGGTACTTCTCGGCGCGGCCCTTGGCCACGCTCATCGGGATGCCGTAGTAGCCGGCCTGGGTGACGACGATGTCGAACACCTTCTCGAACTGGTTGAAGTTGAACTCCTGGGGCACCACGCCCAGGCAGCGCTTCAAGCCGTACGGATCCTTGTCCAGGTCATGGCCGAACACGTTCACCGTGCCGCTGGTCTTGTTCACCAGGGTGGAGAGGATGCCGATGGTGGTGGATTTGCCGGCGCCGTTGGGGCCCAGCAAGGCAAAGAAATCACCCTCGGCGACGTCCAGGTCGATGCCCTTGAGGGCCTGGAAACCGTTGCCGTAGGTCTTCGTCAGTTGACGGATGGACAGCGCGGAACTCATGGGTATTCCCGTTGCAAGTCGGTGGAAAGACGCATGTCTTTGGAAAAAGGCCTGCTTGATAAGGGTACGCCGCGAGGATTGCAACCTCCGGGGCACGCACACGCATTCAGGTCAGGTCGGTCATCACCGCCACACGGTAGGCCGGACGCGCCTTCAGGCGTTCGTACCAGGCCGCGAGATGCGGCTGTGCCGGGCGCTCGATGGGCATTTCGAACCAAGCATAGATGAAGCTGCCCAGCGGAATGTCGCCCATGCCGAATTGTTCGCCGGTGAGGTACGGCTGCGCGGCCAGTGCGGCCTCGGGGACCGCCAGCAGAGCCACACAGGTATCGATGGCGGTCTGGATGGCCGCGGCATCGCGCTGCTCCGGCGGGGTGCGCAGGGTACCCCAGAACACGGTGCGGAACGGTGCGGCGAAGGACGAGGTGGTCCAGTCCATCCACTTCTCGGCGCTAGCACGTTGCTGCAGGTCCTGCGGGTACAGGTCCGGGGCATAGCGCGCGGCGAGATAGCGGACAATGGTGTTGGATTCCCAGAGTACGAAACCATCGTCATCCAGGGTCGGCACCACGCCATTGGGGTTCAGGGCACGATACGGCGCATCGTTGACCAGGCCGAACGCGCCGCCGGCATCGATCCGCTCATAGGCCAGGCCTGCCTCTTCCGCGCACCAGAGCGCCTTGCGCACGTTGGAGGAATTCTTCCGGCCCCAGATCTTGAGCATGCTGCGCCTCTCTTGTTGTCGTCATTCGATGGTCACGCGCCCGACGGACGCGATTTCGGATGACGGCACCCTACCGGCTAAGGCGCCAGGAAAAAAGACACACGTACTGATGGTTACTATCGATTGCTTTCATGGCAATTGCTTTCATGGACGATTGCGTTATTGCCTTGGCGCCTCACTGCGCATGTCGCCCTCCAGCGGCGCGTCCTCGCCGGTGAACAGATGCGGGTAGCACTGCTTCAGGTAGCCGAAGAAGAACGCCTCGGGCACATCGGGGAACTGGCCGTGATCGCGCAGGTACTCCATGTGCCGCTCGCCGTCGCGGTTGAACGGATGGAAGACGCTGTCGTTGCGCCCGTCGAACTCCAGCGGCAGCACGCCGAAGGCCTCGCACAGGCCGATGTCGAAGGCCGGCGTGGCCTTGACCCAGCGGCCTTCGAGGAACAGCTCGGTGTAGCCGTGCATGGCGAACACCTCGCTGCGCAGCAACTCCAGCAGGCGCGGCGTGGCCAGGTGGTTCTTCACGTCGGCCAGACCGATGCGTGCGGGGATGCCGCAATGCCGGGCGCAGGCCGCCAGCAGCGTGGCCTTGGGCACGCAGTAGGACTGCCCGGCCTCCAGCGCATGGCTGGCCTTGAGCGTCTGCGGGTCACGGCTGAACACGTAGGGGTTGTAGCGAATCTGGTCGCGCACCGCGTAATACAGCGCCACCGCCTGCTCCAGCGGGGTACCGCCGTCGCCACGGTGATTTAGAGCGAACTCGATTACCCCGGGGTGGTCACTATCAACGAAGCGGCTGGGCTTGAGGTAGGACTGCATGGCGTTGTCTCCGGGCTGGTCATCCTTGAGGGTCCGACCAGTCTAACCAGCGCCGGGGCCTGCCCGACACGGCGATCCGGCCAAGCTGTCCGGCCATGCGGCCATCGGTCCGATGCGGCCAGCTAAGCTTCCGGTGCATGGTGGAAGGGGCTCCCACCGGGAATCCCCCCGCCGTGCTCGCGCACTCTCGTCACCAAGCCCACTACGGCCTGCTGTCGCCGGGTTGGGCTGTCATGGAGGAATCCGCATGCTGCTCGTCTGGTTACTCGTCCTGATCCTCGGCGTCGCCTGGCTCGCGCACCGCCGCGCCGCGCCGCTCAAGGCACTCGGCATCGTCGCCGTGTACCTCGCACTGATGAGCCTGTTCAGCCACGCCCATGGCTGGATGGTGCTGTTGTGGCTGCTCTGGGCCGTGGTCGCGGTGACGATTCTCGCCACCGACCTGCGCCGCAGCCTGTTCACCTCGCGGCTGTTCGCCTGGTTCAAGAAGACCCTGCCACCGATGTCCGAGACCGAACGCGAGGCCATCGAGGCCGGTACCGTCTGGTGGGATGGCCAGCTGTTCAGCGGGCGCCCGGACTGGCACACCCTGCTGGCCTATCCCCGCGCGCAACTGACAGAGGAGGAGCAGGCCTTCGTCGACGGCCCCACCGAGCAGCTGTGCGCCATGATCGACGACTACCAGGTCGGCAAGGACATGGACCTGCCGCCCGAGGCCTGGACCTACATCAAGAGCCAGGGCTTCTTCGGCCTGATCATTCCCAAGGAGTACGGCGGCAAGGGCTTCTCCGCCTTCGCCCACTCCCAGGTGGTGATGAAGCTTGCCACCCGCAGCGGCGACCTGGCCTCCACCGTGATGGTGCCGAACTCCCTCGGCCCGGCCGAGCTGCTGCTGCACTACGGCACCGATGCCCAGCGCCAGCGCTACCTGCCGCGCCTGGCCAGCGGCGACGAGATCCCCTGCTTCGCCCTGACCAGCCCGCAGGCCGGCTCCGATGCCGGCGGCATGACCGACGTCGGCGTGGTCTGCAAGGGCCAGTGGGAAGGCCAGGACGTCATCGGCCTGCGCCTGACCTGGGAGAAGCGCTACATCACCCTCGGCCCGGTGGCCACCCTTCTCGGCCTGGCCTTCAAGTGCCATGACCCGGACCACCTGCTGGGCGAGGACGAAGACCTCGGCATCACCCTGGCACTCATTCCTACCGACACCGACGGCGTGCAGATCGGCCGTCGCCACGTGCCACTGGGCGCCGCCTTCATGAACGGCCCCAACTCCGGCAAGGACGTGTTCGTGCCGCTGGAGTACATCATCGGCGGCCAGGAAATGATCGGCAAAGGCTGGATGATGCTGATGAACTGCCTGTCGGTGGGCCGCTCGATCTCGCTGCCGGCGGTGGGCACCAGCGCTGCCAAGGCCGGCAGCTACGTCAGCGGCCGCTACGCCCGGGTGCGCGAGCAGTTCAACGTGCCGCTGTCGGCCTTCGAAGGCATCCAGGAAGCCCTCGCCCGCATCGGCGGCAACGCCTGGATGATGGACAGCGCGCGCATCCTCACCGCCAACGCGGTAGACCTGGGCGAGAAGCCTTCGGTGCTCTCGGCCATCCTCAAGTACCACCTCACCGAACGCGGCCGCGAGTGCATCGCCCACGCCATGGATATCCACGGCGGCAAGGGCATCATCATGGGCCCGAACAACTACCTGGGCCGCTCCTGGCAGGCCGCGCCGATCTTCATCACCGTCGAGGGCGCCAACATCCTCTCGCGCAACCTGATGATCTTCGGCCAGGGCGCGATCCGCTGCCATCCGTATGTGCTCAAGGAGATGGAACTGGCCCGCCGCGACGACCAGGACCAGGCGGAGCGCGAGTTCGACGAACTGCTGCTGAACCACGTCGGCTTCGCCGTCAGCAACGCCGCCAGCAGCCTGTTGCTGGGCCTGGGCTTCGGCAGCTTCGACCAGGTACCGGGCGACCGCATCAGCCGTCCCTACTATCGCGCGCTGAATCGCCTTGCCGCGTCCTTCGCCCTGCTCGCCGACTTCAGCATGATGATGCTCGGTGGCGAACTGAAGCGCCGCGAGCGCCTGTCCGCGCGCCTGGGCGATGCGCTGAGCCACCTTTACCTGGGCTCAGCGGCGCTCAAGCGCTACCACGACCTCGACAACCCGGACTACCTTCATCCGCTGCTGCACTGGGCCATGGAGGAAAACCTGGAGAAGGCCGAGGCCGCGCTGGCCGACCTGATCGACAACTTCCCCAACCGCGCCTTCGGCTGCCTGTTGCGCGTGCTGGTGCTGCCCCTGGGCCGTCGCCACCGCGGTCCGAGCGATGCGCTGGATGCCGAGATTGCCGACATCCTCGGCCGCCCACTGAGCGATCCGGCGCTACAGGCGATCCTCGCTGGCGCGCATCTGCCCACTGGCGCAGACGATCCGGTCGCCAAGCTCACCGTTGCCTACGACCAGCTCGCTGCCGCTGCGCCGTTGCAGAAGAAGCTGCACAAGGCGCTCAAGGAGCATGGGGTGAATCCCAAGCCGGGGCAGTCACCGATCGATGCCGCACGTGACGCCGGGGTGCTGGAGGCCGCGGAAGCCGAAACACTGCACGCTGCCGAACATGCGCGCCGCGCGGTGATCAATGTGGATGATTTCGCCAAGGAAGAACTGGGCAAGGAGGCACTGGCCGGAAAGGCCGGATGACCTGCGTCTTTCACACACGGGGCGCCTCAGGGCGCCTCTTTTTTGTCCGACGCACAGCACTGCCTGCCACGGCGATCGGGTGCACACTGAAGGCATCACCGTCATGGAGACCCGCACATGCGTCGATCCATTCTTTTCCTGCTCGTGCTACTGGCCAGCAGCATCCAGGCCGATCCCTGGCTCTACCCCAGCCGGCCGCGCCCCGCACCGGCACCCGATCCGGTCATCGACCCGATCCAGCAACAGCAGGACAGCCTGCGCCGCCAGCAGCAACTGAGGCAGAACCAGCTGGACAGGCAGCGCCTGAACTATGAAGACCAGCGCCTGCAGATGCAGCAGCAGGACCTGCAACGCCAGCAGGACAATCAGCAGCGCTGGAACGAACAACGCCGACAGAGCGACCAGATGATCCAGCGGCAGAAGAACGAACTGCAGCGGGACCAGTTGCAACAGCAGCAGCGCCTGCTCGACCAGCAGCGTCAACAGATCGACAACCAGCGCCGGCAGATCCAGATGCAACCGATCCGCTGATCGTCCCGGCGGCAGCGGAGGCGAAACCCGATATACTCCCCGGCCGTTTGTACACAGCTCCAGAGGAATCCCATGGCCAGCGCCTATCTCGACCACCATATCGCCCTGCTCAACCACCTGCGCATGATCCTTGGCGCCCTGGGCGAAGCCGAGCAGGTTCCCGAGGACAACCACGGCCTGTTCCTCGAGCGTTTCGACGAACTGCTGGTGGAACTGCCGCGCGACCCGGAAGGCGCCCAGTACCTGGGCCAGGACCTGATCAGCCAGATCTTCCACCGCTACCCGCAGATCGCCCACCTGATTCCCCGCGACCTGCTGTGGTTCTTCGGCGGCGACTGCCTGCACTACATGCCCGACGAAGAGCTGCAGATGTACCAGCAGCTCGACGAGCGCCGCTTCGAGGCCGAAGAAAACGGCGTGCCTTTCGACTGGAACCGCGAGAAGCAGGTGCTCGCCCTGCCGGATGACGCGCCGAAGCACTGACGTTCCCGGCGGCGCGGCGCCTGCCGCCGCGCCACGGACGATCTGTCCAGCGCTCCACCCGGTCCGGTTGACAAACTGACAAGGACACCATGCCGTCCCGCCCGTAGCCTTTTGTTACTTTTCCACGACAAGGCAGGGAACGTCATGCTCAGCTTCAAGATCTCGCAAGGGGCCCACGAGAAGGTCCGCCGCATCTCCAGCATCCTCTGTACGATCTTCGCCATCGGCTTCGTCCTGGTGATGTGCCTCACCGCCATCGGCGATCACCTGCGCGCCAAACGCATCCTCGCCGACCACTCGGTGGTCAGCGCTCCACTGGCGCTGGACGACGTCACCGAAGAGCGCGGCCGCCGCGGCCGTACCAAGGAGATGTATCACTTCATCTACCAGTTCGAGGTGAAAGGGCAGCCCTATATCGGCCGCTTCGACGTCGCCGGCAGCAACGCCGACAAGTATCCGGAAGGCACCGTGCTGCAGATTGCCTATTCCAACGCCGACCCCGCGCACTTCGACCGTCTCGACCGGCTGCAGGACCTCTCTGACACCAGCGGACTGTTTACTCGCCTGGGTGTGGGCGTACTGGGCGCTGCGCTGATCAGCTTCATCGTCCACCTACTGGCAACCCGGCGCCTGTTCGTACCCCGCGAGGAGCAGCCGGCTGCCGCGTGATCCCCGGCTCTGGAAACGCAAAAGCCCGCTATGAGCGGGCTTTTCATGGATGGATTTTCCAGCGCAAACGAAAACGCCGCCCAACTGGGCGGCGTTTCGATTCTGGAGCGGGAAACGAGACTCGAACTCGCGACCCCGACCTTGGCAAGGTCGTG
>CBIGPF010000237.1:0-7288 GCA_966191535.1 uncultured Pseudomonas sp. | reverse complement strand
CTCTCCCGCCCCTGGCGGCCGTGCGGGGTCCGCTCCAACGCTCGCTCCTACAGTCGTTCTACCCCCTGAAAAATATCCCGAGACCGCCCCATGAGCTTCACGCCGCTGATCCGTCAACTGATCGATGCCCTGCGCACCCTGCCCGGAGTGGGGCAGAAGAGTGCCCAGCGCATGGCGCTGCAGCTGCTGGAGCGTGACCGCAGCGGTGGCCTGCGTCTGGCCCAGGCGCTGACCCAGGCGATGGAGGGCGTCGGTCATTGCAAACAGTGCCGCACGTTGTCCGAGGACGAGTTCTGCCCGCAGTGCACCGACCCTCGCCGTGACGACAGTTTGCTGTGCGTGGTGGAAGGCCCGCTGGACGTGTTCGCCGTCGAGCAGACCGGCTACCGCGGCCGCTATTTCGTGCTCAAGGGGCACCTGTCGCCGCTGGACGGCCTCGGCCCGGAGGCCATCGGCATTCCTGAACTGGAAGCGCGGATCAAGGCCGGCAGCTTCAGCGAGATCATCCTGGCGACCAACCCCACCGTGGAAGGTGAAGCGACCGCCCATTACATCGCCCAACTGCTGGGCGGCGGCGACCTGGTGTTGTCGCGTATCGCCCATGGCGTACCGCTGGGTGGCGAGCTGGAGCTGGTGGACGGCGGCACCCTGGCCCATGCATTGGCAGGGCGTCGGCCCATCAGCAGCTAACCGCCGGCAAGACGCAGCAGTTCCCGATCATCCATCCGGTACGCAATCCACTGGCTCTCGCGCCGGCCGCCCAGGCGCGAGTAGAAGCGCTCTGCTGCATCATTGCCGGCCAGCACATCCCAGAGCAGGCGACCCGCGCCTTGTTCCAGCGCCCATTGCGCGACGCGCCGCAGCAACTGTTCGCCTACGCCGTTGCAGCGCTGTCCCTGGGCGACATACAGCTCCTTGAGTCGAACGCTCGGGCGTAGATCGAACGTGAAGGGAAGGCTCTGGACGACGGCGTAACCGCAGATTGCATCGGTCTCGGCGACGAACATCTGGCATTGCGCCGCCGCGCCGAAGGCGCGTGTGAGCAGGGCGTTGGCGTCTACCGCGAAGTCGCCGAGATAGCCTTCGAATTCAGCCAGGGCGCGCATCAGGTCGAGCACGCCGGGAACATCGTCCGGCCGAGACTCACGAATGTTCAGCAGGCGCATGAGATGCCTTCTGTCTGGCTGCGTTGCTCGTGGCCCTCGGCGCCGACCAGTGCCAGGCCTTCGTCCAGCCAGCCGGTCACCCCGCCGATCATCTCCTTCACCGGCAAACCCAGCGCCGCGAGCTTCGCGGCAGCGCGGTGCACGCCATTGCAGTGCGGCCCGGCGCAGTAGACGACGAACAGGGTACCCGGCGGAAACGGCGCCATGCGCCGCGCATCGATCTCGCGAGTCGGTAGGTTCAGCGCGCCGGGGACGTGCCCGCGAGCGAAGGCAGCAGCATTGCGCACATCGAGCAGGACGAAATCCTGCTCGCCGTTCTGCAGGGCGTGGTTGACGTCCGAGCAATCGGTCTCGAAGGCCAGGCGCTGGCTGAATTGGGCGAGGGCGTCGGCGGGAAGGGCGGCGGGGAACTGGCTGACGAGGCTGGGCATGGCAAGGCTCCTGTGAACGATGGGTGCACTGTATGTGGCCCGCCGATTCGGCTACAGTGGCGGCCTTGACAGTGATCGGAAGTTTTCCGCCAAATGCCGCGCAATCCGCTGGAAGTCGCCATTCTTGCCTACGACGGCCTGTGTACCTTCGAGTTCGGCATCGCCGTGGAGATCTTCGGTCTGCCGCGTCCCGAGTTCGACTTTCCCTGGTACAACCACCGGGTCGTTGCGGTCGATGAAGGGCCGATGCGTGCGTTGGGCGGCATCCGCGTGCTGGCCGATGGCGGGCTTGAAGCGCTCGACAGCGCAGGAACCCTCATCGTGCCGGGCTGGCGCGATCGCGCCGAGGCGCCGTCCGCCGAGCTGGTGAAGGCACTGCGCAGGGCCCACGATGAAGGCGCGCGGTTGCTGTCGATCTGCTCCGGCGTCTTCGTGCTGGCCGCCGCCGGCTTGCTCGATGGCCGGCGAGCGACCACGCACTGGCGTTATGCCGAGGAGTTGGCGTCGCGCTTCCCCGCAATCCAGGTCGATGCCCTGGTGCTCTACGTGGATGCCGGGCAACTGATCACCTCTGCCGGCAGTGCAGCGGGCATCGACGCCTGCCTGCACCTGGTGGCGCGGGACTTTGGCGCGCAGGTCGCCAATACCGTCGCCCGGCGCCTGGTGATGTCGCCACAGCGCGGCGGTGGTCAGGCGCAGTTCATCCCTGCGCCAGTGGCGCAGGCACCCCGGCATGACCTCGCCGGATTGCTGGACTGGGCTCGGCAGCGGCTGGACCGGTCGATTGCCGTCGGCGAACTGGCGAGCCGCGTGGCGATGAGCGAGCGCACCTTCCTGCGGCGATTCAGCGAGGCGACCGGGATGACCCCCAAGGCCTGGTTGCAGCACGAGCGTATGCTGCGCGCCCGTGAGCTGCTGGAGAGCAGCGCCGATAGCATCGAGCGGATCGCCGAGCAGTGCGGCTTCGGTACCGTGGAAAGCTTCCGCAATGCCTTTCGCAGTGCAGCGGGTCTGGCGCCCTCGACCTACCGCGAGCGGTTCGGGACGGCGCATCTGTCCTAGCCGATGGCGGGTGTCTCGCCTTGAAAACCAAGCAAGCGCTCGGTAAGTTTCAGTCAAACCGTCTGGAGCCTTGCCATGTCCGTGTTCGCCGAATACTTCGATGACAGCCACCGCCTGGTCCGCGACAGCGTGCGGCGCTTCGTCGAGCGTGAAATCCTGCCCCACGTCGCCGACTGGGAGGAGGCCGAGGAGTTTCCCCGCGAGCTGTACCGCAAGGCGGGCGAGGCCGGCATCCTCGGCATCGGCTATTCGGAGGCGCTCGGCGGCAGCCACGAGGGTGACCTGTTCGCCAAGGTGGCAGCCAGCGAAGAGCTGATGCGCTGCGGCTCCGGCGGGTTGGTAGCGGGGTTGGGTTCGCTGGATATCGGCCTGCCGCCGCTGATCAAGTGGGGCCGCCCGGAGCTGCGCGAGCGTATCGCGCCGCAGGTACTGGCCGGCGAGAAGATCATGGCGCTGGCGGTCACCGAGCCGTCCGGCGGTTCCGACGTCGCCAGCCTGAAGACCCGCGCCGTGCGCGACGGTGACCACTACCGAGTCAGCGGCAGCAAGACCTTCATCACCAGCGGCGTGCGCGCCGACTACTACACCGTGGCAGTGCGCACCGGCGGTGACGGCTTCGGCGGCGTCAGCCTGCTGCTCGTGGAGAAGGGCACGCCCGGCTTCACCGTCAGCCGCAAGCTGAAGAAGATGGGCTGGTGGGCGTCGGATACCGCGGAGCTGTTCTTCGACGACTGCAAGGTGCCGGTGGAGAATCTCATCGGCGCGGAGAACATGGGCTTCGCCTGCATCATGGCGAACTTCCAGAGCGAGCGGCTGGCACTGGCGATCATGGCCAACATGACCGCGCAACTGGCGCTGGACGAGGCGCTGGCCTGGAGCCGCGAGCGCGAGGCGTTCGGCAAGCCGGTCGGGAAGTTCCAGGTGCTCAAGCATCGGTTGGCGGAGATGGCCACGCAGGTTGAGGTCTCCCGCGAGTTCACCTACCGCCAGGCGGCGAAGATGGCTGCCGGCAAGAGCGTGATCAAGGAAATCTCCATGGCCAAGAACTTCGCCACCGATGTCGCCGACCGGGTGACCTATGACGCGGTGCAGGTACTGGGAGGCATGGGCTACATGCGCGAAAGCCTGGTGGAGCGCCTGTACCGCGACAATCGCATCCTTTCCATCGGCGGCGGCACGCGGGAGATCATGAACGAGATCATCGCCAAGCAGATGGGACTCTGACCGGTCTGCGGCGACGCCTTCGGTTCAGGTGAAATCCATTCCGTAGTGCGTCTTGCCGCAGTGCAGGCAGCTGAAGTGGTAGATGGCCGGGTTGCCGGCCGGCTGGTAGTGCTCGACTACCTGTTGCCAAGTCTTCTCTGGCCAGCCGAAATCGGGAAAGTGCCCGGCCAGCCCGTCGGCGCCGAGGTTGACGATCGCTTCGCGCCTGGCGTCGCCGTGGAAGGCGCAGGCATCGCCGCAGCAGCTCAACCAGTGCTCCTGCTGCCAGGAGACGAACCCCGGCGTGCGCTCGCAGACCTCGCGCACCACGGCATCGGGCACGCCGGCATCCAGCAGCGGGTAGTCATCGGCGAAGCTCGCCTCGAAGCGTTCAGCCGCGCGTCCGTCAGCGATGCACCAGGGGCACAGGCAGTTTTCCGGCAGGTCGTGGCGGGTATAGACCGAGGCGGTATAGACGTAGCCGCGCTGCTGTTCGCAGCACAGGCAGGTATCGTCCGAGGCAATCAGACTGCCGGTAGCCAGCGGGTCCGGGTGGTAGCGGAAGGTGGGGAGCGTCTGGCTCATGGTGGTCATCCTTGATCGTGTTCAGGGGCAGCAGCGTGCCAGTATAAACAGCGAGTCGCGGAAGGCAGAGCTCCTCCTGTGCAGGAAAAAAACGGCGCCCATCCGGGGGTAAGGGGGATGGGCGCCGGCCCGACAGGGAAAAAGGGACTCGTTGTCTGGAGGCGTTGCGCAGACGCGTTACTTGGCCTCGTAGCCTTCAGCGGCGGATTTGCGTTTGGGCTTGGGCGCGAAACGCTTGGCCAGCTTCATGCTGCCGGTGACCACGTTCTGGTACCAGACCGGCAGCAGGCGCAGCATCACGTCGATGGCGTGAGCGTCCGAGCCGATGAGGATGCGCCGCGAATCGCGCTCGACACCGCGGATGATCACCTGCGCAGCTTTCTGCGGGGTGGTGCGCAGTAACTGGTCATTGAACTGGGTGCGCGCCGCTTCCGCGTTCTGCCCGGTCACCTTGACCATGCTGTCGTTCATCCGCGCGGTCTTGGCGATGTTGGTCTTGATCCCGCCAGGGTGCACGCAGCTGGCGGAGACGCCGCTGCGCTCCATGTCCAGTTCCTGACGCAGCGACTCGGTGAAGCCGCGCACGGCGAACTTGGTGGCGTTGTAGGCGCTCATGCCCGGTTGGGAGAACAGGCCGAACACGCTGGACACGTTGACGATGTGACCGTCACCGGACGCCTTCAGGTGCGGCAGGAAGGCTTTGGTGCCATAGACCACGCCCCAGAAGTTGATGTTGGTGATCCACTCGTATTCTTCGTAGTCGCTGGCTTCCACGGTGCCCGCGTGGGCGACGCCGGCGTTGTTGAACACCAGGTTGACCTTGCCGTGCTCGCGGGCGGCCTTGTCCGCCCAGGCATGCACCTGCTCGCGGTCGGCGACGTTCACCGTGTCGACGGACACGCGTACGCCGGAGGAGGAGAGCAGCTGGCGGGTTTCCTCGAGGCCGACGGCGTTGACGTCGGCCAGGGCCAGGTGACAGCCACGGGAGGCGAGCTCCACGGCCAGGGCGCGGCCGATGCCGGAGCCTGCACCAGTGATGGCGGCGACCTTGTTCTCGAAGTGCTTCATGCCGGTACCTCCTCGGCGTGGCGTTGCGGTTGGACGGCTGGGTGGCTCAGGGGCTTGGCCTTCAGATGATAGGCGCTGGGATCGAACTGGCTGGTCAGGGCGCGGAAGCGCCAGGTGAAGCCCGGCCACAGGGTGCAGTTGCGCCCGCTCACGGGGTGCAGGTACCAGCTGTTGCAGCCGCCGGTGTTCCACACGCTGTGGTTGAGGCCGCGCTGCAGTTTCTCGTTCCAGCGTTCCTGCACGTCTTCCTTCACTTCGACGCTCTGAAGCTCGCGGCGATCCATCAGCTTGACGGCGCCCAGCACGTAGGCGATCTGCGATTCGATCATGTAGACCATGGAGTTGTGGCCCAGGCCGGTGTTCGGGCCCATGAGGAAGAACAGGTTGGGGAAGCCGCGGGTCATGGTGCCCTTGTAGGCTTCCGGGCCGTTCTTCCAGGTGTCGAGCAGGTCCACGCCACCCCGGCCGAACACGACGCCGCGCGGGATCGGATCGTTGGCAGTGAAGCCGGTGCCGAAGATGATGGCGTCCACCTGACGCTCGCGGCCGTCGCTGGTAATGATGCTGCCGGCCTTGATCTCGCGGATGCCGTCGACGATCACCGAGGCGTTGGAGGCCGCGAGCGCCGGGTAGTAGTTGTGCGACATGAGCACGCGCTTGCAGCCGATGGTGTAGTCCGGCGTCAGCTTGCGGCGCAGGTCGGGGTCCTTGACCTGCTGGCGGATGAAGCGCTCGGCCAGCTTGCCCACCAGCTTCATCGCCCACGGCGCGAAGGTGAAGCCCAGCACGCGGCCTTCGAGCATGCTGTACAGGGCGCCGCGCCAGAGTTTCTGCAGCGCCGGGAAGTGGCGGAAACGCGCGCGTTCCTTGTCGCTGATGGCGCGGTCAGGCTTGGGCAGGATCCACGGCGCGGTGCGCTGGTAGAGGTCGAGCTTGGCCACCAGCGGCTGGATTTCCGGAACGAACTGGATGGCCGAGGCGCCGGTGCCGATCACCGCGACGCGCTTGCCCTTGAGGTCGTAGTCATGGTCCCACTGCTGGGAGTGGAAGGCCTTGCCCTGGAAGTTCTCCAGGCCCTTGAGCGAGGGGATCGAGGGGATCGACAGGGCACCCATGCCGGAGACCACGGCCTTGGCGGTGTAATGGTTGCCGGCGGCGTCGAACAGGTGCCAGAGCTGCTGCTCCTCGTTCCACTCGAAGCGCACCATCTCGGTATTCAGCAGCGTCTTGTCTTCCAGGCGGTACTTCGCCCAGCACTGCTCCAGATAGGCGCGGATCTCCGGCTGGCGGGCGAACATGCGCGTCCAGTCCGGGTTCGGCTCGAAGGAGAAGGAGTAGACGTGGGATTGCACGTCGCAGGCGCAGCCCGGGTAGTTGTTGACTCGCCAGGTGCCGCCGACGCCGGCATCCTTTTCGAACAGCAGGAAGTCGTTCTCGCCTTCCTGCTTCAGGCGGATGGCCATGCCCAGCCCGGAGAACCCGGTACCGATGATGGCGACCTTGCAGTGTCTGGGGGCAGTCTTTGGTTGGGTACTCACAACCGTACTCATGGCCACGCTCCTGTTATGATTATTGCTGGCGTATACAACTGTCTACGTGGTGAAATGTAGACATCTGTATACCGAAGGAACAACCAACCTTAGGTGGGGTCGGGCGCCAGGCACATGGAAATCGGACAGGAAGAACGGCCAGCGGAAGCTGCCGGCAAGCGCGCGCTGATCGATGCGGCACTGCGCCTGGGCACCGGAGGCGGCCAGGAAGGTGACGCACAGG
>CBIGPF010000236.1:0-7383 GCA_966191535.1 uncultured Pseudomonas sp. | reverse complement strand
GCAGGACGGCATCGACCATGGTGACCTGTTCGACAGTTGGAGCTGGCAGGGTGAGGCGAGCTTCGATGGCGCGCGGCTGAAACAATGGCTGGAGGCGCTCCCACGCGGCCTGCTGCGCCTCAAGGGACTGGTTCGCCTGGCGGGGCAGGGCGAGACGGTCTGGCTGCAATACGTGGGCGGGCGCTATCAGTTGCGCCCGGCAACGGCGGTCGAGGCGGCGCAGGGCTCGCGGCTGGTGTTCATTGCCGAGAAGGACGCGGGGTTGCGGGGGGATCTCGAGGTCGGCCTGCGTAGCTGCTTTTCGTAGGGCCGAGGGGGATGCCTAGTCCTTGCTCGCGAACAGCCTAGCGCCGGAACCGCCGGGAAGTGGTTCGCGAGCAAGCTCGCTCCTACAGGGTCAGCTCCCGAGCAGCAGGCAATAAAAAACCGGCCGCAAGGGCCGGTTTTTCGTCACGCACCGAACTCAGCGGTATTCGCAGAGGTAGGCGGTGTCCTGGGCGACTTTCAGCTGAAACTTGCTGTTGGCCGGCACGGTGAAGTTGCTGCCGCCTTCGAAGGTTTCCCAGCTGTCGCTGCCCGGCAGCTTGACGGTCAGCGCGCCGGCGACGACGTGCATCACCTCCAGCTGGCTGGTGCCGAATTCGTATTCGCCGGGAGCCATCACGCCAATGGTGGCGGGGCCTGCGGTCATGTCGAAGGCGATGGATTTGACGGTGCCGTCGAAGTACTCGTTGACCTTGAACATGGGCTTCTCCTGCTAGAGGGGTGAAAAAGGGCCCGCCAGTATGCCCAAGGCCGCAGGCCCCGTCACTAGAGCGGCGCAGGCGACCGTGCGGTCAGCGATTGGCGGGTGGTTTCAGCCGGCGACGGGCAGGGTGAGCGGCAGCAGGCGAGCGGTGTTGCGGGCATCTTCCAGGGCACGGTGCGGCTGTCCCTGGAAGTGCAGGCCGGCCAGGTGCAGCGCCGCGTTGAGGCCCACCGGGCGCTTGAGCTGGCGTGCCTGGGCGAAGCGCTGCTTGAGGTTGACATGGGGGACGCGGGAAAGGTGGCTGTCCAGGTGCTGGCGGCGCCATTCCAGTTCCAGCTGGTGACGGTCGTAGTCGCCCCAACTGGTCCAGCCGGCCAGCCGCGGGCTGTGCTGGGCGAGCCAGCGCTCGAATTGCGGCCAGACTTCATGCAGGGGCGCCGCCGCATCGACGTTGGCCTGGGTGATATGCGTGAGTTCGCGGCAGAAGGTCGTCAGCAGCGGGCGCCTCTGCGGGCGGACGAAGCGCTGGAAATGATCCAGCTCGCGACCGTCCGCCTCGGCCACGAGGCTGGCGCCGATCTCGATGATCTCCATTTCTTCGACCGGCCAGCCGCCTTCCTCGGTGGTGGCTTCCAGGTCGATCACCAGCCAGTGGGGCATAGTCGGTGCTCGTGGTTGGGCTCGAATCGAGTATGGAAGGCGTTTGCGGGACCGGCAAACCGCTGTGCTAGGCTGAGCGACTTGATCGTACAAGGGGACTGCGATGGCGAAAGTGGCTTTCATCGGCCTGGGCGTGATGGGTTACCCCATGGCCGGGCATCTGGCGCGCGAAGGGCACGAGGTGTGCGTCTACAACCGCACCGCGAACCGCGCAGCCCAGTGGGTCAAGCAGTTCGGCGGCCGCTCGGCGCAGACCCCGCGCGAGGCCGCAGAGTGGGCGGATTTCGTGATGTGCTGCGTGGGCAACGATGACGACCTGCGCAGCGTGGTGCTGGGTGAGGAGGGCGCGTTGGCCGGCATGCAGCCTGGCGCTGTGCTGGTGGACCACACCACCGCTTCGGCCGAAGTGGCCCGCGAACTGGCGGTGGCGGCAGCCGAGCGTGAGCTGGGCTTCCTCGATGCGCCGGTATCCGGCGGCCAGGCCGGCGCCGAGAATGGCGCGCTGACGGTCATGGTCGGCGGTGATGCGGACCTGTATGCCCGCGCCGAGGCTGTGATCGCCACCTATTCGCGCATGGTGCGCCGCATGGGGCCTGTCGGGAGCGGCCAGTTGACCAAGATGGTCAACCAGATCTGCGTTGGCGGGCTGCTGCAGGGCTTGTCCGAGGCGCTGCACTTCGCCCAGAGCGCCGGCCTCGACGGCATGGCGGCAATGGAGGTGATCAGCAAGGGTGCCGCGCAGTCCTGGCAGTTGGAGAACCGTCACCAGAGCATGCTGGAAGGGCGCTTCGACTTCGGTTTCGCGGTGGACTGGATGCGCAAGGACCTGGGCATCGTCCTCGACGAGGCTCGCCGCAATGGTGCGCAGCTGCCGGTCACGGCGCTTGTCGACCAGTTCTACGCCGAGGTGCAGGCCGCCGGCGGCGGTCGCTGGGACACCTCGAGCCTGATTACCCGACTTCAGGACTCGCCCGAGTCCTGATCCGTTCTCCCCCGCCTCAGGTGGCGCCATCGGTCGCAGAGATCGTCGTGCGCCGCTCCTGCCCGCCTCAGGCGCGGAAGATAAAGTACACCGCGCCCAGCAGGCACAAGCCGGCCCACAGGTAGTCGAGCTTCAGTGGCTGCTGCATGAAGTACACGCTGAACGGCACGAAGACCGCCAGCGTGATGACCTCCTGCATGATCTTCAACTGGCCTACCGACATCACCGTGTAACCGATGCGGTTGGCCGGTACCTGCAGCAAGTACTCGAACAGTGCGATCCCCCAGCTGACCAGTGCCGCGATGATCCACGGCTTGCTGCTCAGGGTTTTCAGGTGGCCGTACCAGGCGAAGGTCATGAACAGGTTGGAGAGCGACAGAAGAAATGCGGTTTGCAGCCAGACCGGCATGGCAGCGGCTCCAGTGGGGGACTGCGCCTGAGCCTAGTGGATGCGCCGCGCGACAGCCAAGGGGCGGGGATTTGATCAGGTTCTTGTTGCGGGGAAGCGCGGCGCTGCTGGCGCTGGGGGTGTTGGCATTCGGCGGCTGGAAGGGTTGGCAATGGTGGCAGCAGCGACCGGTCTGGGCGCAGCTGACGGTCGTGCCGGCCATGGCAGCGGGGCAGCGCTGGACGCTGGGTGACTATCGCCTGGAGTGGGATGGCGCATCCTTCGCCCTGCGCGCGGGGGAGCATCCCGCGCAGACGCTGTGGCAGACCCGCGGCGGCTTTCTAGCCGCCGGCATCGGTCACGTCGAAGCTGAAGAGCACCGTGGTGCGATGTTCGTCCACGAACACCGCGAGCTGCTGTGTCGCCAGCAACAGTTGGAGTCCGTACGCGCCGAAGCGGACACGCTGCTGATCGTCGGAACACTTGGCTGCGCCGATGACCGCCGAGTGCCATATACCGTTGCGCTGCACGCCGATGGCGAGCGGGGCGTGGTGATGGACGTGAGCCTGGTTGACCCGGCACTGAACCGCCTCTATCTGGCCTGGGCGCGAGAGGCTGACGAGCAATTCCACGGATTTGGCGAGCAGTTCACCCGCTTCGACCTGAGCGGGCGCCGCCTGCCGATTCTGGTGCAGGAACAGGGCGTCGGGCGCGGCTTGCAGCCCATCACCCTGGCCGCGGACCTGAGCGCCCGCGCCGGCGGCGACTGGTGGACCACCTATGCACCGGTGCCTTTCTATCTCACTTCCCGTCTGCATGGCTTCTTCAGCGAGGCGCCGGAGTACCAGGTCTTCGACCTGCGGGACGAACAGCGGGTGGCACTGGAGGTGCACGCGGGCACGCTCCAGGCCCACTTCTATAAAGGCAGCAGTCCCAAGGCGCTGGTCGAGGCGCATACCGCGGTGGTCGGGCGCATGCCGCCATTGCCGGCCTGGACCCAGCAGGGCGCGATCCTCGGATTGCAGGGCGGCACCGAGCGCGTGCGCGGCATCGTCCGGCAACTGGAGCAGGCGAAGGTGCCCCTGGCGGGCGTCTGGGTGCAGGACTGGGTCGGCCAGCGCAGCACGAGCTTCGGCAAGCAGCTGTGGTGGAACTGGGTGCTGGATGGCGAGCGTTATCCAGGCTGGTCCGCCTTCAACGCCGAGCTGCGGGCCAAGGGCATCCGCAGCCTGGCGTACGTGAATCCGTTTCTGGTGGACACGGCGGAGAAGGGCGGAGAAACGCGCAATCTTTACCGCGAGGCGCTGCAGCGCGGCTATCTGACCCAGAATGAACAGGGACAACCGCTGTTGTTGCAGAACACCAGCTTCAGCGCCGGCCTGGTCGATCTGACCAATCCGCAGGCCGCCGACTGGCTGCGTGGAGTGATGCGCCAGGAGATGCTGGGCGCGGGCTTCTCCGGCTGGATGGCGGACTTTGGCGAGGCCTTGCCTTACGAGGCGAAGCTGGCGTCCGGTGCGTCGGCCGCAGCATTGCACAATCGCTATCCGGAGCTGTGGGCACGGTTGAATCGGCAACTGGTGGACGAGGAGGGCGCGGGCGACCTGCTGTTCTTCATGCGTTCCGCCTACAGCCGAAGTCCCGGGTTGACCACCAGCATGTGGCTGGGCGACCAACTGGTGACCTGGGATGCCGATGACGGTCTGCACAGCGCATTGCTGGGGTTGCTGTCCGGCGGCGTGTCCGGTTTCAGCCTCAACCACAGCGACACCGGTGGCTACACCACCATCAGCAGCCCGATCAGGAACTACCACCGCAGCGAGGAGCTACTGCTGCGCTGGATGGAGTTCTCCGCCTTCACCAGCCTGCTGCGCACCCATGAGGGCAATCGACCGGATGACAACGTGCAGGCCTACAGCACGCCGGCGACGGTGGCGCAGTTGCAGCGCTTCGCCACGGTGTTCCGCGCGCTGGCGCCGTATCGCGAGCGCCTGATGGACGAGGCGACGAAGCATGGCTGGCCGCTGGTGCGCCCGCTCTGGCTGGAGTTCCCCGCTGATCCGGCCAGCTTGGCGGAAACGCCAACGAGCTATATGCTCGGCGACCAATTTCTGGTGGCCCCGGTTCTGGCGCCCGGCGTGCAGCGTCTGAATGTCGCGCTGCCGGAGGGCCGCTGGGTTCACGTGTGGAGCGGCAGCACCTTCGAGGTGGCTTCCGGCGGGGCGGTCGACGTCCCGACGCCCATTGGCGAACCGGCGGTGTTCTATCGCGCCGGCTCCGCCGAAGGGGAGCGCCTGGTGGCAGCGCTGCGCGAGCAAGGGCTGCTGCGCTCCCAACCCTGATAACCCCTGATGTCGATAGAGAGTTCACCCATGCAGTGCCGTATCGGCTGTGGCGCCTGCTGCATAGCGCCGTCGATTTCCTCGCCCATCCCCGGCATGCCTGACGGCAAGCCGGCGGGCGTGCGCTGCGTGCAGCTGGATGAACGCAATCTGTGCAAACTATTCGGCGATTCGCGGCGTCCAACGGTCTGTGCGGCCTTCGATGCAGACGCCGACGCCTGCGGCAGCAGCAACGAGCAGGCCTTGCAGATCCTCACCGAGTGGGAGCGCATCACCGCCGCCTGATGTGACTTGGAAGTCACGTTTTCGCGGTCCATACTGACGCCCCAACCCGCTCAAGACCGCGGATTGCGACGGGGCAGCGGCATGTGTTGCCCCCACAAGATCAAGAATAAAGAGAGGTAAGACGATGCGTGGTGTATTGCGTATGACCCTGCTGGCCACTGCCGTGATGGGCTTTGCCGGTACTGCCCTGGCGGAAGACTGGAAGCTGGAGAAGGAAGATGACGGTGTGAAGGTCTTCCTCAGCCCCGTGGCAGGCTCCAAGTACAAGGCCTACCGTGGCGTCGTCGACATCAAGGCCGATGTGGCCAAGATCAACGCCCTGCAGGAAGACGTGGCCGGCTCCTGCAAGTGGATTCACGCCTGCGCCGAGATGCGCCTGCTGAAAACCGAGGGCGACAATTCCTGGACCTACTCGAAGATCGACATGCCCTGGCCGGTGACCGGTCGTGACGTGGTGATCCACGTGACCACCGAAAAGACCGCCGACGGCGGCCTGATCCGTCACCTGAAGGCCGAACCGACCTATATCCCGGAAGAGAAAGGCGAAATCCGCGTGCCGAAGCTGATCGGCGAGTGGAAGCTGGTACCCAAGGGCGCTGGCGTGACCGAAGTGACCTACCAGGTGCAAACCGAGCCGGGCGGCAGCATTCCGTCCTGGCTGGCCAACAGCTTCGTGGTCGATGCGCCGATGAACACCCTGAAGGGCCTGCGCAGCGCTGCCGAGAAGTAATCGGCGCGGTCGTTGCCTTGAATGGAAAAGCCGCCTTCGGGCGGCTTTTTCGTTCCTGTCGTGGGGCGTTGGTGAGGCTCTTCGTAGGAGCGAGCTTGCTCGCGAATCGCCTGACGCAGGTGTTGCAGAGGGCTGTTCGCGAGCAAGCTCGCTCCTACAGGAAGGCGAAACCTTGCCCGCGGCAATAAAAAAGGTCGCCCGAGGGCGGCCTTTTCATGACGCCGTAGCGCTTAGCGGGCCTTGAGGTCCACGAAGTCGCGCTGGGTGGCGCCGGTGTACAGCTGACGCGGACGGCCAATCTTGTACGGGCCGGAGAGCATTTCCTGCCAGTGCGAGATCCAGCCCACGGTGCGTGCCAGGGCGAAGATCACGGTGAACATGCTGGTCGGAATGCCGATGGCCTTCAGGATGATGCCGGAGTAGAAGTCCACGTTCGGATAGAGGTTGCGCTCCACGAAGTAGGGGTCGTGGCGGGCAATTTCTTCCAGCTTCATGGCCAGTTCCAGTTGCGGGTCGTTGATGCCCAGCTCCTGGAGAACCTCGTCGCAGGTCTGTTTCATGACCTTGGCGCGCGGGTCGAAGTTCTTGTACACGCGGTGGCCGAAGCCCATCAGCTTGAACGGATCGTTCTTGTCCTTGGCCTTGGCCACGAACTTCTCGATGTTCGAGACGTCACCGATTTCGTCCAGCATGCGCAGAACGGCTTCGTTCGCACCGCCGTGAGCCGGTCCCCACAGGGCAGCGATGCCCGAGGCGATACAGGCGAACGGGTTGGCACCCGAGGAGCCCGCCAGGCGCACGGTGGAGGTGGAGGCGTTCTGCTCGTGGTCGGCGTGCAGAATGAAGATGCGGTCCATGGCCTTCGCCAGCACAGGGCTGATCGGCTTGGTCTCGCACGGGGTGTTGAACATCATATGCAGGAAGTTTTCTGCATAGTTCAGGTCGTTGCGCGGGTACATCATCGGCTCGCCCTTGGAGTACTTGTACACCATGGCGGCGATGGTCGGCATCTTGGCGATCAGACGATGCGCCGAGACTTCCCGGTGCTTCGGATTATTGATGTCCAGGGAGTCGTGATAGAAGGCGGAGAGGGCACCGATCACGCCGCACATAACGGCCATCGGGTGCGCATCACGGCGGAAGCCGTTGAAGAAGGTCTTCAGCTGTTCATGAACCATGGTGTGGTTCTTGATGGTGCCGACGAACTTTTCCTTTTGCTCGGCAGTCGGAATTTAGACATTGAGAAGA
>CBIGPF010000235.1:0-7506 GCA_966191535.1 uncultured Pseudomonas sp. | reverse complement strand
TTCACCTCGGTCAGATTGGGCGCAGTCAGCCACTCCGAGGAATCCAGGTTACGCATGAGGTTGGAAACGCGGTTGTTCGACTCGGCGGCGCCGGCAATGGAAATGGTTTTCCCATTCATCTTGAGGCCAGTGAAGAACACGCCATCGGGCAAGGTGCGGACCAGTTGGTCGAACACTCGACCGATGATCGGACGGTTACCCTGCAAGTCCTGAATGATCTTCATCCGTTCCAGCAGTTGCTGGCGACGGGTCTTCAGCTCGCTGATCTCCTTGATGCGCGCATCCAGCACGGAGATTTCCTTGCGCAGGAAATCGTTGCGCGCATTCTGGTTCTCGATAGCCGAGTTGAAGTACTGGTCACCCAGGAAGACGATCGCCCCGGAGGCCACCAGGACAGCACCCAGGATCACCAGGAAGCGCTGCTTGCGCTCCTCGCGCAGCTGCTCCCGCCACGGCAATAGGTTGATGCGTGCCATCAGTCGAAACTCCTCATCGCCAGACCGCAGGCAATCATCAGCGCAGGCGCATCACTGGCCAGCGCACCGGCGTTGACCTTGCCGCTCAGCACCATGTCGGCGAACGGGTTGGCCACCAGGGTCGGAGTACCGATCTTCTGCTGGATCAGGCGATCCAGATCCGGGATGGACGCAGTGCCACCCGCCAGCAGGATGTAGTCCACATCGTTGAATTGGCCGGCTGCGAAGAAGAACTGCAGCGAACGAGATACCTGCTGAACCACGGCATCCTTGAACGGCTGCAGCACCTCGCTGTCGTAGTCATCCGGAAGACCGCCCTGCTTCTTGGCAAGACCCGCTTCCTCGACCGACAGGCCATATCGACGCTGGATTTCCTCGGTGAGCTGACGCCCGCCGAAGAGCTGCTCGCGTGTATAGATGGTGCGACCGTGGTGCAGGACGCTCAGCGTCGTCATGGTGGCGCCGATATCGACGACCGCAACTGTGAGCTCGTCAGCATTGCCGCCCAACTGATCGCCGAGCAGACTGAACGCCCGCTCCAGCGCGTAGGCTTCGACGTCGACGACCTTGGCCGTCAGGCCCGCAAGCGCCAGCGCGGCTTCGCGCACCTCGACGTTCTCCTTCCGACAGGCGGCGAGAAGAACATCGACGCGATCCGCATTGCGCGCAGACGTGCCCTGCACCTCGAAGTCGATCGCGACCTCTTCGAGGGGATAGGGGATGTACTGGTCGGCTTCGATCTTGAGCTGATTTTCCAGCTCGTCGTCCGAGAGACCGCCGTCCATCTCGATGGTTTTGGTGATGACCGCCGAGCCGGCAACCGCGACCGCAGACGTCTTCACTGCGGTCCGCGCCTTGGCGACCACACGTGACAACGCCTGGCCGACACCCTCCAGCTCAGCGATGTTCTTTTCTACCACTGCATTGGGCGGGAGCGGCTCGACAGCGTAGGCCTCTACCTTGTAGCGGCCTCCAGAGCGGCTCAATTCGAGAAGTTTGACCGAAGTCGAACTGATGTCTATCCCCAGCAGCGTGTTCGCTTTCTTATTGAAGAGCCCTAGCACGACTGATTTCCTATCAGCATCCGAGACTTACGGACGATTTATGTTTTTCCACATTAGATACCAGACTTGACAGCTTCGCAAATGGCTCGCCAGCAAAAAAACTGCTTATAATGTGATCAGCTTTTCCCTTTTTACCGCGCCATCCGCTTAACTCTTTCTTTTCTCTGGAAATCCAAGACCTTCCGATGCGCCTGCTGAAGTTTCTGTGGTGGACTTGCGTCACCATTATTTGTGGATTGCTGCTCAGTTTCAGCGGCGCCTATCTGTACCTCAGCCCTAACCTTCCGTCCGTGGAGGCCTTGCGCAACGTGCGGTTGCAGATGCCGCTGCGCGTGTACAGTGCTGATAACAAATTGATAGCAGAGTTTGGCGAGATGCGCCGAACGCCGATTCGATTTGCTGAAATCCCCCCGGATTTCACCCACGCACTGTTATCGGCTGAAGATGACAACTTCGCCAACCATTATGGCGTGGACGTCAAAAGCCTGATGCGTGCTGCCGCGCAATTATTGAAAACCGGCCACATCCAGACCGGCGGCAGCACCATCACGATGCAGGTGGCAAAGAACTACTTCCTCACCAACGAGCGCAGTTTCTCCCGCAAGATCAACGAGATACTGCTCGCCCTGCAGATCGAGCGCTCGCTCACCAAGGACGAGATCCTCGAGCTTTACGTCAACAAGATCTACCTGGGCAACCGAGCCTATGGGGTCGAGGCTGCCGCCCAGGTCTACTACGGCAAGTCCATCAAGGACCTGAGCCTGGCGCAAATGGCGATGATCGCCGGCCTGCCCAAGGCACCGTCGCGCTACAACCCGCTGGCCAACGCTGCGCGCAGCCTGGAACGGCGCAACTGGATTCTGGAGCGCATGCTCAAGCTGGGCTTCATCGACCAGCCACGCTACCAGGCCGCCATCCAGGAGCCGGTCGGCGCGTCCTATCACGTCCAGACTCCGGAACTGGCCGCCCCGTACATCGCCGAAATGGCCCGTGCCGAACTGGTCGGCCGCTTCGGTGGCGATGCCTACACCGAGGGCTACCGCGTCTACACCACCGTCCGCAGCGACCTGCAGGAAGACGCCAACACCGCCCTGCGCGAAGGCCTGCAGGAATACGACCAGCGCCACGGCTACCGCGGCCCCGAGACCCGCCTGCCCGGCAAGACCCGTGACGCCTGGCGTCAGGCGATCGCCCAGCAGCGCCCGCTGGGCGGCCTGGAGCCGGCCATCGTCACCCAGGTCGAGAAGAGCGGCGCCATGGTCATGACCCGCGACGGCAAGGAAGAAGCCCTCAGCTGGGACGGTATGAAGTGGGCCCGCCCCTACCTGAGCAACAACAGCATGGGCCGCATGCCCAGCCAGCCCAGCGATGTAGTGCAGGCCGGCGACGTGATCCGCGTGCAGCGCAAGGACGACGGTTCGCTGCGCCTGAGCCAGGTGCCCGCCGCACAGAGCGCCCTGGTGTCGCTGAATCCGCAGGACGGCGCAATCATGGCACTGGTCGGCGGCTTCTCCTTCGAACAGAGCAACTACAATCGCGCTACCCAGGCCCGCCGCCAGCCCGGCTCCAGCTTCAAGCCGTTCATCTACAGCTGCGCCCTGGACAACGGATTCACCGCCGCCTCGCTGATCAACGACGCCCCCGTGGTGTTCTACGACGAGTACCTGGACAAGGTCTGGCGTCCGAAGAACGACACCAACACCTTCCTCGGCCCGATTCCCATGCGCGAGGCGCTCTACAAGTCGCGCAACATGGTGTCGATCCGCATCCTGCAGGCACTGGGTGTGGACCGCGCACGCAACTGCATCAGCAAGTTCGGCCTGAACAAGGACGACCTGCCGCCGAACCTGTCCATGGCGCTGGGCACCGCGACCCTGACGCCGATGGAAATCGCCGGCGCCTGGACCGTCTTCGCCAACGGCGGTTTC
The DNA here is from genome assembly GCA_966191535.1 of uncultured Pseudomonas sp. Classification (GTDB taxonomy): domain Bacteria; phylum Pseudomonadota; class Gammaproteobacteria; order Pseudomonadales; family Pseudomonadaceae; genus Pseudomonas. Next base: position 4,038 of record CBIGPF010000235.1, on the reverse strand, counting down.
AAGGTCGCGCCCTACGTCGTCCAGCGCATCGAAAGCCGCGACGGCCAACTGCTGTACCAGGCCAACCCGCCGAGCATTCCACACGACGAGGAGCAAGCCCAGGCCCAGCCGCAGCCGGCCGCTACCGATGCCTTCGGCAACGACGACCCGAGCAAGTCCAAGACCACCATCGAGCCGGCGGCCGCCGAGCGCGTGATCGACGCCCGCACTGCGTACATCATGACCAGCATGCTGCAGGATGTGATCAAGCGCGGTACCGGCCGACGCGCCCTGGCGCTCAAGCGCGATGACCTGGCGGGCAAGACTGGCACCACCAACGACTCGAAAGACGCCTGGTTCTCGGGCTTCAACGCCGACTTCATGACCACCGTCTGGGTCGGCTTCGACCAGCCGGAAAGCCTGGGCCGCGCCGAATACGGCGGCAACGTCGCCCTGCCGATCTGGATGCGCTACATGGGGGCAGCACTCAAGGACAAGCCATCGCATGTGCTGCCCGAGCCACCCGGTCTGGTCAGCCTGCGTATCGACCCGGTCACCGGCCGCGCAGCGCCTCCAGGCACTCCGGGCGCGTACTTCGAACTGTTCAAGAACGAGGACACGCCGCCGTCGATGAACGAACTGGCTCCCGGCAGCGCGCCTGGCAGCGGCATGCCAGCGGACGAAGAGGCACCAATCGACCTGTTCTGACAGAAAGGCCCCTCCCCGGAGGGGCCTTCTCATTTTCGGGAATGTTTCCCGACAAAAACATGGAAATTAGCTAAGGCATTGATTAATCTGACGTTTGCGGCGGTGAACAACCCCAGGCGACCGACCCCATCCGGCGCGTCAGGGGCTTCCCGCAGCAACGTCCTCAGGAGCTCCCGATGCCGCGCACCCTGCTTGGCTGGCTGTTCTGCCTGATCGCCCTTCTGCTTGGCACCCCCCTGCTGCGCCTGCTTGCACAACCCCGCTCGCTCGAACTCACTCCCGATCTCGTCTATCTCGACCAACTGTTCGCCGTGCTGATCGCCAGCGCTGGCCTGGCGGGGCTGCTGATCGCCTTCCTGCCGCATCTCGCGGGACGGGTGCTGGTCGCGCTCGCGCTGCTCACGCCGGCTATCGCACTGTGCGCATGGCACCTCACCCACACGCATCTCGGTCCGGTTTCGCCCACGCCCGAACAATACGAATGGCTGCTGGCAGGCCTGGCGATCTATGCACTGCTGCTGACGGGAATCAATTGGTTCAATCGGCGGGAGAACGGCCCTTACGCGGCACTGCGCTACCTGGGCCTGGCGCTGCTGCTTCCCTGGTTCGCGGGGCTGTTCTACCTCGGACGGCTCTACTACTGAGGCAGGTCGCGCCAGGTCAGGTAGACGCGCAGGTCGAACTCCAGTTGGTGATAGCCGGGCAACATGTGCTCGCAGAGCTGGTAGAACGCCTTGCTGTGGTCGCGCTCCTTCAGGTGCGCCAGCTCGTGCACGACGATCATCTGCAGGAACTCGGGGGCCGCCTCCTTGAACAGTGAGGCGACGCGGATTTCCTTCTTCGCCTTGAGCTTGCCGCCCTGCACGCGCGAGATCGCCGTGTTCAGGCCCAGCGCACGCTGCACGACGTCCAGTTTGTTGTCGTAGAGCACCTTGTCCACCGCCGGCGCGGTGCGCATGTACTGCTGCTTGAGGTCCATCGCATAGCCGTACAGCGCCTTGTCGCTCTGCACGTCGTGGCGACCGGGATAGCGGCGCTCCAGGTACTGACCAAGGCAATCCTGCTCGATAAGCTGGCGCACCTGGTCCTGGAGCTGGGGCGGATAGGCCTGGAGATAGCGAAGGGGCTGCATGAGGGAACGACTGGCGGAGGAAACAGCCGCCAGTCTACCGCATTCCCCGCTCAGGCCAGCGCGCGGGTGCTGTAGGCCTCGGTACGGTAGGGGAAGGCGACTTCGCTGCGCCCCTTCAGCGCCGGATGCGTGGCAATCAGCTCATGCAATTGTTCGGCGACGCGCTGCTTCTGCTCGTCGGGCAGTGCCGCGATGAAGCTCACCGAGAGTGTACGTGCAACGATGACCTGCTCCGGCGGGCCGACGTGCTGGTAGCTGAACTCGCGCAGACGCAGGTCCTCGAAACGCGACCCGGCGAAGGCGCGGCGCCACAGGCCGGTATGGAAGCGCGGCGTGCTGCCCTCGTAGCGCTCGAGGATACGCGTCACCTGGGCGACCCAGTCGACCCGCTCGTCACGCACGTTCCAGACCAGCCCCAGGTGGCCGCCAGGACGCAGCACGCGATGGATATCCTCCAGCGCCCGCTCGTCAGCGAACCAGTGAAACGCCTGGGCGCATGTCAGCGCGTCGACGCTCTCCGCTGCCAGCGGGATCGCCTGCGCCGTACCGCTCAGCACTTTCACGGCAGGAAGCGACGCACCGAGCTGCTCGCGCATCGCCGCGACCGGCTCGATCGCAGTGACTTGCGCCCCGGTGCGCAGCAGCAACGAAGTGAACTTCCCGGTGCCCGCACCGAGATCAACGACATCCTTGCCGGCACCGATCTCCAGCGCTTCGCCAAGCCAGCCCAGCAGCTCGTCCGGATAGTCCGGACGCCCGTGGGCATAGGCCTTCGCCTCACGGGAAAAACCTTCCTGCGCACTGCCATGTACATCCGTCATCGTGCCTCCAGAGCCCGCCCAGCCCGAGCACCAGTGCTCAGAGGAACCGGCAGGCCTTGCTGTCGAGTTTGTTCTTGCCATCCAGGTAACTACGGTAGCAGTTGAGCAGACTCGATTCCTTGATACGGCAGCGCTTCTGCCGGCACTCGCTGGCGAACTCGAAGCGGCCACCATCCGGATCGGCGAGCTGGATGCGGATCGCCGGCCAGCCCTTTTTCGGCGCCTTCTCCGGCGTACTGAGCACGCGGTTCTCGTTCACCACCAAGGCGGCACCCGCCTCGGCATAGTCGAAGACGAACAGCAGGGTGCGCGACGTCTTCAGCGTGCACTCCTGATGAGTCAGGCAGTTCTGCGCCTCCACCGGCAGATCCACCGGCGGCTTGGGTGGCGGCGCAACTGGCTGGGCCGGGCGCTGCGAGCAACCAGTGAGCAACGTCAGCAGCAGGACGGAAAGCAAGGCACGCAGCATCGGCGACTTCCTTCTGGCGGATACGAAAGAGCCCCGCAGGGCGGGGCTCTTCAGGGACAAAGCCGGAGCGGGATCAGTTGATCTTCGCGGCCAGCTCGCCGTTGGCGTAACGCTGGAACATGCCTTCCAGGGAGACCGGCTTGATCTTGGAGGCGTGACCGGCGGTACCGAAGGCTTCGTAGCGGGCGATGCAGATATCACGCATGGCGACGATGGTCTTGGCGAAGAACTTGCGCGGGTCGAACTCGCTCGGCTGCTCGGCCATCATGCGGCGAATGGCACCGGTGGACGCCAGGCGCAGGTCGGTGTCGATGTTGACCTTGCGCACGCCGTGCTTGATGCCTTCGACGATTTCCTCGACCGGCACGCCGTAGGTTTCCTTGATGTCGCCGCCGAACTCGTTGATCACCTTCAGCCACTCTTGCGGCACCGAGGAGGAACCGTGCATCACCAGGTGGGTGTTGGGGATGCGCTTGTGGATTTCCTTGATGCGCTCGATGGAAAGCACGTCACCGGTCGGCGGCTTGGTGAACTTGTAGGCGCCGTGGCTGGTGCCAATGGCGATGGCCAGGGCGTCGACCTGGGTCTTCTTGACGAAGTCGGCGGCCTCTTCCGGGTCGGTCAGCAGCTGGCTGTGGTCCAGCACGCCTTCGGCGCCAACACCATCTTCCTCGCCGGCCATGCCGGTTTCCAGGGAACCCAGGCAGCCCAGCTCACCTTCCACGGACACACCGCAGGCGTGGGCGAAGGCAACGGTCTGCTGGGTAACGCGGACGTTGTACTCGTAGTCGGCCGGGGTCTTGCCGTCTTCCTTCAGCGAGCCGTCCATCATGACGGAGGAGAAGCCCAGCTGGATGGAGCGCTGGCAGACGTCAGGGCTGGTGCCGTGGTCCTGGTGCATGCACACCGGGATGTGCGGGAATTCTTCG
>CBIGPF010000234.1:0-7526 GCA_966191535.1 uncultured Pseudomonas sp. | reverse complement strand
GACACCCACATCCACTACCCGCAGACCGGCATGATCGCCTCCTACGGCGAGCAGTTGCTGGACTGGCTGAACACCTACACCTTCCCCACCGAGAAGCAGTTCGCCGACCCGGCCCACGCCGCCGACGTCGCCGGCATCTTCCTCAAGGAACTGCTGCGCGCCGGCACCACCACCGCGCTGGTGTTCGGCACCGTGCACCCGCAGTCGGTGGACGCGCTGTTCGGTGCGGCCGAGAAGCTCGACCTGCGCCTGATCGCCGGCAAGGTGATGATGGACCGCAATGCGCCGGACTACCTGACCGATACGGCCGAGAGCAGCTACACCGACAGCAAGGCACTGATCGAACGCTGGCACGGCAAGGGTCGCCTGCTCTACGCGGTGACTCCGCGCTTCGCTCCCACAAGTACCCCGGAACAGCTGGATGCCGCCGGCCGCCTGCTCAAGGAGCACCCAGGCGTCTACCTGCACACGCACCTGTCGGAAAACCTCAAGGAAATCGAGTGGGTCAAGGAGCTGTTCCCGGAGCGCAAGGGCTACCTGGACGTCTATGACCACCACGGCCTGCTCGGCCCGCGCTCGGTGTTCGCCCACGGCGTGCACCTGTGCGACGGCGAATGCCAGCGCCTGGCGGAAACCGGCTCGGCCGTGGCCTTCTGCCCGACCTCCAACCTGTTCCTCGGCAGCGGCCTGTTCGACCTGGCGAAGCTGGAAAAGCACAAGGTCAAGGTCGGCCTGGGCACCGATGTCGGCGCCGGCACCAGCTTCTCCCAGCTGCAATCGCTGAACGAGGCCTACAAAGTCATGCAGTTGCAGGGCATCAAGCTCGACCCGTTCAAGTCGCTGTACCTGGCCACCCTCGGCGGCGCCCGCGCACTGGAACTGGACGACAAGGTCGGCAGCTTCGCCCAGGGCAACGAGGCCGACTTCGTGGTCCTCGACTACAAGGCCACTCCGCTGCTGGACTACCGCCTGCAGCAGGCGAAAACCCTGGAGGAGAAACTCTTCGCACTGGTCATCCTCGGCGACGACCGTACCGTGAAGGAAACCTTCGCGCACGGCCGCAACGTGCATCGCCGCGGCTGACCCCTTCCGGCTTCGGCGCCGGGTCCTCGCTCAGGACCAACCCGGCGCCGGGGCCGCTTTTCATTCCAAGCCCACCTGTAGGAGCGTGCTATGCGCGCGATCGCGGGCACGGCCCGCTCCTACAAAGAGCCTCTGCGTCAGCCGGCAATATCGGAATCCAGTAGGGTTCGCGAGCAAGCTGCTCCTACAAGGAGCGCACCGATGCTGGCCTGTAGGACCGAGGGGGACGCCCAGTCCTTGCTCGCGAACCGCACGGCACGGCACTGCGCCCTAAGGCGTCGCTACTCACGCACCTCGACCAACACCGGACACGGCGCCCGGTCGATCACCCGCTGGCCCACCGATGGGTCCAGCAGCCGCTCGATCCGCCCCAGGTGCCGATGGCCGATCACGATCAGGTCGCACTCCAACCTCTCGGCTTCGCGCAGGATCGCCCGCGCCGGATCACCCGCGACCACCGCCCCGGAGGCAGCGCAGGGCTGCACCTGCGCGACCGCCTCGTCCACCAGCGCCTGCGCCTCGTGCTGTTCCTGTTCGGCCGGCGGGTACTCCAGCGCATCCTGGCGCGGCATCGCGAAGGCGCGGTCCACGGCGCAGACCACATGCACCTGCGCGCCGTTGCAACGTGCCAGCTCGCCGGCAGTCGCGATGATGCGTGGCGACTGCGCCGCGCCATCGATGGCCAGCAGAATCCGTTTGAACATGCCCTTCTCCTTCATGAAACGAAATCCGCCGCCATTCTTCGGGCCAGGGCGCGGAGCGTAAAGGCACGCAAAACGTAATGGACCATTGCATGAAACGCACGCTTGCCCATTGACCCCGTCGCAACGGAACATGAATGGAATCGTACCAACCTGCCGGAGTCGCCATGGCCCTGCCCGATCTCAACCTGCTGGTCGCCCTCAACATCCTGCTGGAAGAAGGCAGCGTGGTCGGTGCCGCGCGGCGCATGCACCTCAGCCCGCCAGCGATGAGCCGTACCCTCTCGCGCATCCGCGAGGCGGTGGGCGACCCGATCATGGTCCGCGCCGGCCGCAACCTGGTGCCGACGCCCCGCGCGCTGCAACTGCGCGAGGAAGTCAGCGACCTGGTGGAACACGCCATGCGCCTGTTCAACGCCAAGGAAAACCTGCGCATGGACCAGCTCGAACGCTGCTTCGTACTGCGCTCCAACAACGTGCTGGTGGGCGGCTTCGCCTCGCGCATGCTGGCGGTGATGAAGGAAGAGGCGCCGCGCTGCAGCCTGCGCATCGCCCCGGAAGCCGACTTCGACGACGAAGCCCTGCGGCAGAACCGCATCGACCTGTACATCGGCGCCACCTCGACGCTGGAACCGGAAATCCGCACACAAACGCTGTTCACCACCAGCTTCGTCGGCCTGGCGCGCCGCGACCATCCGATCTTCGACGACGAGATCACTGCCGAGCGCTTCGCCTCCTTCCCGCAAATCAGCGTCTCCCGGCGCGGCCGAGCCATCGGGCCGATCGACGAGGAACTGGCGAACCTCGGCCTGCGCCGGGAAATCCGCCTCACCGCGCCGACCTTCCACTCCTCGATCTTCGCCCTGCTGGAATCCGACCTGGTGCTGCCCATCGCCGAGCATTCGCTGTGGCGTCTGGATCGCCTGGGCTTCGCCCTGCGCCAGTTCGACATCCCGCTGCCGCTGAAATCCGTGGTGATCCTGCAGGCCTGGCACCCGCGCTTCGACAACGATCCGGCGCACAGCTGGCTGCGCCAGACGGTGAAACGGGTCTGCATCGAACTGCGCGAGAGTTCCGGCCTGCTGAGCTGAGCGCACAACCAGTGCGCACAGCGCACTGATTAGCTGCAATCATTTCAATTTCCACAGCTATTCCCCTTCCCTAGACTCGGTCGCAAATACCCGAGTTGATTCCTATGCCTTGCACACCACCGCCCTGCGGCGGCGGCATCGGCCATCCCTGTGGAGGCCGGCCATGACCGCGCTCGCCCCGATTTCCGCCGCCAGCCCGCAACCCGACGCATCGTCTCCGGCGCGGCCCGCCGCACCTGCAGCCCAGCCGTTCGGCCTGCGCATCGTGGTCGGCATGCTCGGCGTACTGATTGCTTCCCTCAGCGCCGGGCTCAACGAAAAGGTCACCGACCTGGCCATGACCGACGTGCGCGGCGCGCTGTCCATCGGCCACGACGAAGGCACCTGGCTGCTCGCCCTCTACTCGGCGGCGCAGGTCGCCGCCATGGCCTTCGCGCCCTGGTTCTCGGTCACCGTATCGCTGCGCCGCTTCACCCTCGGCGCCATCGCCTGCTTCGCCCTGCTTGCGCTGCTCTGCCCCTTCGCGCCGAACGTCGAGACGCTCTACCTGCTGCGCCTGCTGCAGGGCTTCGCCGGCGGCTGCATGCCGCCGATGCTGATGACCGTGGCGCTGCGCTTCCTGCCACCCGGCATCAAGCTCTACGGCCTGGGCGCCTATGCGCTGACCGCGACCTTCGCGCCGAACCTGGGCATACCCCTGGCGGCGCTGTGGACCGAGTTCGTCGGCTGGCAGTGGGTGTTCTGGCAGGTCATCCCGCTTTGCGCGGTGGCACTGGGCGCCGTCGCCTGGGGCATCCCGCAGGACCCGCTGCGCCTGGAGCGTCTGCGCCAGTTCGATTACCTGGGCCTCGCTCTCGGCCTGCCGGGCATGCTGATGCTGGTGATGGGCCTGCTGCAGGGCGAGCGCCTGGACTGGTTCGAGTCCGACCTGATCACCCTGCTGGTGGTCGGCGGCGCCGGGCTACTGGTGGCGTTCTTTATCAACGAATGGACGCATCCGCTGCCGTTCTACCGCCTGGACATCCTCAAGCGACGCAACTTCACCCACTCGCTGATCACCCTGGCCGGCGTGCTCGTGGTACTCGGCGCGTGCGCTGGCGTACCGGCCTCCTACCTTGCCTCCGCCCACGGCTATCGCCCGCTGCAATCGGCGCCCATGGCGCTGCTGGTGGCGCTGCCACAGCTGATTTCGCTGCCGCTGGTGGCCGCGCTGTGCAACATCCCGCGGGTGGATTGCCGCTGGGTGCTGGCGATCGGTATCAGCCTGTGCGGCCTGTCGGCCTTCGGCATGAGCCAGCTGACCAGCGAGTGGACGCGGGAAAACTTCTACGGGCTGCTCGCGCTGCAGATCATCGGCCAGCCGATGGCCATCGTGCCGCTGCTGATGTCTGCCACCAGTGTGGTCGCGCCCATCGAAGGACCGTTCGCCTCGGCCTGGTTCAACAGCGTGCGCGGCTTCTCGGCGGTGCTCGGCAGCGCCATGGTGTCGATCCTGATGACCTGGCGCGAGCACTACCACTCCAACCGCCTGGTCGATCACCTGGGCAACGCCCAGCAAGCCCTCGGCCTGCGCCTGGATCAACTTGGCGGCGCCGAGAACATCGGCCGCCTGGCCGGCCAGGTGCGCGGACAGGCGGGTGTACTCGCCGCCTCCGACACGCTGCTGGCGATGTCCTGGCTGGCCGCCGGCCTGCTCGTCCTGATTCCCCTGATGCCGCTGCGGGTCTATCCGCCGCGTCCTGTCATTCCTCATCAATGAAAGGTCTGCCCATGTCGAAACTGAGCTCCCGTCGCGGCAGTCTGGCCCTGGTCGCCGTGCTGCTGCTCGCCCTTGTCGTCTACCTGCTGCTGCGCCTGCTGGGCCCCGCCCGCGAGCAGAGCACCGACGACGCCTACGTCCATGCCGACTTCACCCTGGTGGCGCCGAAAGTCGCCGGCTTCATCGACGAAGTGCTGGTGGAAGACAACCAGTCGGTGAAAGCCGGGCAGGTCCTGGCGCGCATCGACGCGCGCGACTACCGTGCCGCGCTGGATGCCGCCGAAGCCGACGTGCTGGCCGCCGAGGCGCGTCATCACCACGTCGCCGCCGACCTCGAGCGCCAGCAGGCGGTGATCGCCCAGACCGCCGCCCAGGTACAGGCCGACCAGGCCGCGCTGACCTTTGCCGCGCAGGAACTGAATCGCTACCAGCACCTCGCCACCCAGGGCGCCGGCACGCTGCAGAATGCCCAGCAAGCGCGCTCGCGCGTCGACTCGGCGAAAGCCGTGCTGGACAAGGACAAGGCCGCCGCCCTCGCCTCCCGCAAGCAGCTCGACGTGCTGCTCGCCCAGCAGGCCGAGGCTCTCGGCGCGCTGAAGCGTGGCCAGGCGCAACTGCAGCAGGCGCAACTGAACCTGTCGTACACCGAGATCCGCGCCCCCTTCGACGGCATGGTCGGCCGCCGCGCTGTGCGCGTCGGTGCCTACACCACGCCGGGCAATGCGTTGCTCGCCGTCGTCCCCCTGCAGGACGCCTATGTGGTCGGCAACTTCCAGGAGACCCAACTGACCGACGTGCAGCCCGGGCAGGCCGTGGAAATCCGCATCGACACCTTCCCCGGCGAGAAGCTGCGAGGTCACGTCGACAGCATCGCCCCGGCCACTGGCCTGAGCTTCGCGCCGATCGCCCCGGACAATGCCACCGGCAACTTCACCAAGATCGTCCAGCGCATCCCGGTGAAGATCGTCCTCGACGCCGACCAGCCGCTGCGCGACAGGCTGCGCGTGGGCATGTCGGTTATCGCCCGCATCGACACCGGCAAGCACGCCAGCGATGAGCAGAAGGTGGCCGTGCAATGATCGCCGCACGCACGCCTCCTTTCCTGTTGCTGGCGGGCCTCAGCCTGCTGGCTCTCAGTGCCTGCAGCGTGGGCCCGGACTTCCAGCGGCCGGATGATGCCGACGCGGTGAACTGGTCCGCCCATCGTGGTGATACACCGAGCCAGGCCCTCGATGCGCCGATGGAAGCGCAATGGTGGACGCTGCTGCGCGACCCACAGCTCAATGACCTGCAACGCCGCGTGGCGGATGCCAACCTGGACCTGCGCGAAGCCGATGCGCGCCTGCAGCAGAGCCGGGCGATCCGCCAGGCACTGGGCGGAGACGCCGCGCCCAACGTCGGCGCGGACCTGGGCTACCAGCGCAAACGCAACAGCGAGGTCGGCCTGAACGATCCGTCCGGCAAAGCCGGCAAGGACAGCTTCAACCAGCTTGACGGCGGCTTCGACCTGTCCTGGGAACTGGACTTCTGGGGCCGTGTGCGCCGCGAGCTGGAAGCGGCCGACGCCAACGTCCAGGCCACCGAGGAAAGCCGCCGCGACGTGCTGGTCTCGGTGCTTGCGGAGACCGCGCGCAACTACCTGCAACTGCGTGCCGAACAGGACCTGGAAGCCATCATCCGCGGCAATCTGGAGATCGCCCAGCGCAGCCTGGAGCTGACCCGCCTGCGCCGCGCCGATGGCGTCGCCACCGAACTGGACGTCGCCGAAGCACTGACCCAGGTCGCCAGCATCGAGGCACGCCTGCCTGACAGCCAGAAGCGTCAGGCGCGGCTGATCAACGCCCTGGGTTACCTGCTTGGCGAAGCGCCCGGCGCACTGCAAGCCGAACTCGCCCAGGCCAGGCCCGTACCGCAACCGCCGCGTGGCGTGCCAGTCGGCCTGCCATCCGAGCTGGCCCAGCGCCGCCCGGACATCCGCCGCGCCGAAGCTGCGCTGCACGCTGCCACCGCCAGCATCGGCGTGGCCAAGGCGGACTTCTACCCGCGCATCAGCCTCAACGGCAGCTTCGGTTTCCAGGCGCTGCAACTGTCCAACTTCGGTGACTGGAACAGCCGTACCTTCGGCATCGGCCCGAGCCTGTCACTGCCGATCTTCGAGGGCGGCCGCCTGAAGGGCATGCTCGCCCTGCGCGAAGCACAGCAGCAGGAATCGGCCATCGCCTACCGCCGCACCGTGCTCAACGCCTGGCGCGAAGTGGACGACGCACTCACCGACTACGCCGCCGACCAGCGTCGCCTCGCCAGCCTCGATGCAGCAGCCGAACACGGCCGTACCGCCCTGGACAACGCCCGCGAGCAGTACAAAGCGGGCGCCGTGGACTTCCTCAATGTGCTCAGCGCCCAGCGCGAACTGCTGGCCACCGAGGAGCAGCAGGTGCGTAGCCGCGAAGCCGTGGCGACCACCCTGGTGCTGCTCTACAAGTCCCTCGGCGGCGGCTGGCAGCAAGGCCTGGAATCCGCACAGAATCTGTAGGAGCGCCCCATGGGCGCGATCGCGGGCATGGCCCGCCCCGACAGGAGAGCATCGCCGCAGGTACCACCGCTCGGGATCGGGCATTGGCCGCGAAATCCTGGCGCGTCGATCACACGGCCGACAACGAAAAAGCCCCGCATTTGCGGGGCTTTTTTCTGGCTCGGCGATCAGGCCGCCGAGTCGGCGTCAGCCTTGCTGCGGCGCGGCTTCTTCTTGCCGGCCAGCAGGTGCGAGAACACCGCGTGCAGGTCGCCGGACGCGCCGTCCACGTCCAGGTTCAGCTTGTCGTCGATGTGCGCCATGTGGTGCATCATCAGGGTATCGGCCTTTTCCTTGTCGCCCTTTTCGATGGCGTCGAG
>CBIGPF010000233.1:0-7568 GCA_966191535.1 uncultured Pseudomonas sp. | reverse complement strand
AGATGAAACCGTGCACCGGGTCGGTGGAAAGGCTGCCCCAGTTCATGCCGCCCAGGGAGCCGGGGAAGCTCAGCGACAGGTCGGTGCCCGGTGCGGTGTAGAGACCGTCGTAGCGCATCTTCTTGAAGTCGATGCGGCACAGCAACTGGTCATAGGGCGTGGCGCCCCACATGTCCGACTCGGTGAGGGTCTGCGCGCCGATCTGCGGCATGCCGACGGATTTCGGCTGGGTCGGCGAGTAGGGCTCGTCAGGGATATTGCTCGGCTTGACCGGGACGTCCTTCACTTCGGTGAGCGGCTTGCCGGTGGCGCGGTCGAGCACGTAGATCTGCCCGGCCTTGGTCCCGATCACCACCGCCGGTACGGTCTTGCCGTCGTCTTTGGTGAAGTCGATCAGGCTCGGCTGCATTGGCAGGTCGAAGTCCCAGAGGTCGTTGTGCACGGTCTGGTAGACCCACTTCTCGGCGCCTGTGGTGGCGTCCACCGCGAGGATCGATGCGCCATAGGTGTGGTCGAGCTTCGTGCGCTCCACGCCATAGATGTCGGTGGAGGAGCTGCCCATGGGCAGGAAGACGGTGTTCATCGCCGGGTCATAGGACATCGGTGCCCAGCTGTTGGGGGTGCTGCGCACGTAGGTCTTGCCGTCCGCCGGGGCCTGCTTGTCTTCCGGATTGCCCGGGTCGAAGGCCCAGCGCATGGCGCCGGTGATGACGTCGAAGCCGCGGATCACACCGCCGGGCATGTCGGTCTGGACGTTGTCCGCGACGCGGCCGCCGACCACCACGGTGGTACCGGCCATGAGCGGGGCGGAGGAGAGCTGGTAGTAGGAGTCCGGGACATCACCCAGGCCGGCCTTCAGGTCGACCTGACCGTTGTTGCCGAAGCCCTGGCAGAACTCGCCGGTGTCGGCATCGACGGCAATCAGGCGCGCGTCGATGGTGTTGGTCAGCAGGCGGCGCTGGCAATTGGCGCCAGCGGGAACACTGGCGGTAATGACCTGCGAGCTGTTGGGCTGGGTCGGCTGGACGATCTGCCTGGTGGCATCGAAGTAGGCCATGCCACGGCAGCGCTGCCAGACCTTGGACTGGGCGTTGATCGGGTTCTTCCAGAGTTCCTTGCCGGTGTCCGCGTCGAGGGCGATCAGGTTGTTGTGCGGGGTGCAGATGAACACCTTGTCGCCGACCTGCAGCGGGGTGAGCTGGTCTTCCGCACCGTTGCCGTCGCTGATGGCCACGTCACCGGTGTGGTAGGTCCAGGCCACCTTGAGCTTGTCGACGTTGCCGCGGTTGATCTGGTCCAGCGCGGCAAAGCGGCTGCCACCCTCGGTGTTGCCGTAGTGAGCCCAGTCCTTCTGCGCGTGGGCCGGGTCCACCGGCGTCAGGCCAGGGCCCTTGCCGGTCGGCGCGACGCTGGGGTGGGCGACGAACATGTTGCCGGCGGCGATCACCACCAGCACAGCCAGTACGCCTGCAACTCCGTATGCGCTACGGCCAGCCTCGCGGCCAGCGGAGCGGGCCAGCAGCGGATAGACCAGCGCGACCACCACGCCGATGGCGCTGAACATGAACAGGCGCGAGAACAGCGGCCAGAACACCAGGCCGGTATCAGCCACGGCCCAGATCGCCGTGGCGACCAGGAAGGCGGCGAACAACCAGGCGCCGGCCGGCTTGCGACGGGCGATCAGCAGGCCGGAAACGGCCATGGCCAGGCCGCCGATGAGGAAGTACCAGGAGCCGCCGAGGCTGACCAGACGGACGCCGCCGGCGGCCAGGGCGAGGCCGAGGAGGGCGATGATCACGCCCAGGCCGAGGAGGATGAAAGTGCTCGCGCGGGAGGCGCGCTGTACCGGTTTCATACAGAAGGTTCTCACTGTTGGATTCGCCGATTATACTCTTAGCAAGCTAATTAACTAGATAGTACAAACGTCGAAGCTGAAAAATCGGATGAATGCAGTAGCCTCTTGCAGGCTTCATTTGCGCAACATCCCGATCGATCAACCCCCTGTGCAGCGGCTGCCGAGACTGGCAGCATCGCTGCTCGGTCCTACAGAAGAATCCTAGCCGCCGTGCCTGTTTCCCGCTCCGTTGTGCCCGCCCGACTCAAACTGCTGCCGCTGCTGATCTGTGGTGTTGCCCACGGCCAGCTGGCCCGCGCCGCTGACCCTCAGAGCGCGGAGGAGGCCCTGGCCGAGCCCATGGTGGTGACCGGCGCCTATGCGCCGGTGTCGAGCTTCGACCTGCCGTTCTCCATCGATACCGTGCAGCAGCCGCAGCTCAGCGACGGCCAACTGGGCGTGAACGCTTCCGAAGTGCTGCAGCGGGTGCCTGGCCTGGTGGTGCAGAACCGTCAGAACTACGCCCAGGACCTGCAGATATCCTCCCGTGGTTATGGCGCGCGCTCGGCCTTCGGCATTCGCGGGCTGAAGCTGCTCAGCGACGGCATCCCCGCCAGCACACCGGACGGGCAGGGCCAGGCGGCAACGCTGAACCTCGATGTCGCCGATCGCATTGAAGTGCTGCGCGGCCCGGCCTCGACGCTCTACGGCAGCAACAGCGGCGGGGTGATCCAGATGTTCTCCCGCGACGGCTACGGCCCGCCGAAAGTCGGTGCGGAAACCACCTTCGGCAGCGACGGCTTCAACAAGAACCACCTGTATGCCGAAGGCGGCACCGACCAGGCCGGTTTCCTGCTCGACGCCTCGCGCATGGACACCGACGGCTATCGCGACCACAGCGCGGCGCGCCGCGACCAGACCTTCGCCAAGCTCAATTTCAAGCCCGACGAAGACAGCCGCCTGGCGCTGATCTACAGCAGCCTGGAGCAGAACAACACGCAGGACCCACTCGGCCAGACCTGGGACGCCTACCAGCACGATCCGCGCTCCGTGGCCGCCGCCGCAGAGACCTACAACACACGCAAGAGCATCGACCACCAGCAACTCGGCATGAACTACGAGCGTTACGTCGGCGACGCGACCCTGCAGTTCAACCTCTACGCCGGCCAGCGCAGCGTGGTGCAGTACCTGTCGATCCCCAGGGGGGTGGTTTCCAACGCCCAGCGCGGTGGTGGCGTGGTGGACTTCGACCGCGAATTCCACGGCGGTACCCTGCGCTGGATCCAGCCGGTACATGGCGTTCCGGGCGAACTGACCGTCACCGCCGGGATGGACTACGACCGCAGCGAAGATGACCGCAAGGGTTTCCAGAACTTCAGCGGCGACCAGTTGGGCGTGAAGGGCGAGATGCGCCGTAACGAGAACGACATCGCCACCAGCCTCGACCCCTATGTGCAGGCGCGCTGGGAGCTGGGCAACTGGACCGTCGACGCCGGCCTGCGGCACAGCACCATGAAGATGGACGTGGACGACCACTACCTGGCCAACGGCGACTCCAGCGGCTCGAAGAAGTACCAGCAGAACAACCCGTCACTTTCGGTGATGTACGCCTTCACCCCCGAACTGCACGGTTACGTCAGTGCCGGGAAGGGCTTCGAAACCCCGACCCAGGCCGAGATGGCGTATGCGCCGGGCCTGGCAGAAAGCTTCAACTTCGGTCTTGACCCGGCCACCAGCACCCAGTACGAGATCGGCGTGAAGGCCAGGGTCGCGGGCAATACGCGGATCAACGCGGCCGTCTTCGAAATCCGTACCGACGATGAGATCGTCGTCGCCAGTTCCACTGACGGCCGCACCAGTTACCAGAATGCCGGCAGGACCTTGCGCCGGGGCTTCGAGCTGGGCGTGCAGAGCGACCTCTCCGAGCAGTGGCAGGCCACTCTCGCATACACCCGCCTGGACGCCACCTACGACGAGGACTTCGTTGAGAGCGGCAGCACCATCGAGAAGGGCAATCACTTGCCTGGCGTGCCCGGCAGCAGCCTGTTCGGCGAGCTGGTATGGAAGCCGCAGGACGGCATCAGCATGGGCTTCGAAGGGCAGTACCGCAGCAAGGTCTACGTGGAAGACAGCAACGAGGACAAGCCGGCGCCCAGCTACGCGGTGTTCAACTGGCGGACCCGGTTCGAGCAGCACGTCGGGCCCTGGACCTTCCACCAACTGGTGCGCCTGGACAACCTGCTGGACCGCCAGTACGTCGGCTCAGTGATCGTCGGCGACAGCAATGGGCGTTACTACGAGGCCGCGCCGGGGCGGTCGTGGTATGCGGGGGCAGGGCTGGAGTATCGATTCGACTGATCTGCGCATGACCGTGGGCGTCGATATCTGTGCTCAATGCGTTTCTGCTGGTCCATGCCATGGAAGTGGCAGCGCGGCGGTGGTCCATTCTGAGTGGCGGGGCGAGCGTTGTTCGTGAGTCATTCACTGGCATGACGCCCATAAAAATGGGCGCACAAGGCGCCCATTTTCTGCTGCTGAAAAGTCTCGGACTGGCGAGCCAGCCCGAGACTTGCACAGAGTCAATGCCAACCGTCAAACCAGGTTGACCTGTACTCCCTGCTGCACCAGCAGCTCGGCATGCATGGTGGAGTACTGGTAGCTGGTGTAGCTCACTCCGCCCACGTCCACCGTGCCGGCAATCGACCAGTCACCCAGATCCATCCCATTCGGCAGCACATCGTCGAGCATGACCACATCGCCAGCATTGCCCTTCACCATCATCTGCACATCACCGTTGGCATGGAACAGATCCATGCTGCCCTGGCCCAGGACATCGCCCAGCGACAGTTTCAGTGTGTTGTCACCCGTGCCGGTGATATCGACGACCTCGACCGAACTCATCTTGTTGCCCAGCGCCGACAGATCCAGGAGTTGCCCGGCGCCCATCAGCTTCAGGGTATCCGTCCCCTTGCCACCCTCTATCGAACCGGTGAATCCGGTGAACACCGAGGTGTCCTTGACAAGGAAGGTGTCACTGGCGTCGCTGCCTACATAGCTGAAGTCCTTGACGATTTCATGGGTGCTGGTGCTGTGTGCCAAAGGCACGAAATCGGCAGAGACAACACCGAAATAGAACCCGTTGGACTCTTCAGCCACCACGATTTTGAAGTAAGACGCCGGTCCCCGTGCATCCGCGGTGAATGTGATCCCCGTATAATTCGAATTTGGCGGATCACAACGTCCGACCACGTTGCCTGACGCATCGTAAAACTCGAAATACACCTTGCCATATTCACAGTTAGAAAGAGTGCTAATGGAGACCTTGGTGGCTGCACGATTTAGCTCCACCAGCACCGTACCGGAGTTCTTCCCCGTGGTCGAGCCGATGTAGATAGCGTCACTACCACCAATAACCGCGCCAACCCAATTCTTTAGTCCGACCCCAATCGTTGGCCCAGCGGTAAACTTCATGCCATCAAGTTGGAAAGTACCAGACTGCCTGCCATAGCCTGAAAGATTGTCAAAGTAGCTCACCTGCGGCGCCTCCACGACAGCAGAAACGTTTCCGGCACTGTCTTCGATCGAAACCCGCGCGGTGGTTGTCAAGGCAGCCAGTGCAATAGTCGCCTTCTTTGCTGTGATATCCGTAGCTTGCAATACGTACTCGACCCGACTCCCATCGGCCACTACCAGTACCTTGTCGCCGGCCACGGCACCCGGTAGCAGATTTACAATCACGTTCTTACCGGAAATGCTCACCGAACTCGGTGCAGTAGGGGCCGATGCGTCCAGCGTGATGGAGAATGAGTCCTTGGTCCCTACGCGCCCCAGGGCATCGATCACACGTGTTTCAACCGTCCAGCTTCCGCTGTGACTGACATGATCCTGAGCCGCCCAGTTCTTGCCATTCACGATGGCATCTAACCAAGTGACACCGCCGTCCGTGGAAATCTGGAGCTTTTCATGAGTAGCCAGCGTTGCAGTCAGCGTGCCCTGCATCAGGCGTCCGGCACTGCCATCATTGGTGGACATATCGCTATGGCTGAAACCGTTGTCCTTACCCACATAGGTCATCGTTGCACGCTGTGTTGGCGCAGTCGTGTCCACTAGCAACACCTCTACGTCGGACGGCACGGATGCGTTGCCGGCCTTGTCCACAACAACAATCGTAATGGGATGGTTGCCCTCGGTCATCGATTTGGTTGGTGTATAGGACCAGTTACCATCCGGGCCCGCGATCGTACTGCCGATCTGGACACCATTATCACGGATGATCACCTGCTCGCCGGGCTGCAGGCCACCACCAGTCAAGGTCGGCTTGGTATTGGACGTTATATCGACCAGATTCAGAATCGGCTGATCCGGCGGCGTGATGTCGATAATGACGACTTCCGGCAACGACGGCACCGACGCATTGCCGGCCCGGTCAACAACCACGATGGTGATGGGATGCTCGCCTTCGTCCATCGGTTTGGTCGGGGTGAACGACCAGCTACCGCCAGCATCGACGATGGCGAAGCCGATCTCGAAGCCGTTGTCATGCACGATCACGCGCTCGCCCGCCTGAAGCCCGCTGCCACCTAGCGTCGGCGTGGTGTCGTTTGTGAAATCGACCAGGTCCAGTACCGGCTGCTCCGGTGCCGTGGTGTCAATAACGATGACTTGCGGCGCCGACGGCAGGGAAGCGTTGCCAGCCTTATCGACCGCTTCGGCGGTCAAACTATGCTCGCCTTCGCTCAGAGCCGGGTTCGGAATAAACGACCAGGTGCCGTCCTCGCCCACTTCGACGCGGCCGATTTCTTCACCGTTGTCACGGATGACAATGGTCTCGCCCGGAGTACCGCTACCGCTCAGGGTCGGGTTCTCGTTAGTCGCGCCCGGCAGCTCGTTGAAGGCCGGGGTGTCCGGCAGTTCGGTGTCGATGACGACATCTTGCGGTGCCGATGGCGTGGAGATGTTGCCCGCTTTATCCACGGCTTCTACCGACAGGCTGTGCTCGCCTTCGCCCAGGGCCGGGCTCGGGGTGAACGACCAGGTGCCGTCCTCGCCCACTTCGACGCGGCCGATTTCTTCACCGTTGTCACGGATGACAATGGTCTCGCCCGGAGCACCGCTACCGCTCAGGGTCGGGTTCTCGTTGGTCGCGGTCGGCAGCTCGTTGAAGGTCGGGGTGTCCGGGGCAATCGTGTCGATGACGACATCTTGCGGCGCGGACGGCGCGGAGGCATTGCCTGCAGTATCCACGGATTCCGCCGTCAGGCGGTGTTCGCCTTCGCTCAGGGCTGGGTTCGGAGTAAACGACCAGGTGCCGTCTTCGCGAACCACAACGGAGCCGATTTCAGTGCCGTTGTCACGAATGACGACAGTCGTGCCAGGCGTGCCAGTGCCGCCCAGGGTCGGGTTCTCGTTGATCGCGCTCGGCAGGGTGTTGAGGGTTGGCGAATCGGGTGCGGTGGTGTCGACCAGGATGACGAAGTCGTTGCTCTTGCTCACCAGCGTCGAGCCGTTCATCAACTCGACACTGACGGTGTGCGAGCCCTCGCTCAACCCGCTGAGCTTGTAGCTCCAGTTTCCCGAAGCGTCGGCTGTGGCGTCGCCTTGCCAGACATTGTCGACATAGACCTTCACCACGCCATTGGGCGCGGCCTTGCCGTGCAGTGTCGGGTTGACGTCATCCACCGGCTTACCGCTGGCGAAGTTGCCGACGATACGGCCCTCGCTGTCGTAGCCATGG
>CBIGPF010000232.1:0-7628 GCA_966191535.1 uncultured Pseudomonas sp. | reverse complement strand
CGACAGGGTGGAGAGCATCAGCGGTGCGCCGAGGATGGCACCGACGCCGACTTCGTCGTTGAGGCTGACGTTGCTGGTGCCGGCGATCAGGGCCAGCAGCGGGATCAGGGTTTCCGGCAGGGCCGTACCAATGGCGGCGAACAGCGAGCCGGTAACACCTTCGGAAATCCCCAGGCGTTCGCCGAAGTGTTCCAGGGCGTTGGTGAAGAGTTCGGCGGCGATCAGGATCACCAGCAGCATGCCGAGCAGTTCGAGGATGAAGGTCAGCATGCATGGAGCTCCAGACAGGTGGAGCGAAGAATGGGGTGGTGCATCACGGTGAAGCTCCCGGCCGGTGTAGTACCCATGACCACGCATCTCCCCGGCCGTTGCGGAGATCACGTGGTCAAAGGTCTTGCCAGGCAAAGCTGCTGACGACGCCATGGCCTGTGGGCCAAGTGTGTTGACGTCGCCTCCGTTCGTCGAACGGTCGGCTACTCCCCAATGACGCCGCGCATTCTAGCGGATCGTGCGAGCAGCTCAACCCATGCGTTACCAGGTATCGATCAGCGGCCGCTTTTTGCCGTGGCGCACTGCGGGCTTCGGCGTCGACGCCAGGCCACGCAGCAGCCAGCGGCGGGTATCGGCCGGGTCGATGACGTCGTCGATCTCCAGGTAGCTCGCCATGTTCAGCCCCTTGCCATTGCGGTAGGCCGCGGCGACCAGCTTGTCGAACAGCGCCTGGCGCTCCTGGGTGTCTTCCACGGCGGCCAGTTCCTTGGCGTAGCCGAGGCGGATCGCTCCCTCCAGCCCCATGGCGCCGAATTCGCCGCTGGGCCAGGCCACGGTGAACAGCGCGGCGTGGAAGCTGCCGGCGGCCATGGCCTGCGCGCCCAGGCCATAGCCCTTGCGCAGGACCACGGTGAAGAAGGGCACGGTGAGGCTGGCGGCAGTGACGAACATGCGCGAGACGTGGCGCACCGTGCCGGTCTTCTCCGCCTCCGGGCCGACCATGAAGCCGGGGGTGTCGCACAGCGAGATGATCGGCAAGTCGAAGGCGTCGCACAGCTGCATGAAGCGCGCAGCCTTGTCACCGGCCTCTGCGTCGATGGCGCCACCCAGGTGCATGGGGTTGTTGGCGATCAGGCCGAAGGGCTTGCCTTCGATGCGTACCAGCGCGGTGATCATGCCGGCCGCGAAGTGGCGGCGCAGCTCCAATACCGAACCGCTGTCGGCGAGTTGCTCGATGACCTGGCGGATGTCGTAGACGCGCAGGCGGTTCTCCGGCACCGCGTGGCGCAGCAGGCGTTGGTCGGCGCACTGCCAGTCGGCGGTGTCGCCCTGGAAGTAGGCGAGGTACTGGCGGGCGATTCGGGTGGCTTCGGTCTCGTCCTCCACCAGCACGTCGATCACGCCATTGGCGCTCTGTACGTCGCTGGGGCCGACTTCCTCGGGGGCGAACTTGCCCAGGCCGCCGCCCTCGATCATCGCCGGCCCGGCCATCCCCAGGCTGGTATCGTGGGTGGCGATGATCACGTCGCAGCAGCCGAGCAGCGCGGCGTTACCGGCGAAGCAGCGGCCGGAGACCACGCCTACCAGCGGCACCAGCCCGGAGAGCCGCGCCAGGCCGACGAAGCTCATGTTGTCGAGCCCGGCCACGCCGACGAAGTCGGTGTCGCCCGGACGCCCACCGCCGCCCTCCGCGTAGAGCACCAGCGGAATGCGCCATTGCTCGGCGAGGTGCAGCATGCGGTCGGTCTTCTTGTGGTTCATCACGCCCTGGGTGCCGGCGAATACCGTGTAGTCGTAGGCCAGTACCAGGCAGCGGGCTTTCTCGTCGCCGAACTGCGCGGCGTTGATGCTGCCCAGGCCGCTGACCAGACCGTCGGCAGGGCTGCTGGCGATCAGCTCCTCGACGCTGCGCCGACGACGCTGGGCGGCGATGGCCAGGGCGCCGTATTCGATGAAGCTACCGTCATCGAGCAGGTCGGCGAGGTTCTCGCGGGTCGTGCGCTTGCCGATCCTGTGGCGTTTGGCGACGGCATCCGGACGGCGTTCGTCGAGTCCGATGGCGTGGCGTTCTAGGACTTCGGCGAGGTCGGCGCGGATGGCGTCGAGATCGATAGCGGCGCTGTTTTCCCGGTCCTGTGCCTGGATGTCTGCCGGCTCGACGAACAGCAGTGCGTCGCCTTCGCCAAGGCTGACGCCGGGCGTGGCGGCGACGCTGTGGACGAAGCCACTGGCGCTGGCCTTAACCTCGAACTCCATCTTCATCGCCTCGACCACGGCGATGGTCTGGCCCTGGGCGACAGCATCACCTGCGGCGACATTCAGGCTGACCAGCACGCCAGCGCTGGGCGTGGCGAGCGGGATGCAGCCGACGGGTGCTTCGCTGCTGCGCTGGGTTCCAGGCGCGCCGCCGACATGGCTGAAGAAGCGGTGCGCGTGCTCCTGCGCGTCGAGCAGGGCGGGCAGGTGCTCTTCGATGTAGCGGGTGGTGACCTGGTTGTCCGCCACCGCGCTCTGGCGTAGCAGGTTGAGCAGCAGCGGGATGTTGCTTGCCACACCTTCGAGACGGAACTCGCAGAGTGCACGGTAGGCGCGCTGCACCAGCTGTGGATAACCGCCGTTGCCGTGGACGATCAGCTTGGCCAGCAGCGAGTCGTAGCCGGCGCTGTTGCGGTAGCCGGCGTAGCCGTAGCCGTCCACGCGCAGGCCGGGGCCGCTGGGCGGTTCGTAGGCGCTCAAGGTGCCGCAGGCGAGGTGGGGCGTGCCGTCGCTGGCGAGGCTTTCCAGGTTGATCCGCAGTTGCAGGGCGTGGCCGCGCGGCGCGGGAATCTCGGCCTGGGTCAGGTTCAGCTCGGCAAGGCTGGCACCCGCGGCAATGCGTAGCTGGGCCTGCACCAGGTCGATACCGGTCACCGCTTCGGTGATGGTGTGCTCCACCTGCAGGCGTGGATTGGCTTCCATGAAGACGAAGTCGCCGCTGTCCTCGTCCAACAGGAACTCGAAGGTCCCCAGGCCGCGGTAGTTCACGGCTTCGGCCAGGCGCACGGCGGCGGCGAGGATGGCACCGCGCAGGCGTGGGTGCAGGTTGGGGCTCGGAGCGATTTCCAGCAGCTTCTGGTTGCGTCGCTGCAGCGTACAGTCGCGCTCCCACAGGTGGCTGACGACACGGCCGTCGCCGATCACCTGGACTTCGATGTGCCGGGCGCGCTGGATCAGGCGCTCCACGTAGAGCCGGTCATCGCCGAAGGCCGCTCGGGCTTCGGCCTGGCAGCGGGCGTAGGCATCGGCGATGTCCTCGACGCTACGAACCGCGCGCATGCCGCGCCCGCCACCGCCGGCGAGGGCCTTGATCATCATGCCGGCGCCAGCGGGCAGTTCGCGGAAGAAGCGCTCGGCGTCCTCCAGCGACGTGGCGCGATTGCTGCCGGCTGCCAATGCCACACCGTGGTCACGGGCGAGGTCGCGGGCGCGGGCCTTGTCGCCGAACGCGTCGAGCACATCTGCCGTGGGGCCGACGAAGGTCAGGCCAGCCGCCTCGCAGCGACGGGCGAACCCGGCGTTCTCGGAAAGAAAGCCATAACCCGGATGCACTGCATCACAGCCATGAGCCCGGGCGATCTCGACGATCTGCTGCTGATCCAGATAGGCGCTTGCGCCGCGTCCTTTCAGGGCCTGAGCCAGGTCGGCCTGGCGCGTGTGCAGCGAGGTGGCGTCGTCCTCGGCGTAGATGGCCAGCGTCTGGATGCCCAGCTCGGCGGCGGCACGGGCAATGCGAATGGCGATCTCGCCGCGGTTGGCGATGAGCAGGCGGGTGACAGGCATGGCGATTCCGTTGTGATTCTTGTGATCGGGAATCGCACCATCTTAGGCGGGTGGGGGCGTCGGGGAATGAAGTGCGGGGGTTGCGAATGGCGGTAACTTCGCGGGCCTTATGAGCGGTGGCCGGCCAGGCGACCGGCCACCGCGGGCGGCATCATCCGTTGGCTCCACCGTCACCGCTGTGTTTCTTCAGCAGTTGCAGGGCCTTCTCGGTCTGCGCGATGCAGGCCTTGGTATTGCCGTCGGTCTGTGCCTGGGAGGCTTTTTCCTGCAGGCGCATGGCCTGCTCCTGGACCTGGGTGTTGTTGGTGGTGGTTTTCACTGCGTCGTCGATTTTCTGCAGGTTGTCGCTGCACAGGTCGGCGGCGAAAGCCGGCGACGCCAGCAGCGCGGCGGTGATGAGCAGGGCGGCACGTTTCATCGCAGTACTCCTGTCAACTTGACTGTTGTCGCGGACCGATCGAGCGGGCCGTACAGGGTGGACTGCGATGTTTCAGCCGGGGTTCAGAGTATGTGCCCAGTGGTCGTCGGAAGCTCGACGCAGACCCCCAGGCCCGCGCCGTCCAGGCCGTCATGCAGGGAGATGCGCCCGTGGTGGATTTCCACGATGCGCTTGACGATGGGCAAGCCCAGGCCGCTGCCGTTGCTGCTGGAGACGCTGGGGCTGCGGTAGAAGCGGGTGAAGATCGCCGCCTGCTCGGCCGGCGCCACACCGGGGCCGCTGTCACGTACCCAGAGGGTCAGGTGATCGTCGCTGCTCTCCAGGCTGACGGCCACGCGCCCGCCGTCTGGCGTGTAGCGCAGGGCATTGCCGACCAGGTTGGTGAACATCAGTCCGAGCCATGCGGCGACACCCGGCAGGGTGGCTTCCTGGCTATCGAGGGTGAGCTCTATCTGCTTGTCGATGGCCTGCGGCGCGAGGTCGGCGATGGCGTCTTCGGCCAGCAGGCGCAGGTCTACCGGGGCGAAGATTTCGTGCAGCTCTTCGGCGTCCAGCCGGGCCAGCAGGAGGATCTGCTCCATCAGCGCGCTGATGCGCTCGACGCTGCGGCTGACCTGCTGCAGCCCGTGGGCGTGGGCGGCCGGGTCGGAAGAGCGCAATGCCACCTGGGCATGGGTACGCAGGCTGGCCAAGGGGGTGCGGATCTCGTGGGCGGCGTCGCTGGTCAATCGCCGCTCGGCCTCCATCGCCGAATTCAGGCGCTCCAGCAGCAGGTTCAGCTCGTTGACCAGGCTGTGCACTTCCACCGGTGCGCGACTCAGGGCCAGTGGGTGCAGGCTGTGGGCGCTGCGCTGGTGTACCTGCTCGATCAGGCTGCGCAATGGCGCCAGGCCCTGGCGCACGCCGAACCAGACCAGCACGCCGAACAGCGGCAGGGCCAGCAGCAACGGGAAGAGGGCGCTGAACAGCAGCAGGTGCAGGGTCTTGTGGCGGTAATGCAGGTCTTCGAAGACCCAGATGCGCACTTCATCGGGGCCTGACGTGGCCATTTGCAGTACACGCCAGTTGACCCCGCCGGCGAGCAGGTCGGAGAAACCCGGCGGCTGCGCTTCGATCCCCTTGGGCGGCCTGTGGGTGGCCAGTAGCGGCTGGCCGCGGTACCAGACGGCATAGCCGAGCGTGGCCTCACGGCGAATCAGCGGCAGTCCTTCGATGGCCTTGCGGCTGCGCGCGAGGATCTCCATGGCATCGCTGGACTGTGGGTCGATGGCGTCGGCGACATCCACCAGGCTCAGCGCGGCCTGGCCGAAGTCGATCATGTCCTGGTCGTAGAGGCGGTTCACCTGTTCGCGGGTCAGGTGGTAGGTGAACAGGCCGGCCACCAGCCAGAGCAGGGTGACGCCGCCGATCAGCGTCAGCAGCAGGCGGCGGCTGATGGAGCCGGCGCGACGCGGTGCACTGCTCAAGCGCGTGCGGCGCCGTCGGGGCGGTCGATACCGTAGCCGATGCCGCGCACGGTGCGGATCAGGCTGTTGCCCAGCTTGCGCCGCAGGTGGTGGATGTGGACCTCGATGGCGTTGCTTTCCAGGTCGCCATCCCAACCGTAGAGCGCTTCCACCAGGCGGGCGCGGGACAGCACCTTGCCGCGCTGTTCCAGCAGCAGGCGCAGCAGGGCGTACTCGCGCGGAGCGAGATCCACCGGCGAGCCGGACAGGCTGACCTGGTGAGTGGCTGGGTCCAGGGCCAGTTCGCCGTGCTGCAGCAGCGGCGCGGCGCGGCCGGTGTGGCGGCGGGTGAGGGCGCGGACGCGGGCGAGCAGTTCGTCGAGGTCGAAGGGTTTGGTCAGGTAGTCGTCGGCGCCGGCGTCGAGGCCGGCCACGCGGTCGGCGACCTTGTCGCGCGCGGTGAGGATCAGTACCGGGGTGAGGTCGCCGCGTCGGCGCAGGCCGCGCAGCACTTCCAGGCCGTCCTTGCGCGGCAGGCCGAGGTCAAGGACCAGCAGGTCGAACTCATCGGTGGCCAGCGCCTGGTCCGCCGCCACGCCATCGCTCACCCAGTCAACGGTGTCGCCTTCCAGGCCGAGGCCCGAGCGGATACCGTCGCCCAGCAGCTGGTCGTCTTCTGCCAACAGGATTCTCATGTCGATCCCCTCATCCGTCCGTGTGCAGCAGGATAGCTGGCGTGCTCCGGTTAGGGCAGAGGGTGGCAGCGATCGCTTAACGGGGTGTTAAGGCGGCAAGACGGGAGGTGCTCGCGAACGCATCGACCGAGAGTGGCGGTGTCAGGCGGTACGCGAGCAAGGCAAGGCCGCTCGCCTGGGCTCAGGACGTGCTGGACGGGCGCGCGCGGGTGACGCGATCCACCAGATAGACCACGCCGCGATAGTCGATGCCGCCATGGGCGGACAGGCCGATTTCGCAGGTGCGGCTGGTCGAGACGCCTTCCTCGCAGTACTGCACCGCGTCCTTGAGCGTGCGCAGCGAGTGCGCGTTCAGCTCGGGCGTGGTGAAGCCCTTGTCGCCAGCGAAGCCGCAGCAGTGGATGCCCTCGGGGATCACCACTTCGCGGGTGCAGCGTCTGACCAGGTCGATCAGCGCCTGGCTTTCGCCCAGGTGCTGAGTGCTGCAGGTGACGTGGACGGCCACCGGCTTGTCCTGCGGCTGGAAGTCCAGGCGCTCGACCAGGTGCGTGCGAATGAACTTCACCGGGTCGTAGATCTTCAGCCGGTCGTCCGCCAGTTCTTGTACCAGCCGCAGGGTGCAGGGGCTGGTGTCGCAGTAGATCGGGTCGAGACCGCCACGGCTGGCGCGCAGCAGTTCCGCGAGCAGTTCGTCGCGTTTGGCGTCGGCCTGTTCCTTGTAGCCCTTGGAGGCGAACGGCTGGCCGCAGCAGAGGTTGTCGGCGTTGTCCGGGAAGACTACCTGGTAGCCGGCTTTCTCCAGCAGCCGGCGAGTCTTGTCGATCAGCGGCATCTGCTCCTCGTCTGCCGCCGCCGGGCCCATGGCGCGCGATACGCAGGCGGTGAGGTAGACGACGCGTGGCTTGCCGTTATCCACAGGCTGCGAGGCGGCAGCGAGGCGCACCGGCTGCGGCATGGCGGGCGTCCACTGTGGCACACGGCCCTTGCTGGCGTGGCTGATGGAGGCGCTGAGGCGAGCCAGGCGTGGTGCGCCGAGCAGCATGCGCGCACCGTTGGCAGCATGCAGCATGAACGTCGCGCCCTTGAGGGCCGTGGCGAAATTGCGCGCCAGCCAGGTGGCGGTGCCGGCGTGGTGCGCTTCTTCACCACGCAGCTTCTTGATCAGCTCACCGGTGTTGATGTTCACCGGGCAGCGCTGGGCGCACAGGCCGGTGGCGGCGCAGGTGTCGATGCCCTGGT
>CBIGPF010000231.1:0-7685 GCA_966191535.1 uncultured Pseudomonas sp. | reverse complement strand
CCCGGGATCGGTGACGGCAGAGAAGGCGATCTTCTCCAGCACCTCGCCTTCGGCCAGTTCATCGCGCAGCACCGGCAGCGTCGGGCCGAGCCCCTTCGGATACTGCTCGGTGGCCAGCACCGGCACGCCCAGCCGGCGCGCGATGGCCAGCAGCCAGGCGCTGTGTTCGAGCACCGCCTCGTTGTCGTGGATGGCCGGGAACAGGCGTTCCTGGATGTCGATGATCAGCAGGGTCGAGGCCTGGGCGCGCAGTAGCATCGGGGGAGTCCTCCTTGCGTTCGAACATGGAAATTCAAACCCGAGTTGTGGTCCCGCGGCGGCGCACTGTCAACCGCCATCGCACCATTGGCCACTTGGCAGGCAGCGCGCCAGCACGCACCCTATGCGTCGCCAGAACAACACAACAACGAGCCTGGGAGACAGGGAACATGGGCAAGACCATCAGCATCGCCGCGCGTGACGGCAGTGGCAGCTTCAGCGGTTATCTCGCGGTACCGGCCAGCGGGCACGGCCCCGGCGTGGTGATCGGCCAGGAGATCTTCGGCGTCAACGCCAACATGCGCAGCATCGCCGACAGCTACGCCGAGGAAGGCTACGTCGCCCTGGTGCCCGACCTGTTCTGGCGCCTGCAGCCGAACCTGGAGCTGGGCTACAGCGAGGCCGAGTTCGGCCAGGCCATCGGCCTGTTCCAGCGCTTCGACGTGGACAAGGGCGTGGATGACATCGCCGCCGCCCTGGATGCCCTGCGCGCCCTGCCGGAGGTCGAGGACCGCGGCATCGGCTACGTCGGCTTCTGCCTGGGCGGCAAGCTCGCCTACCTCACCGCTGCGCGCACCGACGCCGCCTGCTCGATCGGCTACTACGGCATGGGCATCGAACAGTTGCTGGACGAGGCGCCGAACATCAAGGGCCGCCTGGTGCTGCACTTCGCCGAACAGGACGTGTACTGCGACGCCAACGCCCGCGCCGCCATCGGCGAGGTCCTCGGCAAGCTGCCGAAGGCGGAGATATACACCTATCCCGGCGTCGACCACGCCTTTGCCCGCCCCAACGGCATGCACTTCGACAAACCGGCGGCGCTGATGGCCCACGAGCGCAGCATCGGTGCGCTCAAACGCGAGATCGGCCCGGACTTCGACCTGTCGCAGCTGTGGGAAGACCACATCCATCACGAGTTCGCCGCCCGCGACGTGCCCGCCACCATGGCGACCATGGTCGCCCAGCCCTACGTCAACCACATCCCGACCATGACCGGCGGCGTCGGCCAGGACGAACTGGCACGCTTCTATCGCAACCACTTCGTCCACGGCAACCCGCCGGACATGAAGCTGGTGCCGATCTCCCGCACCGTCGGCGCGCTGCAGGTGGTGGACGAGTTCGTCATGTGCTTCACCCACACCAGCGAGATCGACTGGATGCTCCCCGGCGTGCCGCCGACCGGCAAATACGTGGAGATCCCCATGCTCGGCGTGATCCGCTTCCGTGGCGACAAGCTGTGCCACGAACACATCTACTGGGACCAGGCGAGCGTGCTGGTGCAGATCGGTCTGCTCGACCCGGCCGGGCTACCGGTGGCCGGCGTGGAGACGGCGAAGAAACTGCTCGACGAGAGCCTGGTCTCCAACACCCTGATGAACAAATGGAAGGACAGCGAGGGCCGCTGATCGGCCCCGCTCAACCCAAGGAGCACCCGATGTACCCCATAGGGAAATGGACCTGCGTGGCGCTGCTGGCCCTGCTGGCCGGTGGCGCCGGCGCAGCGGAACGGGCCGCGCAGCCGTGCACTGACGCCACCCTGCAGACACTGGCCGGGCTACTCGGCCAGCAAGGCTGGCAGACACCGGAGTCCGGGGCCGCAACGCCCGTGGTGGCCGCTGCCTGCAAGCCCTGGCCGGACGACCCGACGCTGCAGGTGGTCGCCGTCGCCTACAGCGCAGCGGGCGACCAGGCGGAGCCGGGCGAGCGCAACCTCAACCTGCTGGTCGGCCAGCTCGACACCGGCAGCGGCAAGCTGGTGACGCGCACCGACGACAGCATCGGCGAAGACGCCATGGTGGAGATCGCCAGCTCCAGTCTATGGCTCGATACTGCGCGCTATCGCCTGGCACCGGAGGTGCGCGGTTTCGGCCTGGTCATCGCCAGCGTGGCACGTGGTGCGAGCTGCCCGGACGCCTGGTCCTACGACGACTTCAGCCTCTACGCACCGCAAGGTGACCAGCTCAAGGAAGTCTTCCGCACCTACCTGCGGCAGTGGACGACGCTGGAAGGCGTGGTCTGCGGCGGCGCTGACAAGCTGGTCATCGAGCGTTCGCAGCTCACCCTGGCGATGGGCAAGGACACTCACCATGGCTTCGCCGACCTGATCGTCAGCTCGACGGTGCAGCGCGAGCATGAAGGCGACGACGTCGGTGCACCGAAGACTGTGCGTACCACGGTCAGCTACGACGGCACACGCTATCCGTTCGAGGAGTTCTCCACCTTCTGGCAAAGCAAACCCTGACCTGTAGGAGCGCGCTTGCTCGCGAACCGCCTGGCTTGGCCTATGCGGAAACTCCCGTTCGCGAGCAAGCTCGCTCCTACGAAAAGCAGAAACGAAAAAGGCCCCTCGCGGGGCCTTTTTCATGCCGGCACCCGAATCAGTGGCCGGTGTTGTCGCCGCGGCGGCTGGTCTCGAAGAGGAACCAGGTGCGCTGCTCGGTTTCGTCGATCCAGTTCTCGATCAGGCTGGCAGTGGCGATGTCGTGGTACTCGTCGCACAGGTCATGGACCTCGCGCATGTAGGAGGTCAGCGATTTGTTGTCCTCCTGCAGCTCGGCCAGCATGTCCAGCGGCTGGACGAACTCTGCATCGTTGTCGAGGATGCGCTTCAGTCGCGAGATATGACCGATGGAGCGGATGGTGTTGCCGCCGATCTTGCGGTTGCGCTCGGCGATGGCGTCGGTCATCGCGAAGATTTCGGTGGCGTGGTCGTCCAGCAGCAGGTGGTAGTCGCGGAAGTGCGGACCACTCACGTGCCAGTGGAAGTTCTTGGTTTTCAGATAGAGCGCGAAGACATCCGCCAGCAGGCGATTGAGTGCTGCCGACAGGTCGCGGGTAGCGTTCTTGCTCAGGTCCGACGGCGTGGCCAGCGCGGGGGCGCGGCGCGGCACGGCCTTGGCGGCCGCCGGTTTGGCAGCGGCTGGCTTGGTGGCAGAAGCCTTTGCGGCGGGCTTGGCAGCTGCCGTCTTGGCGGCGGCGGGTTTGCTGGCAGCGGGCTTGGCGGCCGGCTTGGCAGCGGCAGGTTTTGCGGCAGGTTTGCTGGCCGCTTTCGCAGCCGGCTTCGCGGCGGGTTTGGCCGCTGCGGGTTTCTTCGGAGCCGATGCGGATTGCTTCATCACAAATCACCTCTACGAAAGATCACGATACCTGTGGATGCCGACCCAGGTGGGAGCGGCTGACTTACGCGGTCTTGAGCCTATCTCGCCTGACGTCGATTGCAAGTTGACCGCAGTACCGCGCCCGCGTTCCGACTGATGTGGATCACATCGTGGAGGGGTTTGCGGAAGTACACGACGCGCTCGGTTTCGACGAAACCCAGGGCACGGTGCAAGGCATGGCTGACGGTGTTGTCGAGCTCGGCATCGGAGGCGAAATCCACGCAGCCACGCGCACTGCCCCAGGCCTGTACCGCGCGCACCAGAGCCCGCGCGACGCCTTGCCGGCGGGCGTCCTCGCACACGTAGATGCCTTCGAGAAACAGCACGGGCGAGCCGTCCGTGCCATTCACGTAGTCGCTGCGCACCGAGGCTTCCGCCAACCCCAGCGCCCTGCCCTGCTCATCGCGGATCAGCCACGCGCCGTAGCGTTGCGGTTGCGCGAGCATGTCGCGCACTTCCTCGAGAAATTCTGCTGCGTGATCGCCCGGCCAGAGCAGCAGGCGCAGGTCGATCCAGTCCGCCAGATCACTCTCGTCGCAGTGGCGCGCCGGCGTGTCCATCAGGCCTGCTCCGGGTTGAAGCGCTCAGGATTGAAACGAAACTGGCTATCCAGCTGGCTGTAGCCCATGCCAACCCCCTTGTGCACCTTGAGCTGCACTGGAATGCGCTCCTTCAGCGCCTCGACGTGGCTGATCACACCGATGGTCTTGCCCGTGGCATTGAGGCTGTCGAGGGCATCGAGCGCGACCTCCAGGGTCTCGCCGTCGAGGGTGCCGAAACCTTCGTCGAGGAACAGCGAGTCGATGCTGGTCTTGTGGCTGACCAGGTCGGACAGCGCCAGCGCGAGCGCCAGGCTGACCAGGAAGCTCTCACCGCCGGACAGTGTCTTGCAGTCGCGCGCGGTGTCGCCCTGCCAGGTATCCACCACTTCCAGCTCCAGCTCGCCGTCGCTGCGTCGCGCCAGCTGGTAGCGGCCATGCAGGCGCTGCAACTGGCGGTTGGCGAGGTGCACCAGGTGATCGAGGGTCAGCCCCTGGGCGAAGCGACGGTAGCGCGCACCGTCGGACGCGCCGATCAGGCTGTTGAGGCGCTGCCAGAGATCGTGCTCTTCCTCCTGCCGGGCGATGTCCGCGAACAGGCTCTGCTGGCTGGCGCGACGGTTGTCGTCGCCCTGCAGTTGGGCGCGGATCTCGCCCTGGCGCTGGCCAAGTTCGCGCAGCTGGGTGGCGAGCGCCAGCAGTTGCTGGTCCAGCTCTTCCAGCTGCAGTTCGCCGTGGGGTTCGGCCTGCAATCGCTCGACATCCTGCGTGGCGGCGGCGCGCAGGGTGACGGCTTCGGTGATCGCCGTTTCCAGGCGCTGGCGCAGCTGACTGAGTTCATTGCGCTGGGCATCATCCAGCAGCGCGGCGAGATAGGTCGCCTCGTCGGTGAACGGACTCGCCGCCAGCGCCTGCTGCCAACTCGCCAGACGCTCCACGAGGCGTGTCTGCTCCTGCTCCAGGCGTTCCACCAGCGACTGCTCGCGGCCCTGCAGGGCATCGGCCTGACGCTGGGCGGAAGCCAGTCGCTCCTCGGCCTGCGCCAATGCCTGTTGCGGCGCCGCATGAATCGCCAGCGGTTGGCGTGCCTCGAAGCCCGCAGACTGCCAACGCTGCTGCCATTGCCCGGCGATCTGCTGTGCCACGCGGAGTGTCTGCTGCGCGTCGCGCTCGGCCACGGCCAGTTCCTGGCTGCGCTGTTGGTCCTGTTGCCACTGCTGCCATTCCACGGTGCGCTCGGCCAGCCACTGCTCGCCGTTTTCCGGCACGCTGTAGCCCAGCTCGCCCAGTGCGGCGGCCAGCGCCTGGTCCTGCTGTTGCAGCTCCGTGCGCTGTACCGCGAGTTGCTGTGCACGTTCGTCCTGGCGCTGCCGCTCGTGGGTCTGCTGCTGGTCGAAGAGCGCCAGTTGCTGCGCTGCCTCGGCGTGATCGCGCTCGGCGCGCTGGCGTTGCTGCTGCGCCTGCTGGAGTTGAACCCGATTCGCTTCCAGCGCTTTCAGTTGCTGCTGCAAGGCCGCCAGCGACGCCTCATGACGTTCACGTTCGACACGGAGCTGCTGGTCGTCCTCCAGCGCGAGGTCCTGGGCGTCACACTGTTGCTGCCAGGCCTGCTGATGCTGTGCGAGCGCGGCCTGGGCGTCGTCCAGCTGACGCTGCCCCTGCTGCCGCTGCGCATCCAGTTCGGCCAGCTCGCCACGCAGGGCGATGCCCTGGCTTTCCAGCGCCGCCAGTTGCTGGCGCGCCTGCTCCAGGGCCGCCTGGGTAGTGGACACATCCAGCGCCTGGTAGGCCGCCACCGCCGGGTGTTCCGACGAGCCGCACAGCGGGCAGGCCTCGCCGGGCTGCAATTGTGCACGCAGGTGCTCCAGTTGGTGGATGCGCTGCTCCTGCTGCAGGAGTTTTTCCTTGTCGGCGACCTGCTGCTTGGTCGCCTGGTAACGCTCGCGCAGCGCGACGATGGCCGTGTCGCGCTCGGCCTTTTTCTCGCGCAGCACATCCAGTTCGGGCTGCCAGCGGGCGAGTTGCGCGACGGCCTGGGCGCGGGCCTGGGCCAACTGTTCCAGGCGATCCAGGCCGCGGCTGTGCAGTTGCGCCTGCTGCAGGCGCTCACGCAGCTCGCCCTCGGTAGCGCCGCCCAGCAATGCATCGAACTGCTGCTGATGCAGGCGCTCCTGCGCGCCAGCCGAGTCGGACTGCTGCTGCATGAAGGCGACGTTGCCTTGCAGGGTCTGGCGCTGCGCAGTCGCGGCCTGCAACGACTGGTCGGCGGCGTGCGCCTGCTGCTGAACGTCGGCAATGGCCTGGGCCAGACGCGAACGCTGGGCGAATTGCGCGCGCCAGCCACCGAGCAGTTCGCCCAGCCTGGCGCGATGGGGATGCTGCGCCAGGCGAGACTGCAGTTTCTCGCGCTGTTCGCTGACGGCCTTGTATTCGCCCTCGCGCGCATCCTGCGCCTGCTGCGCGTATTGACTGGCCGCCCACAGAGCGCGGGCGACCTCTTCCCGGCTGGCCACCTGTTGTGAGCGGTTGTCCTCCAGCGCCGCGCGGCCCTGCTCGACGCTCTCGCGGTTGCTGTGCCAGGCCTGGTGCACGGGCTGCAGTCGCGCCGCAGGCTCGCTGTCCGCCAAACGCTGCAGATCGGGTTGTGCCTGCTCCAGCGCCTGGCGCGCGCCGGCCTCTTTCGCAGCGGCCTGCTCGACCTGCTGTTGCGCACGGCTCAGGTCCTCGCGCCAGCGACGTTGCGCCTGGAAAGCCGCGTGCTGGGCCTGCAAGGCGGTTTCCTGTTCCGCGGCGGCGCGGCCCTGCTGGTCCAGTTCGCCGCGCTGTTCGGCGCTGAGCAGCTCGACGCCATCGGCGCGGGCACGCAGCTGGTCGAGTGCGCCACGCACTTCGCGGGTGCGCTCGAACACGCGCTGGGAAATCAGCCCGTAGATTTCCGTGCCGGTGAGTTCTTCCAGCAGCTCTGCGCGCTGGTTGGCGTTAGCTTCGAGGAAGGCGGCGAAACCGCCCTGGGCCAGCAGCATGGATTTGGTGAAGCGTTCGAAGTCCAGGCCCGTGAGGGTCTCGGTCTGCTTGAGCTTGTCGCTGATCTTGTCGGTGAGGATCTGCCCTTCGCCGGTGGCGCGGTCGATGCGCACCAGCTCCACCTTCGGCGCCTGCAGCGCGCCCTCGGCCTTGTCGCGGGCGCGACGCTGGCTCCAGAAGGCGCGATAGGGCTGGCCCTTCACCTCGAACTCCACCTCGGCAAGGCAGTCGGCAGTGTGGCGGGTCATCAGCTCATTGCCACTCTGCGACAGCACGCTCATGCGCGGCGTGCGGTGGTACAGCGCAAGGCAGATGGCATCGAGCAGCGTGGTCTTGCCCGCCCCGGTGGGCCCGGTGATGGCGAACAGGCCGTTGCCGGCGAAGGGTTCGGCGGTGAAGTCGATCTTCCACTCGCCCTTGAGCGAGTTGAGGTTCTTCAGGCGCAGGCTGAGGATTCTCACGGGCGATCCTCCTGCAGCTCGGCGACAACTTCCCGGTACAGCCCGGTCAGGCGCTCGCGCAGCGGCGCCTCCAGGTCCTCGGCATCCAGGCGCTGGCGGAACACGTCGTCGGGGCTGAGTTCGTCGAGGGTTTCCCTGGCTTCGCTGAACAGCGCCGCCTGTGCAGTACCGCGTTCGCGGCGGGTGCGAAGACGGCACTGCGGGTACCGACCACGATCGACACGTCTCGACGCAGCACGCCGAGC
>CBIGPF010000230.1:0-7796 GCA_966191535.1 uncultured Pseudomonas sp. | reverse complement strand
GCGAGGTGCAGGAGGATGGTTGCCAGCAAGGCGTAGGCGATGAAGGTGTGGGCGCTGCGCAGGATGGTGTGCAGGTGCACCGACGGCGAGACCAGCGCAGGCAGTTCGAAGCCGCCCCAGAGCACCACGGGGTAGCCGCCGGCGGATTGCATGGTCCAGCCCACCAGTGGTTGCGCGAGCAGCAGGCCGTAGAGCGCCAGGTGCGAGAGGTGCGCAGCGCTACGTTGCCAGCCGGGCATGTCGTTGGGCAGTGCGGGGATGCGGTGGGTCAGGCGTACGACGATGCGCAGCAGCACCAGCACCAGCAGCGCGGCGCCCAGGGGTTTGTGAATGGCGACCAGAGCAGCGTGGCGCGGAGAGACGCTGGCGACCATGCCCAGGCCAATCAGCAACATGGCAAGCACCAGCACGGCCATCAGCCAGTGAAGTACGCGCAGGGAGAGCGGGAAGTAAGTCGGTTTCATCAGTGGGTCTCCTGGGCCTGCTCACGGGTGCGGCGGTTGAAGGATTCCGAGTAGGCGGCCGAGCGCGCGCTGAGCAGCGGGTCGTCGGAGGCGCGGATACCGTCGGGGAGGATCAGCGGGTCGTAGTTGACGTCGCGGCAGTCGCCGCCGATTTCCGGTTGCAGGCGTTCGATCACCAGCTCACCAGCATCCACGGTGCGGCGGCTGTCGGGCCACGCCTGGGTGGGGTCGACGGTGCTGTCGCCGGGTTCGCCGAGGGTGAACTGCAGGCGCCAGCGCAACGGGCCGGCGGCGATGCGCTGGGCCAGTTCGGCGGCGAGGAAGTCGGCGTCACCGCGCTTCTCGGCGGCCAGCGGCTCGACCGGCGCTTCGGGCTGCACGGACCAGCGCACCGGCTGCTCCTTGCCGTCCTTGTTCACCAGGTAGAAGGCGTTGAGGCTGTAGTAGGCGCTGATGGCGTAGCTGGAGGACGGCGTCGAGGACTTGGCCCACTTGAGGAAGGCCTGGGTCTCGGGGTGCGACTTGAAGAAGGCGCCGGCCTTTTCCGGGTCGGGCTTGCCGGTGCCTGGCTGCGGCGCGGTGGCCTGCTGCAGGGCGTAGAAACTGGCGACATCTCGGACGACGAAGACCGGCATGGCGTTCATGCCGGTTCGCCATTCCTGGCCGTCGGCCGGCTGGAAGCGCAGCGCCAGGCTGCGGATCGGCGCGGCGCCGTCGCTGGCCTTGGGGTTGCCGCCGGGGATGGCGAGGCGCCCCACCACCGGCACGCGGCCGACCGAGAACAGGCTGGCGCGGGACAGATCGGCCGCGCCGCCGTTGCTGTCGAAGTGGCCGATCACGCACAGGCCCTTGGCGTGGTTGCGCCGGTAGCCGGGGTAGACGCCGCTGTTGTGCTCCAGGGTGTTGATCACGCCGGCCGGGGTGAGCCGCTGCGGGTCGAGCCAGCCAGCGACATAGGCGAAGACGGCGGCCACGCCAATCACCACGGCGCCGATGGCGGCCAGGCGCAGGGGCACGTTGGGTGCGGTGGGCGGTGTTTCTGTCATTTCCAGCTCCTCAGGCTTAGGCTGAATGCGTTGAGCCGGTACGACGCACCGTGCGACGGGTTATTCCCGCCAATGGCGGATAATTTATTTTTTCCCGCGCAGGGAATAGATCGCCGCAGTGTTCGTCTTTCTCGCTCGAACCCACCCATTCCTGGCGCCCCGATGCATTCACTGGACGACCATTCACTGCGCGAACTGCTGCCTCGGCTGCGGCGCTTCGCGCTGTCGCTGACCCGCAGCGCGAGTAGCGCCGACGACCTGGTCCAGGCGACCCTGGAGAAGGCGCTGTCAGCCTGGACCGGCCGGCGCGACGACGGCGACCTGCGCGCCTGGCTGTTCTCGATCCTCTACCGGCACTTCATCGACGGGCAGCGCCGGGCGAAACGCTACGCGCGCCTGCTCAGCCTGTTCGGCGCGGACAGCGCGGTAAGCGCCTCGCCGGAGGACATCGTCAGTGCACGCTCGACGCTGGAGGCCTTCGAGCGCCTGCCCGCCGAACAGCGCGCGCTGCTGACGCTGGTCAGCGTCGAGGGCCTGAGCTACCGCGAGGTGGCCGAGACTCTGGATATTCCCATGGGCACCGTCATGTCCCGCCTGTCGCGCGCCCGCACGGCGCTGCGCGCGCTGAGCGAAGGACAGGCGGCAACCCCTTCTTTGCGGGTACTGAAATGAACGAACACATTCCCGACGGCACTCCTCAGGAGCAGGATCTGCACGCCTACCTCGACGACCAGTTGGAGCCGGTGCGCCGCCAATGGGTGGAAGCCTGGCTCGCCGCCCACCCTGACGACGCCCGACGCGTGGAGGGCTGGCGGCAGGATGCGCAGCAGTTGCGCGCGGCGTTTGCCGGGCAGGCACGTGGGGCGATTCCGGAGCAGCTCGACCCGGCACGGATTCGTCGGCAGATCCAGCAGCAGCGGCGCTCCCGGCTGGCCACGGCGGCGGCCCTGCTGATTGCGCTGGGCGTCGGCGGGATGGGTGGCTGGCAGATGCGCGGCGACGTGATGATGCGCGGCATGCTGCCGATGCAGGACGCGGTGCAGGCCTATCGGCTGTTTGCCGATGCCAGCCAGAACGGTCTGGACCTGCGCGACGGCGGTGACTTGCATGGCTGGCTGGCCCGCTACCTGAAAGACGCTCCGCCACCGCCGGCGCTGGAGCAGGTGGGATTGAAGACGGTCGGCGCCCGACTGCTGGCGACCGAGCAAGGAGCGGCGGCACTGGTGATCTACGAGGATGGCCAGGGTCGACGGTTGACCTTCTTCATCCGCCCACCGGGCCCGCGCCACGAGATGTTGCCGCAAGGGCAACGTACCGATGGTGACCTGCTAGCGCGCTACTGGAGCCGGGGTGGCTACAACTACGCGCTGGTGAGCCGAAGCGATGACCCGCAGGCGCAGGCCGTGGGGCAGTTGGTGGGGTTCTAGCACGGACGTTGTCCGCGGTTCGCGGGCATGGCCCGCCCCTACAGGTTTGGCTCGGGTTCGCTCTTCTGTAGGAGCTGGCCATGCCTGCGAAAGACCGAACGCCGGGGTCTCGCGGACGGAGTCCACTGATGCGATGGCTCATGGATGAGCGGACGTTATCCGCGGTTCGCGGGCATGGCCCGCTCCTACAGGTTTGGCTCGGGTTCGCTTGTTTGTAGGAGCTGGCCATGCCTGCGAAAGACCGACCGCCGGGGTCTCGCGGACGGAGTCCGCTGATGCGAGGGCTCATGGATGAGCGGACGTTGTCCGCGGTTCGCGGGCATGGCCCGCTCCTACAGGTTTGGCTCAGGTTCGCTCTTCTGTAGGAGCTGGCCATGCCTGCGAAAGACCGAACGCCGGGGTCTCGCGGACGGAGTCCACTGATGCGATGGCTCATGGATGAGCGGACGTTGTCCGCGGTTCGCGGGCATGGCCCGCTCCTACAGGGAGCGGGCCATTGGGTGGGTCAGAAGGCGAAGCAGGAGCAACCGAAAGCGCCCCAGAAGCCCTGGAAGTCACTCACCGGCACGCTCGACTGGCGGGCGCGTTCGTGGCTGTGGCCATGCACGCCGCAGGAGCCGATGCACTGGTGCACGGCATTCTGCAGCGGTGCCTGCGGGCGCCAGTGGCCGGGGACCTTGGCCACCGGCGACCAGTCCGGCAGTACCGGAATGGCGGTCGGGGCCTGGCGCTCGAAGTCGCCGCTGCCGAACACCACACGGCCGTCGACCACGGTCAGCACCGATTCGATGGCCTTGATCTCTTCCTCCGGCACATTGAAATAGTCCGCCGACAGCACGGCGACGTCGGCCATCTGCCCGACCTTGATCATCCCTTTCTTGCCCTGTTCGTTGGAGAACCACGCGCTGCCGTGGGTGTAGAGCTCCAGCGCAGTGGCGCGCGACAGCCCTTCCGGGTACAGCTCCATGCCACCGACGGTCTTGCCGCTGACCATCCAGTACAGCGAGGTCCAGGGGTTGTAGCTGGACACGCGGGTGGCGTCGGTGCCGGCGCCCACGGGCACGCCTTCAGCCAGCATGCGCTTGATCGGCGGGGTCGCCTCGGCGGCCTGCTTGCCGTAGCGGTCGACGAAGTACTCGCCCTGGAAGGCCATGCGGTCCTGGATGGCAATACCGCCGCCCAGCGCCCTCACCCGTTCGATGTTCTTCGGCGAGATGGTTTCGCAATGGTCGAAGAACCAGTGCAGGCCGTTGAACGGAATATCCAGGTTGACCTTCTCGAACACGTCGAGCATTCGCGAGATGGATTCGTCGTAGGTGGCGTGCAGGCGGAACGGCCAGCGCTGTTCGACCAGGTGGCGCACCACCGGCTCCAGTTCGGCCTCCATGCTGCCGGGCAGGTCTGGACGCGGTTCGAGGAAGTCCTCGAAGTCGGCAGCGGAGAACACCAGCATCTCGCCGGCGCCGTTGTGCCGCAGGAAGTCACTACCCTGGCCGTACTGGACGCTGGAGGTCCAGTTCTTGAAGTCGGCCAGTTCTTCCTTGGGCTTCTGGGTGAACAGGTTGTAGGCGATACGCACGGTCAGCTGGTTGTCTTTCTCCAGCTGTTCGATCACCTGGTAGTCGTCCGGGTAGTTCTGGAAACCGCCGCCGGCGTCGATGGCGCTGGTGACACCCAGACGGTTGAGCTCGCGCATGAACTGGCGGGTGGAGTTGACCTGGTAGTCGAAGGGCAGCTTCGGCCCTTTGGCCAGGGTCGCGTAGAGGATCATTGCGTTGGGCCGGGCGACCAGCATGCCGGTGGGTTCGCCCTTGCTGTCGCGGACGATCTCGCCGCCCGGCGGGTTCGGGGTGTCCTTGGTGTAGCCGACGACCCGCAGCGCGGCGCGGTTCAGCAGCGCGCGGTCGTACAGGTGCAGGACGAACACTGGCGTGTCCGGCGCGGCCTGGTTCAGCTCTTCGATGGTCGGCATACGTTTCTCGGCGAACTGGAATTCGTTCCAGCCGCCGACCACGCGCACCCATTGCGGCGACGGCGTGCGCAGGGCCTGCTCCTTGAGCAGGCGCAGGGCGTCGGCCAGGGACGGTACGCCCTCCCAGCGCAGTTCGAGGTTGTAGTTCAGCCCGCCACGGATCAGGTGCAGGTGCGAGTCGTTGAGGCCAGGGATCGCGGTGCGCCCCTTGAGGTCGATGACACGGGTGGCACCGGCGCGGAAGGCCATGGCCTCTGCTTCGGTGCCCACGGCGATGAACGTGCCGTCGGCGATGGCCACCGCAGTGGCATCGGGTTTTTCGCGGTCGACGGTGTGGAAGCGGCCGTTGGTCAGGATCAGGTCGGCGTACATGGCGATGTTCCTCTTTCGATCAGCGGGCATTGAGCCAGGCGGAGAACAGGCGCGTGGCCCGTGGCATGAAAACGTAGACCACCAGCAGAACGATGGTCGCGACGATCAGCATGTTGGCCGGCACGAAGCCGCCCAGCAGCGGGACCTGGGCGAACAGCGGGCGCCAGAGCTGCGGCACCAGCATCACCAGCGGCAGGATCACCAGGTAAGAGATGGCGGCCTGTTTCCAGCGCGGCGGCTGCTTCTGGGGGTTGTCCGGGGTGGTGAACCAGAACTCGTGGGCGGTGTGCAGCTCCTTCTGCTCGGCGTCGATCAGGTGCGGGTTGGCGCGCTCGATCAGTTCATGGCGCTGCGGCGAGTCGAGCCAGGCCTGCAGTTCGTTGGCGGTGGCGAAGCGCAGCACCGAGGTGAAGTGGTCGCCCTGGCGCATCACGTCCACGCCCAGGTGGCCGGGGAACTCGCTGGCGGCACGGGTCAGCTCGCGCAGGATGGCTTCATAGGCGGCAACGCTGTCCGGGCGGGCGCGGTGGCGGATGATCAGGGTGACGGATTCTTGCTGAGTGGGCTGGTTCATGCGGGTTCTCTCCAGGAAAGAGGCCTCCGGAAAAGTGGCCTCCCCCGCCGTGCGGCGAGGGAGGAACGCGGCTTACTTCAGGTGAACCTTCAGCTCTTCACCGGCCTGGCGCATGGCGGCCTGTACCGCCGGCACGTTGCTCACCACGTTGAGCAGGCCGTAGTCGTGGATCATTCCGTTGTAGCGCACGGACGTGACAGCCACACCGGCGGCATCGAGTTTGCGACCGTAGGCTTCGCCTTCGTCACGCAGCACGTCGGATTCGGCGGTCTGGATCAGGGTCGGCGGCAGGCCCTTGAGCTGGTCGGTG
This sequence comes from uncultured Pseudomonas sp., assembly GCA_966191535.1. Lineage (GTDB taxonomy): Bacteria > Pseudomonadota > Gammaproteobacteria > Pseudomonadales > Pseudomonadaceae > Pseudomonas. Next base: position 1,631 of record CBIGPF010000230.1, on the reverse strand, counting down.
GTGGCGCGCAGCGGCGAGGCGTAGATCTCGGCACGCTGTTTCGGATCGGTGGTGTAGCTGTCCCAGAACCACTGCATCATCGGCTTGGTAAGGAAGTGCCCCTGGGCGAACTGGTTGTACGAGCCGGTCTCGAAGCTGGCGTCGGTCACGGGCCACAGCAGGGCCTGGAAGCGCAGCTTGGGCGCGCCCTTGTCCTTCGCCATCAGGGCGACCACCGCTGCCATGTTGCCGCCGACGCTGTTGCCGGCCACAGCCAGGCGCTTGCCGTCGACGTTGATGTCCTTGCCGTGCTCGGCGACCCATTGGGTCGCAGCGTAGGCCTGGTTGATCGCGACCGGGTAATGCGCCTCCGGGGACGGGGTGTAATCGACGTAGACAGCGACCGCGCCGGAGTTCACCACCAGGTCGTGGATCAGACGGGCGTGGGTCGGGTAATCACCCAGCACCCAGCCGCCGCCGTGGAAGAACATGAACACCGGCAGCGTGCCCTTCACGCCGGCCGGGCGGACGATGGTCAGCTTCACCGGGCCGACGTCGGTCTGCACGGTCTTCTCGCTGACCTGGGTGCCGGAGAGGTCGACCTTCACCGAGGCCTGGGCGCCAGTCAGGACGGCACGGGCGTCTTTCGGCGAGAGAGTCTCCAGCGGCTGGCCCTTGCCGGCTTCCAGGGCTTCGAGGAAAGCCTGGGTGTTGTGTTCGACGGTGGGGTTGCCGGCGGCGAAGGCGTTGCCGATGGCCAGGGCGAGGGAAGCAGCGAGCAGGGATTTCTTGGCGTTCATGATTCGGTTCCTTGAAAGTGGGGGGAGGTATTCCGAAAGGACGAACGAATCTTGATCCATGCCCGCAAGGCGCGGAATAGACAGGCTTGCAGGGTCACTTTGCAGTTCTGCAAGGGGGCCTTCAGGGACATTGCACAATTGCCGGAGGTGGCGATCCGACCTGTAGAAGCGCCCCATGGACGCGATCGCTCGCCCATCGCACGTCCAAGGCGCGGCCCCTCCTAGAGGGTGCGCGTCACGATGGGGTGGACTGTAGGAGCTGGCCATGCCTGCGACAGGTCCCGCGCCTGAACAATGCGGACGCGGTCCGCTGGCACGTATCCATCCTACAAAGCGTCAGCTGGCGAGAGCGGAGCGGCGGTTGGTGCGGGCGTTGTCCGCGGTTCGCGGGCATGACCCGCGCCTACCGGGGCAGCCGGAGCGACCGGGGGTTACGCCGCCTGGCACGCCACGGGTGCCGGCGCGGCGTTTGGCCGGTACAATGCGCGATTGCCCGTGCCGTACCTGAAAAACACACCTGATAAGCACGCCTGATAAAGAAGAAACCATGTCCTTGCCCAAACACCATCTGGAACTGCTCAGCCCTGCCCGCGATGTGCATATCGCCCGCGAGGCCATCCTGCATGGCGCCGACGCCGTCTACATCGGCGGCCCGAGCTTCGGCGCGCGGCACAATGCCTGCAACGAGGTGAGCGATATCGCCCAGCTGGTGGAGTTCGCCCACCGTTATCACGCGCGGGTGTTCACCACGATCAACACCATCCTCCACGACAACGAACTGGAGCCGGCGCGCGCGCTGATCCACCAGCTCTACGACGCCGGCGTCGATGCGCTGATCGTGCAGGACCTGGG
>CBIGPF010000229.1:0-7847 GCA_966191535.1 uncultured Pseudomonas sp. | reverse complement strand
CGACCGCCAAGCAAGACCCCGTCGCCGAAGTGCAGCGCCTGACAGATGGGCGCGGCGCGGACATCGTGTATGAGGCCGCCGGGCATGAGCAGACTGTGTCGTTAGCCCTAGATCTTGTGCGGCGTGGAGGGCGCGTATTTCGCCTACTCCAACGACGATGGCGAGCCGTTCGGCTTGTCGACGGCGGCCGTCTACCAGCAGATGACCCAGCCGCCGCAGTGGCAGGCGGTTCCGCTGCGGCCATTGCGCCCGAGCGGTGAAGAAGGCCTGTACGGCTATTGGCAGGAGAAACGCTCGTGAGCCGCGGCATGACCCTGCCAGCGGAGCGCGAAACGGCAGGGCAGAGCAGCCACGCCGGCTGGATCGGCCTGCTGGTGATCGTGGCGCTGGGCATCAACCTGCGACCGATCCTCACCTCCATCGGCCCGCTGCTCGCCGATATCCACGACGCCACCGGGCTGGGCTTCCAGGGCCTGTCGATGCTGACGGTACTGCCGGTGCTGTGCATGGGCCTGTTCGCCCTGGGCCTGCCCTGGGTCGGTCCGCGTCTGGGCGAGAGCCGGGGCATGGTGCTGGGCCTGCTGGCTATCGGTGCGGCGTGCTTCTGGCGGCTGCTGCTGGACAGCGGCTTCGCCCTGATCGCCAGCGCGGTACTGGCGGGCTGCGGTGTGGCGGTGATCCAGGCATTCGTACCGGGCGTGATCAAACGCTGGTTCCCGCACAAGGTGCCGTCCGCCATGGGCCTGTACTCGGCCTCACTGATGGCCGGCGGCGGTAGCGCGGCGGTGCTTGCGCCAGTGGTGTCGGAGCATTTCCACCGCTGGCAGGACGGTCTTGGCGCCTGGCTGCTGCTGGCCGTCGTCGGCCTGCTGCTCTGGTCCGTGGCGCGCCCGCGGGAGACGCCGGTGGCCGCGCCGCCCAGGCAGAAGGTGCAGCACTATTTCGGCAGTCGCCGTGCCTGGTTGCTGGCCCTGTACTTCGGCCTGATCAACGGCGGCTACACCAGCATGGTCGCCTGGCTGCCGGTGTATTACCGCCAGCTGGGCTGGACGGCCCAGGCCAGCGGCCAGCTGATCGGCCTGATGACCATCTTCCAGGTGATCGCCGCATTGACCATCCCGTTGCTGATCCGCCGCTCGCTGGATCGCCGTGGCTGGCTGTGCCTGTGCCTGCTGATCCAGCTCGCCGGCTTCATCGGGCTGATCTCGGCACCGCTGCACCTGCCGGGCATCTGGGTGGCAATGATTGGCTACGGCCTGGGTGCCTGCTTCGCGCTGAGCCTGACCCTGACCCTGGACCACCTCGCCGATGCCGGCGCGGCCGGGCGCCTGGCGGCCTTCGTGCAGGGCATCGGTTTCATCGTCACCGGCATCGTGCCCTACGTCACCGGCTGGCTGCGTGACAGCACCGGCAGCTTCCAGTCGTCCTGGATCCTGCTGGCGGTATCGGTGGTGCTGATGCTGGGCGTGACCCTGCGCTTCTCGCCCAAAGGCTACGCGCGAGCGATGCAGCACTGAGGCTGGATGAAATGAAAATGGCGCCGCGAGGGCGCCTTTTTTTTACCTGCGTCGTTACACCGAGGTAGCGATGTAGATGCGGTAGCCGATGATCGACAGCATGCTCAGCGTGCCGACCCACATCAGGAACACGCCCACCGGGCGATGACGGATGGTGAAGCCGATGCCCAGCATGAGCATGCCGAAGACGATGATGCCGAGGGTGATGAAGAGGGACGTGGGGTCCAGCGGGATGAAATGGGCAGTGGCGTCCACGGCGAATCCTTGTCTGAAATATCCGATATAGAAAGTCTAGGCCAGAGTAGGACCGAACTCCTTTGATCCCTGGCAACTCGATCCGGATCATAACGACCTTGGGCGCTCAGCCCAAGCTCAGGCCTCCGGCGGGAGCTTGCCTCTGCCATCGAGGGCGGGTTGCGTGCCGCAGAGTCCGCCGACGCCGCGACCTGTTCCTGCACCGTGTTGAGTTGCACCGATGCCGGTGTGCCTGTTGGTTCGGCGGGCATAAAAAAGCCCCGCGGTCCGGAGCGTCAGACCGCAGGGTTAGAAGGTCGAGAAACTCTCGACCGGGGAGGACCGATCAGGCCGCCGGCGTCGGCTGCCAGCCGCCGCCAAGGGCCTTGTAGATCGCCACGATGCCGCGGTACACGTCGACTTCTGCCAGGGCCTGGGCGTCCTCGGCGGCCAGCTGTTCGCGCTCGGCGTCCAGCAGGTTGAGGAAGTCCACGGTGCCTTCGCGGTACTGCAGGCCGGCCTGTTGCGCGGCGTTGCGGCTGGCTTCGGACTGGCGCACCAGCGATACCAGGCGCTGCTGGCGCTTGCCGTAGTCGCTGAAGGCGTTCGACGACTCCTCCAGGGCTAGCAGGACCTGCTGCTCATAGGTCGCCAGGGCGCCGTCGGCATCGGCCTTGGAGGCGCGCAGGCGGGCCCGCACACTGCCCAGGTCGAAGGCTGCCCAGGTGATGCTCGGGGCCACGCCCCAGGCGCTGGCGGCGGACGAGCCGATCTGCGAACCGCGGCCGGCGGTGTAGCCGAGGAAGCCGCCGAGACTGACTTTCGGGAACAGGTCGGCGGTGGCCACGCCCACGTCAGCGGTGGCGGCGGCCAGCCGGCGTTCGGCGGAGGCCACGTCCGGCCGGCGACGCAGCAGTTCGCCTGGATCGCCGATGGGCAGGGCCTTGGCGATGGCTGGCAGTTTCTTCGGCGACAGGTCCACGGTCAGTGCGTCCGGGCGCTGGCCGAGGAGGGTGGCGATGCGGTTGCGCTGGCGAACTTCCTCGGCCTGCAGTTGCGGCACGCTGGCTTCGGTGGAGGCCAGGCGCGCTTCGGCGCGCTGCACGTCCAGCTCGCTACCGACGCCGGCGTCGCGCAGCTGGATGGTCAGGTCGCGGGATTCGCGCTGGTTGTCCAGGTTGCTCTTAGCGATGCTTTCGCGCAGTTGCGCGCCGCGCAGTTGCCCATAGGCATCGGCCAGCTCGGCGATCAGGCTGACCTGCAACTGCTGCAGATCGGCGACGATGGCTTCGCTCTGCGCGTCGCTGGATTCCAGCTGGCGGCGCACGCGGCCGAACAGGTCGACTTCCCAGATCATGTCCAGGCCCAGGTCGTAGCGCTCCTGGTTGACCCGGTCCTCGGTCTGGCCGGGCACCTGGCCCTTGCCGACCTGGCCTTCGGCGCGGCTGGTGACCGTGGGGAAACGGTCATTGGCAACGTCGTCGCGGATCGCCCGCGAAGCCAGCACGCGGGCATAGGCCACGCGCAGCTCACGGTTTTCCTTGAGGGCCTGGTCGACCAGTTGGGTCAGCACCGGGTCGTCGAACTGCTTCCACCAGGCGTCCTCGAAGCGGGTACGGTCGTAGCTCTGCGCCTGGGCGTTGCTGTCCAGTTGCGCCGGCGCGGTGTCCGGCTTCTGGTAGTCAGGGCCGACCATGCACGCGCTGAGGGCCAGCGCGAGCAGGGAAGGGACGAACAGTTTCACGGCATTCCTGCTCATAGCATTGATGGTCATGACGCTCATGCCTGGTGGGCCTCGTTAGGGTTCGTGTGGCTCAGGGCGGCACGTTCCTGTTTCTTCGCTTCACGGGCTTCCATGAAGCGGCGGATCAACACGTAGAAGACCGGGGTCAGCAGCAGGCCGAAGAAGGTCACGCCGAGCATCCCGGAGAACACCGCGACACCCATGGCATGGCGCATTTCGGCGCCGGCGCCGGACGACAGCACCAGGGGCAACACACCCATGATGAAGGCGATGGAGGTCATCAGGATCGGCCGCAGACGCAGGCGGCAGGCTTCCAGCACCGCGCTCAGGCGGTCCATGCCTTCGTCCTGCTTGTCCTTGGCGAACTCGACGATCAGGATCGCGTTCTTGCACGCCAGGCCCACCAGTACGATCAGGCCGATCTGGGTGAAGATGTTGTTGTCGCCACCGGACAGGATCACGCCCGCGATGGCCGACAGCAGGGTCATCGGCACGATCAGGATCACCGCCAGCGGCAGGCCCCAGCTCTCGTACAGCGCGGCCAGCACCAGGAAGGCGAGCAGTACGCAGAGCGGGAACACATAGATCGCGGAGTTGCCGGCGAGGATCTGCTGGTAGGTCAGCTCGGTCCATTCGTAGGTCATGCCATTGGGCAGCTCCTGCTTGAGCAGGCGCTCGATGGCGGCCTCGGCCTGGCCGGAACTGTAGCCCGGTGCGGCGGCACCGTTGATCTCGGCGGTGATGAAGCCGTTGTAGTGCATCACGCGGTCCGGACCTGCGGTGTCGCTGATCTTGATGAAGGTGGCCAGCGGGACCATTTCACCCAGGTTGTTGCGCACCTTGAGCTGGCCGATCTGCTCGGGTTCGAGACGGAACTGCTGCTCGCCCTGGACGTTCACCTGGTAGGTGCGGCCGAAACGGTTGAAGTCGTTCGCGTACAGCGAGCCGAGGTAGACCTGCAGGGTGTCGAAGATGTCGCTGATCGCCACGCCGTGGGTCTTGGCCTTCTCGCGGTCGATGGCGGCATCCACCTGCGGCACGTTCACCTGGTAGCTGGTGAAGACCGACATCGGGTTCAGCTCCGGCAGCGCACGGGCCTTGTTGAGGATGTTCTGGGTCTGCGCGTAGAGCTCCTCGTAACCGGCGTTGCCGCGGTCTTCGATCTGCAGGCGGAAGCCGCCGATGGTCCCCAGCCCCTGTACCGGCGGCGGCGGGAAGATCGCGATGTAGGCGTCCTGGATATCCGCGAACTGCTTGTTCAGCTCGGCGGCGATCTCGTTGGCCGACATGCCCGGGCCTTTACGCTCGCTGAAATCCTTCAGCGGGGTGAAGACGATGCCGCTGTTGGGACTGTTGGTGAAGCCGTTGATCGACAGGCCCGGGAAGGACACGGTGTGCTCGATGCCCGGGTGCTTGCCGGCGATTTCCGACATGCGCTTGATCACTGCTTCGGTGCGGTCCAGCGTGGCGGCGTCGGGCAGTTGCGCGAAGGCCACCAGGTACTGCTTGTCCTGCTGCGGCACGAAGCCGGTCGGGGTGCTGGAGAAGCCCAGGTAGGTCAGGCCGATCAGCCCCGCATACAGCAGCAGCGCGATGGAGCTGCCACGCAGGACGCGGGTGACGGTGCCGACATAACCATGGCTGGCGCGGTCGAAGAAGCGGTTGAATGGCCGGAACAGCCAGCCGCCGAGCAGCTTGTCCAGCAGCACCGAGAAGCGGTCCTTCGGCTCGTGGTGTCCCTTGAGCAGCACGGCGGACAGCGCCGGCGACAGGGTCAGCGAGTTGAATGCGGAGATCACCGTGGAGATCGCGATGGTCAAGGCGAACTGTCGGTAGAACTGCCCGGTGAGGCCGGAGATGAACGCGGTGGGGATGAACACGGCGCACAGCACCAGCGCGGTGGCGATGATCGGCCCGGTCACTTCCTTCATGGCGCGCTTGGTCGCCTCGATGGGGGTGAGCCCCAGCCCGATGTTCCGCTCGACGTTTTCCACCACCACGATGGCGTCGTCCACCACGATGCCGATGGCCAGTACCAGGCCGAACAGCGACAGCGCGTTGAGCGAGAAGCCGAAGGCGTGCATCACCGCGAAGGTGCCGATCAGCGACACCGGCACGGCGGCCAGCGGGATGATCGAGGCGCGCCAGGTCTGCAGGAACAGCACGACCACCAGCACCACCAGGATCAGGGCTTCGAACAGGGTGTGCACCACGGCCTCGATGGAGCCGCGGACGAAGATGGTCGGGTCGTAGACGATGGAGTAGTCCACGCCCTGCGGGAAGTCCTTCTTCAGCTCGGCCATCTTCTCGCGCACCAGGTTGGAGATGGCGATGGCGTTGGAGCCCGGACGCTGGAAGATCGGGATGGCGACCGCCGGCTGGTTGTCCAGCAGCGAGCGCAGGGCGTACTGGCTGGAGCCGAGCTCGACGCGGGCGATGTCCTTCAGGCGGGTGATCTCGCCGTCCGGGCCGCTGCGGATGATGATGTTCTCGAACTCTTCCTCGGTGACCAGACGACCCTGGGTGTTGATCGACAGCTGGAAGCTGGTGTCGCTCGGCGAGGGCGGGGCGCCCAGGGAACCGGCGGCGACCTGGCGGTTCTGTTCGCGGATCGCGGCGACCACGTCGGTGGCGGTCAGGTTGCGCGAGGCGACCTTGTTCGGGTCCAGCCAGACGCGCAGGGAATAGTCGCCCATGCCGAACAGCTGCACGTCGCCCACACCGTCCAGGCGCGCCAGCTCATCCTTGATGTTGAGGATGGCGTAGTTGGACAGGTAGAGCATGTCATAGCGGTTATCCGGCGAGGTCAGGTGCACGACCATGGTCAGGTCGGGCGAGGCCTTGTCGACGGTGATGCCGATCCGCGTGACTTCCTCGGGCAGCTTGGGCTGCGTGCGGGTCACGCGGTTCTGCACCTGCACCTGCGCGTTGTCCAGGTCGGTGCCCAGGGCGAAGGTGATGGTCAGGGTCATCTTGCCGTCGGCGGTGGACTGCGAGGACATGTAGAGCATGTTCTCGACGCCGGTGATGGCCTGCTCCAGCGGTGCGGCAACGGTCTCGCCGATCACCTTGGGGTTGGCGCCGGGGAAGTTGGCGCGCACCACCACGGTGGGCGGCACGACTTCGGGGTATTCGCTGATCGGTAGCTGGAACAGCGAGATGGCCCCGCCGATCAGGATGATCAGCGAGAGCACGGCGGCGAAGATCGGCCGCTGGATGAAGAATTGCGAAAAGTTCATGGCTGGTTCCTGTCGCGAGCGCACGGCGCTCGCCAAACCCGGGACAAAGGTCACCCAGGGCCCTGGTGGGACAGGGCCTGGGACATCAATCGTTCAAGACAGGGGGTGGTTCAGTGAGCGAGTGCTCAGCCGCGCGGTGCGCCCGGCTTGGCGGATTTCTCGGCGACCTTCGGGGCCTCGAAACTTTCCAGCATGCGGCGCTGGTTCTCGAGATTGGCGAGGGTTTCCTTGCTGGCCATCTCGACACCCTGGGCATCGACCTGGGCGCCCGGGCGAACCCGTTGCAGGCCGTTGACCACGATGCGATCACCCTTCACCAGACCGTTGCGAACGATGCGCAGGCCTTCGAGTTTCGGGCCCAGCTCGATGCTGCGGTATTGCACCTTGCTGTCCTTGTCGAGGACCAGGACGAATTTCTTGCCCAGGTCGGTGCCGACCGCTTCGTCCTTGATCAGCGCGGCGGGGTAGGTGCCGCTGCCGACCAGCTTGATGCGGGCGTACAGGCCAGGGGTGAACTGGTTGGCGTCGTTGTCGAATACGGCGCGACCACGGATGGTGCCGGTCTTCGGATTGACCTGGTTGTCCAGGAAGTCCAGGCGACCCTGGTGGGGGAAGCCGTCCTCGCCGGTCAGGCCCAGGTACACCGGGCTGGTGCCACGGGCGTCCGGGCCGCCCTTGCGGGCGAGGTCCATGTACTTCAGGTAGACGCGCTCATCGGCGTCGAAGTAGGCATACACCTTGTCGGTGGAGACCAGGGTGGTCAGTACGCTTTCGCCGCTGTTCACCAGGTTGCCAGCGGTGACTTCGGCGCGCGAGACGCGGCCGTCGATGGGCGCGGTGATCTGGGTGAACGAGAGGTTCAGGCGGGCATTGTCCAGTTCCGCCTGGGTCGCCGCGACCACGGCTTTCGCCTCGGTGGCGGCGGCGGTGCGGGCGTCGGCGAGTTCCGCGGAAATGGCGTTGGTGGCGCGCAGGCGCTCGCCACGGGAAGCTTCGTTGACGGTCCGGGTCTGGTTGGCGCGAGCCTGTTGCAGCTGGGCTTCAAGGCGATGGACCTCGGCCTGGAACGGCCGCGGGTCGATCTGGAACAGCAGGTCGCCTTTCTTCACCAGC
>CBIGPF010000228.1:0-7862 GCA_966191535.1 uncultured Pseudomonas sp. | reverse complement strand
AACAGCCAGCGCCAGGTACGTGGTCAGTACCAGCCAGCGCGTGTGGATCTTCGCGCGCTGGAAACGGGGAAATCCATCGAGGTCGGGGGCCTCGGTGTCTAGATCGACTCTCATGAAGACTCCAGGAAATACCAGCTGTCGCCCGGCATCACTCGAAGGAGCGGGTGGACCTCTGCGACCAGCGCCGTAACGTTATAACAACAGATGTAAAAAATCTGTCTGCAACACGCCCAGGCAAGCAGAACCGGACGTCACCCTGACAATCGAAGCGCTTCAGTATCCGGGCTAACGTGCCTTCCAGTCTTGAGGATTGCGACGGCGGGCAACGTCGCCGTCGCTCATCACCTCCACGAACCGCCCCGCCATTTCCCCGCGCGCCCGCCCGCACGCCAGCGCCACGGTGGTGGTGCAGCCCTTGTCCTCGATTGGCACGAACACCACCGATTCATGGGCCAGGGCACGCATGCTCTCCGGCAGCAGCGCCACGCCGAAACCCGCCTGAATCAACTGCAGTTGCGTGGTCTTGCGCGACACGACCTGCGCCGCGCGAGGAAAGAAACCGGCCTGCATGCACAGGGCGGCGGACTGGTAGCTGAGGCCGCCCCGCTGGCCATGAGGAATGGAGATGAATCGCTCGTCGCTGAGTTCGCCCAGTCGCACACTGGCACGCCGCGCGCGCGGGTGATGGGCCGCCACGGCGAGGTACATCGGTTCATCGAACAATGGGTGAATGTCCACGCCGTCGTGCTGGCGCAGCACCGGTAAACGCAGCAGGCCGATATCGAGATTGCCTTCGGCGATGTCCTGCAGTTGCGCCTCGGAGGATTGCTGGGCGATTTCCAGGGAGACATCGGCGTTGTCGCCCAGGTAAGTGCCGATGCGCTCCAGTAGCAGACCGGTAATGGGCACGGTGCTGGAGTGGTTCAGACGCAGGCTGCCGCGCAGGCCCTGGCCGACCTCGCGGGTCAAGCGCTCGGTCTTGTCGAGGTCGACCAGTAGCTTGCGGGCGCGCTCGTAAAAGGCCTGGCCGGCGGGAGTCAGCCGGGGCTGGCGCGCCGTCCGCTCGAATAGCGAGGTACCGAGGTGCTGCTCGAGCTCCTTGATCTGCCGGCTAAGGGCGGATTGGGCGATGAACAGATTCTCGGCGGCGGCGGTAAAGCTCCCGTATTCGACAATGTCGACGAAGTAGCGCAACTGGCGAATGGATGTCATGAATGCGATCTCTTTTTGAGATGACTATCGACTGATTTTCATATTAGTCGGCATGGCTTCGTCTTGGCTAACCTCAGCTCTCCTCTTCCGTGCGTCGGGTTCCCCATGCTGGCTTCTGCTCTCGCGCTGCTGCCCTTCTCTGCCATGGACTGGTTGCTGGTCGTGTCGGGCATTGCAGCGGCCTATGTGGTCTTTGGCATCGCCGGTTTCGGCACGGCGCTGGTCGCCGGGCCGGTTCTGATTCACTTCATGCCGCTGTCGCGGATCATCCCGCTGCTGGTACTGCTGGACTTCGTTGCCGCGTTTGGCAACTGGCTGCCCACCCGCAAGGCCGTCGCGCGGAAGGAGCTACTGCGGCTACTGCCCTGCATGGCCGTTGGCTGCACTGCCGGCGTGGTGTTCCTGCTGAAGCTGAACGCCCAGGTACTGCTGTTGCTGATGGGGCTGTTCGTGAGCAGCTATGCGATCTACAGCCTCGCGATGAAGGTGCGCCCTGCGCAGTTGAATGCCTGGTGGGCGCTGCCGGCCGGCACTGTGGGCGGCTTGTTCGGCGCCTTGTTCGGCAGCGGGGGATTTCTCTATGCGCTGTACCTGAATGCGCGACTGGCCTCCCCCGAGCAGGCGCGCGCCACCCAGAGTGCGCTGATCAGTTGCAGCACGGTGGTGCGACTGGGGCTGTTCCTGCTGGCGGGGGTGTATGCCGACACCGCGCTGCTGATGCTCGCGCTGGTGCTGTTGCCGGTCATGGCGCTGGGCTTGTGGATCGGGCGACGGTTAACGCAGCGGTTGTCCCGTGAGGCGTTCATCCGCCTGGTGACATGGCTGGTGCTGGCCAGCGGGCTGGCGTTGATTGGTCGCTATCTCAGCCTGTAGGCACGCGGCGAGTCCGACGCCCGCCCCTCAGGCCTCGGCCAGAAACCGCCGACGCGAGGCGAGGCTAGTGGACGCCCTCGTTCTCGAGTGTTTCGCGCAACGCGTGGACCCCCACCGCAACGATCAACCCGGTCATCACAATACCGGCCATCCCTATCAGGACCGCCAGGACGCGCGCCAACGCATGCTTGGGCACCAGATCGCCGTAGCCGATGGTCAGGCCGGTAACGAACGAGAAATACAAGCCATCCCCCGCCGGCCAGCCCTCCACCTCCCCCACGGCCAGACCGAGCATGGCCATGAACAGGAGCAGCGCCGAGACAATCGGCCAGACGACGCCCACCCCTCGCCAGAACCCGTGGATGAAGCTTCTTCTCAGGTGTTTCGAGCTGCGCATGGGAGACTCCGCGGACGGTACGAGCATCGTTGCTAACGAAATCGTAGCTGTCCTTGCCTCTCTCGTTTCGACACATCCGCCATGCCCAGGCGCCCCGGTGAGTCAGCCAGGTCGCGCAGACGGGAATGAATGCCAGCGATAGGAAGCCACGGACTACCGCCCTTGTCAGCGCCGTCAGGCTCCCCCGCACGGGCGTGTATCGGTAGCGATACACAAAAAGGAAGAAATGCAGGAGAAAATATCAAATGGGATGTATTAACATTTGCAACAAATAATCACTACCTGCCATTTCTTCGACACAAGGTCGCCATCCATGAAACCCCGTTTCTCTGCTCTCCTGCTCACTGGAGCCTGCAGCGCCATGCCTGCGGCATACGCTGCGGACGATGTGCTGAACATGTCCGATAGCGTGATCCAGGCACCCGATCGCTCCGATGCACCGAGCGAGGGCTACCAGACCAAGCCGGCCAGCACCACCACGCGGATGAAGTTGACGGACCAGGAGACGCCGCAGGGAATCACCACCATCACCCGCGACCAGATGAACGACTTTGGCCTCAACGACGTGCGCGATGCACTGCGTTCGGCGCCCACGGTGACCGTGGAACAATTCGAGACCGACCGCACCATCTTCACCTCGCGCGGCTACCAGATCGACACCTTCGAGTACGACGGCATGGGCCTGCCCTTCGCCCAGACCCTCATGGGCGGCGGCCAGGACATGGCCGAATACGAGCAGATCGACGTGCTGCACGGCGCCAACGGCCTCATGAGCGGCACCGGCAACCCCTCGGCCACCATCAACTTCGTGCGCAAGCGTCCCACCGACACCTTCCAGGCGAAGATCGGCACCAGCGTCGGTTCGTGGGACAACCGCCGGGTGGAAGCCGATGTCTCCGGCCCGCTCACCGACAGCGGCAACGTCCGCGGGCGCTTCATCTACGCCCACGACAAGGGCAATTCCTGGCTCGACCGCTACAGCCACGAGGTCAATGTCGCCGCCGGCCTGCTGGCCTTCGACCTGTCCGATGCGGACACCCTGACCGTCGGCTTCTCCCAGCACAACACCGACTCCAACGGCACCACCTGGGGCAACCTGCCGCTGGTGGACAGCAGCGGCAGTCCGATCCATTACAGCAGCCGCAGCTCCAGCGTCGGCCAGGACTGGACCTATTGGGACCTGCACACCCAGCGGGCCTTCGCCGAGCTCAACCATGACTTTGGCAACGGCTGGAACGGCAAGCTCACACTGACCGGCATCACCCAGTACCAAGACACCCAGCTGTTCTACCTCTACGGCATCACCGACGACGCCGGCACCGCCTATTCCAACCAGACCGCCAGCACCCAGCACCAGGTGATCGGCGAGGGTCAGCTCTCCGGACCGTTCCAACTGCTCGGCCGCGAGCATGAGCTGACCCTGGGCGTGAACTATGGCCGTACCCACCTCAAGGCCGGCGCCAACACCATCGGCGCCAACGGCTACTACAGCGCCAACCTGTCCGACGCCCTGGCCGGCAATCTGCAGCGTCCGGACATGAACTACACCAACGACACCACCAACGCGCAGAACTTCGAGGACACCCAGAAGAGCGTCTACGCCGGCGCGCGCTTCAGCCTGATGGATGACCTGCACTGGATCGTCGGTGCGCGCATGCTCAGCGCCGACGGCAGTGGCGACAGCTATGGCGCCGCCCACGACACCCGTGAGCACGGCAAGGTCACCCCGTACACCGGCCTGGTCTACGACCTGACCCCGGAATGGGCCGTCTACGGCAGCTGGACGCGGATCTTCTCGCCGCAGTACGTGATCGGCACCGATGGCGGCCTGCTCGACCCGCTGGAAGGCACCAGCAAGGAAGTCGGCATCAAGGGCAACCTGCTGGACAGCCGCATGAGCGTCAGCGCCGCCCTGTTCAAGACCGAGCAGCGCAATGTCCAGGAATACGCAGGGCTGGTGGACGGTCACTACGTCTACAACGGCGTAGATAACAAGAGCAAAGGTATCGAGCTGCAGGCGTCGGGCGAGGTGCTGCCAGGCCTGGACTTGCTGGCCGGCTACACCTACGTGCGCATCGATGACGACAACGGAGACCGCACTCGCAAATATGTGCCCAAGCACACCGTGCGCGGCACCGCGACCTACCGCCTGCCCAGCCTGCCGAATGTGAAGGTCGGCTCGCGCGTCAGCTGGCAGAGCGGCGTCGAAAGCGACACCTACAGCGCAGTGCACCAGAGCGCCTATGCCCTGGTTGATCTGATGACCAGCTACGACATCGACTCGAACTGGAGCACCTCGCTGAACCTGAACAACCTCACCGACCGCAAGTACCTGCTCTCGCTGGAAAGCGGCAGCACGTCCAACTACGGCGCCCCGCGCAACCTCACCGCCTCGGTCACCTGGAAGTACTGATCGACGCGTGGAGCCGGGCCCACTGCAAGCGGGCTCGGTCACGCTGAATCGCGCACCAGAAAAAGCCCCTTTTCAGGGGCTTTTTCGTGCTCTCAGGACTGTTCGCCTACACGCTGGCCATCTTCCTGGCCGCCGTTGCCGTCGCGCTGGATCACCGGGCCCGGATGACGGTGGCACCCATGCTGCAGTGAGACCTGGCCGAGGCACAATGCCCTGCCGCACTAAACACGGCCAACGCGACGCCCGAGCATGCAGCTTTGCTCCCCCGGCCGGTTCAGCCACGGTCCACACGACGGAAGCCACTACGCCAGTGGCAGCGGCTAGGCCATCTGCAGCCTGCGCCGCTGCTTGGTCTTGTACATCTCGCGGTCTGCCAGCTTGATCGCGTCTTCAGCGCTCATCTGGTCCGGGAGGATGGCCGCGACTCCCACGCTGGCGCCCGCGTAGCTGAATCCTTCCTGGTCATTACCCAACTCGTACCGTCCGATGGTGGCCTGGGTAAGGCGCTCCTGAAGCAGCTCTGCGGCGTGCTGCATTTCCAGCGACGGATCGACATGCCGGGCCGACGGGCCTAGGGCAATCACGACAAACTCATCACCCCCTGTCCGCCCGAGAACGTCGCTTGAGCGAAGGCCATGCTTCAACTGCCCGGCGACGCCACACAGAAGCTGGTCTCCAGCCAGGTGACCCAGCGTATCGTTGATCTGCTTGAATCCGTCCAGATCGATGACTGCCACGAGGATGCTCTTCTGTTCCCGCTGAGCGAGGGCAAACAGGCGTGCGAACTCTTCCAGGATGGCACGTCGATTGGACAGCCCGGTGAGCGAGTCCGTCAGGGCCAGCCGGGCCAGCTGGGAATTGGCGGAATGGAGTTGCTCGACCAGCCGCTCGCGCTCCAGCGAATAGCTCAGCAAGCCGGACAGCAGGTTCAGCAGCGGCTCTGCCTCGGAAGAGCGCGCCACCTGATCGGAACTGGCGGCGCAAACGGTACCCAGTACCTTGCCATCCTGGCCTTTGATCGGCGCGCTCACATACGTCTTGATGCCCAGCGCGGCAGCCGCCTCGGAATCGCCCCAGCATTCTGCGACGTTATCCGTGTACAGCCGGTTTTCTTCCAGGGCGCGCTTGCACAGCGTGTCGGCCCACGGCACGACCAACCCCTCGGGAATCACCATGCTCCCGATGTTGCGAGCGAACTCGACGCGCTGGACACCCTCTTCGATGTTGATGGTCGTCAGGTAGGTTGATTCCATTCCGGTCACCTTGCTCAGCAGCGACAGCAAGGGCCGCGTCAGCTCTTCGAGCGTTCGGGCTTTGGGAACGGTTTCGGAAAGAAGCGAAAGTATCTGATCCATTACGGTACTTCGGCCTTGGGGACTGATCCCGCGATTGTTAGCCAAACGGCCACGCACGAAAAGACCCGAGCGTGTTGCGAGCATGCACCGTTCCGGGAGCGCTGCATTGGGCCACTGGCTGCCACTTGCGTGTGCTCGATCTCTTCGACTGCTGCTGATGCGCCCCAAGCACTGGCAAAACGAGCCACGCCCCGAGAAATGATATCAATGTGATGCCATAGTTGAACGGCATGCGGTGACGTACTGTTCCCCCATCGATAGGGAGATCAGCCAATGGGGACGGATGCAGGAGCAGACTCGCGGCCAGTATGCCCGCGCTGCTCTGGCCAGGAGTTCATCAACGCACAGGTCCGACGCGATCCGAAGTCATTCGAGCTCATCTACCAGGTGCTCTGCGTTCGGCGAGACTGCCAGATGGTGCTCGGCGTCATGACACTGAGCTCGCTGGCGAGATTGCCTCAGTAGCGCGGCAACGCCCGCCGTCAGCCAGCGCGCGGAAAGGACGGAGTGCGCCTTGTGTGGCGGCTACCGAATGGTGATCTCTGCCTGGCGTCCGCCACCGCTTCGCAATGCTTCCCCCAGGGAAATCTTGTTCGAGACATTGAGCTTCAGGTAGCACTGTTGCAGGTAGCCGCGGACCGTGGCCGGCTTGAGCCCGAGGTCACGCGCAATCTCCTTGTGCGATCCGCCGGCAGCGTATGCGCGCGCCACCATTTCCTCCCGGCGTGTCAGGCCCAGGCTGGCACGAAGCTGCACGCTCAGTTGACAGCTTCCATCCTCGCCCCGGGACACCGACACATCCAGCGTACGTCCTTGCCATTGGCCGGCACCGATATGAACCATGCCAAGCAATGCACTGGGCAGGTGTCCCCCGAACCAGTCGGGAAACTCCTCCATCAGCACCTGGCAGAGAACGGGCGTGGCCTGCTCCAGCCATGCCTGCTTGCTCACGGTCGCGGTCAACTGGCGGGGATTGACCGCGTCACTCTGCATTGTCGCCAGCGCTTGCTTCTCTTCGGCGAGGAACAGGTGGGGGATCAGCAGTTCGACAAGGGCGCGGTCTTCTTCCGTGAACGACGGCAGCGAGTCGTCGCGGTAGAGCGACAGAAAATGCACGAGCCCGGTGTTCTGCACCGGTATCGCTGTCGACAGGACCGAGGCGATTCCGTAGTTGGCGTCGAAATCCGTCAGCGTGTCGTAGCTGCTGTATCGCACCGTGACACCGGGCTGCTCGATGACGGTACAGGCCAGATCGTCGAGCTCGGCACTCCTGAGCCAGTCATCGGCAAAGTCGGCCGGGAGCCGATGCAGGTAGCTCTGCAGCACCTGGGGTGAACCGCCTTTCAGATGCGCCACGCCCCACCACGCGGCGCTGGTCGGCAGATGGGCTTCGAGCAACACCAGGGCGCTGCTGCGGAAACGTTCGAGCGTCGCCCCTGCGGCGAGTCGGTGCCATGCCAGGAGCAGTGATGACAGCGTTGCGAGTTGCATGTCGCCGCAGGCCCCTTTCCCGAGCCGATGACAGGATGACCGCCTGATTCTACGCAGCCGACGCCGGGGCGCCTACACGCGTTTCCCACTGCATTTGCAGGGTTGGCGGCGCACTGCGCTC
>CBIGPF010000227.1:0-7923 GCA_966191535.1 uncultured Pseudomonas sp. | reverse complement strand
GAAGGGAGAGGGGACCGTTCGGTGCAGGATGAAACTGCAGCATCAGTCGGCACGGACAGCCCCCTCTCCCTTCAGGGAGAGGGCGGGGGAGAGGGCGACGTTAGAGTGCGGACTCCCCGGAAGCAGAGTTGCTTTCAATCGAATACATCAAGTTCCACGCAATAAATCTCGCCCGTACTGGAGATAGCCCCATGGACAACGTTCTCGAATTCAAACGCGGCCGCGTGCCGCTGCTGGTCAGCATGCCGCACCCGGGCATCCGCCTGACCCCGGCCGTGGAAAGTGGCTTGGTGGACGAGGCCCGCGAGTTGGCGGACACCGACTGGCACATCCCGCGGCTCTACGCCTTCGCCGAGGATCTGGGTGCCAGCACCCTGGCCGCCGGCTACTCGCGCTACGTCATCGACCTGAATCGCCCAGCCGACGACAAACCGCTGTACAGCACCGCCACCACCGGCCTCTACCCGGACACCCTGTTCGACGGCCGCCCGCTATTCAAGGACGGCCAGACGCCGTCGCCTGAAGAGCGCGCGCGTTACCTCGCGGAGGTCTGGACGCCTTACCACCGCACCTTGGCCGACGAGCTGGCGCGGCTGAAGGCCGAGTTCGGCTACGCGCTGCTGTGGGATGCCCACTCGATTGCCTCGGTGATCCCGCACCTGTTCGACGGCAAGCTGCCGGACTTCAACATCGGCACCAACAGCGGCGCGAGCTGCGATGCGGAGCTGGCCGAGCGGCTGGTCGCGGTGTGCGCCGATGCGCCGGTCTACCGGCACATACTCAACGGCCGCTTCAAGGGCGGGCACATCACCCGCCAGTACGGCCAGCCGCAGGACAACGTGCACGCGGTGCAGCTGGAGCTCGCGCAGTGCAACTACATGGATGAGCACGCCCCCTTCGGCTACCGCGAAGACCTCGCCGCACCGACCGCCCAGGTGCTCCGGCGCCTGCTGGAAACCTTCATCGCCTGGGGCCGCGAGCGCTACGGCCGCTGAGTTTTACGCAGCTTCCTGCTGCGCCGGGACTGTCGGCGCGGCGCCGCCGGACCACGCATCCCGGCGGCGTTGCCTCGGTGCGGCAGGGGCTGTCTTTTCGTTCGCAGCGTCGTTTCAGGGACGCACACCCTCCAGCGTGCATTCGATGTGCTCGACGCCCCGCTGGTCGTTCGCCCATTCGGCCAGCACCCTGCGCAATTCCGCTTCGTCGGCAGTCGCGACGGCCAGCAACTGCTCCTGCTGCCAGCTTTCCTCTTCCACCAGCTCGTGATCGTGCTGCTCGTGCGGATGGCCTTCCGAGCATTGGCGGCACAGCACGCGCACGTTCTTCGACCAGGACTCGTTGGCGATGTCCAGTTCATCCAGGCGTTGCTCCAACTCGTCAAGGTCCTCCGGCGAGCCGAGCCTGAGGTCGATTTCATAGGTGCTGTGCGGGGAGGCGGTGAACAGTTCGAGGACGTTGAAGACGGGATATTCGCGACCCTGGTTTTCGCGGTAGCCGACCGCGGCGCCGTCATGCAGGACGATGTCGCCATGGCGGAATCCCGAATCCGGGTAGGGGATGTTCAGCAGGCTGGCGCGTACCGGGTCGATGCGCTGCGCCCAGACCACTTCGGCACTCTCGTCGGCATTCAGGCGCACCGGGGTCATGCCGAAATCGGCCTCGATGGGCTGGTCGCCCAGCTCGATGGCGATCCCCAGCCGGTTCCACACGGCCCGCGCACAGCTCCAGTCGCGCAGCGCAGTGGCGGCGATGGCGAGGTTCCAGTTGGCCGCTTCATCTTCCGGCGTCAGGTCGACGGCCTGCTGGTTGTAGCGCTGCGAGGCGGGCCAGTCGCCGCGGTACTTGTAGATCAGGCCGATGTTGTAGTGGGTTTCCGATTTCTCCGGCGCCAGCTCGATGACCTGGAGATACAGCGCCAGGGCCGCATCGGTATCGCCCTGGTCGTCGAGGGTCATGGCGTGTTCGTGCAGTGCGTCGGCTTTTTCGCGAGACATGGCGTTCCTTGTCGATGTCGGTTCAACGGCGTCCACGGCGCTGCGCAGCGCTTCAGGGGCCAAAACGGGGGGCCACTTTAAACCAACGAAGTTGATCAGCCGGGTCTGACCGCCCGCACAAGCATGGAAGCGGGCTTCCCTTATCGTTCGAGCCGCCGCAGCAGCGCCGCTAGCGTTGCAGGCCGAGGTGGCGGATCAGCGGCTGCGTCTCGGCCAGGCGCTCCCAGACGTCGTCGAGCAATTCGGCGGGGTAGTGGGGCAGGCGTTGCAGCTCCAGGCGTGGTACCCAGGCGACCTCGCGGATATCGAACTCGTCTCCGCCCATGCCGCGCAGGTTGTCCAGGCTGACCCGGCCCTCCCAGGCGTCCACGCGGTAGAACAGTTCCATGTGGAAGCGCCCGGCCACCGGCTCGGCGAACTCGCGCACGTAGACCAGCGGGCCAACCTCCACCGTCAGCCCGGTTTCCTCCCGGCATTCGCGGCACACCGTGTCACGGGTGGAGTCGTCCTTGTCCGATTCGAAGCCGCCGCCGGGCGGAATCCAGTACACATCGCCGGCCACCTCGTGGCGCACCAGCAGGATTTCGTCGTCGCGCACCAGCAGGCCGGCGGCGCGGATACGGTGTTGCAGGGGAGTGGTCATTGCCAGTCGAGCCTCGCCAGTTTCCACTCGGCGCCGTCACGCCACCATTCCAGCTTCACGGAATAATGCCCGGCACTGTCGGGGATGAAGTTCTCGGCACCGGTGAGGGCGACCTGCGCGTCGGTGTGGCCGCGATTGGCATAGGTCGGGTCGATCCGGCTCTCGCTGCTGAGCAGGATCACCTTGACCTGCTGGTGGCGCAGGAACATCAGCGTCATGGTGCGCTTGGCCCAGTCCCGGTCGAACTCGCCATTGGCGCGGAAATCGCCGGCGAGCTGATCGATCACAGCCCCGCTATTCTTGGCTTCGAGGTTGTCCTGCAGTTGCTTGACCGCGGCATCGAGTTGCGCGCGCGGGTCGTCCCGTCCGCAGCTGCTCAGCGCGAGCAGGGTCAGAAATAGAGAAAGAAACAACTTCCGTGGCATGGCTCACTAACTCCCTTATGGGTTTTTCGCTGGCCCGAGTATCATGCCCGACACCGTGGGGGCCGAAGACTTTCGATGGAAGTCACGCTGCGGCAACGCGACTTTCTATAAGTAGGCGACAGGCCCTAGGATGGTTACTGGTCCGGAGCGACCGTACGCACTGATCCAGGAGCGAGCCATGCAAACTTTGTATCCGGAAATCAAGCCTTACGCCCGCCATGAACTGGCCGTCGAGGAGCCGCACGTCCTCTATGTGGACGAGAGTGGCACGCCCGACGGATTGCCGGTTCTGTTCATCCATGGCGGCCCGGGCTCCGGTTGCGATGCCATGTCGCGGCGCTTCTTCGATCCGAATATCTACCGCATTGTCACCTTCGACCAGCGCGGCTGTGGCCGTTCGACGCCCTACGCGAGCCTGGAGAACAACACCACCTGGCATCTGATCCAGGACATCGAACGCATTCGCGAGCACCTGGGTATCGACAAATGGGTGCTGTTCGGCGGCTCCTGGGGCTCGACCCTGTCGCTGGCCTACGCCCAGACCCATCCCGAGCGCGTGCTGGCATTGATCGTACGCGGCATCTTCCTCTGCCGTCCGCAGGAGATCCGCTGGTTCTACCAGGAAGGCGCGAGCCGCCTGTTCCCCGACTACTGGGAAGACTACCTGGCGCCGATTCCCGCCGACGAGCACGATGACCTGCTGCACGCCTTCCATCGCCGCCTGACCGGCCCGGACCAGATCGCCCAGATGCACGCCGCGCGCGCCTGGTCCACCTGGGAAGGGCGCACGGCCACGCTGCGGCCGAATCCGGCGGTGGTGGATCGCTTCGCCGACCCGCACCGCTCGCTGTCCATCGCCCGCATCGAGAACCACTACTTCGTCAACGACGGCTTCCTCGAGCCTGACCAGTTGCTACGCGACATGCACAAGATCGCCCATCTGCCGGGCGTGATCGTCCACGGCCGCTACGACGTCGTCTGCCCACTGGATAACGCCTGGGCGCTGCACAAGGTCTGGCCGAATAGCGAGTTGCAGATCGTCCGCGACGCCGGTCACGTGGCCGGCGAGCCGGGCATCACCGATGCACTGGTGCGTGCCACCAACGAGATCGGCCGGCGCCTGCTGAACCTGCCGCCGGAGGCTGAATGAAGGGGCTGATCCAGCGGGTGCGTGGCGCCCGCGTCGAGGTCGAGGGCGAAATCGTCGGCGCCATCGACCATGGGCTGCTGGCCCTGGTGGGGGTCGAACCCCAGGATGATGAAGAGTCGGTAAACCGTTTGTTGCACAAGCTGCTTAACTATCGAGTGTTTGGCGACGATGAAGGTAAAATGAACCTTTCATTGAGCGACGTTGGCGGCGGCCTGCTGCTGGTGTCGCAGTTCACCCTGGCCGCGGATACCCGAAAGGGGCTGCGGCCGAGCTTTTCCAGCGCGGCGCCACCTGAAAAGGGCGCCGCGTTGTTCGATCTACTCGTGGAGCAGGCGCGTGAGCGTCATCCGCTGGTCGCCACTGGCCGTTTTGGCGCCAACATGCAGGTCCACCTGGTCAATGACGGCCCGGTGACCTTTCTACTGGAGGCTTGAACGCGCGGCAGCTTGTCATATCGCCGTGGGATGATGGTTAGGGCTTATGCACTTAGAACAATGCGCCTCCGGGAGCCCGAAGTACCCGTGGAAAAAATCGGGGAATCATTCAGGCTCACCGGGGTCGGAATTCAATCGCCAGCAGATTGGCATCGCCTTTGCTGGCTTTAATCGTTTTGTGTTCACGGACGAGGGGGACTCGTGATTTTCCGTTCCGTTCAACAACCGCTTTCGCGCCACATCCTTCGCGGACTGGTCGGCTCCGCCCTGTTGGCGTTGAGCGCTACCCATGCCTGGGCTTTCAATCTCGACGACGTTGGCGAACAAGCCAAGGCGCTGGCTGCAGAGAAGTACAGCGCACCGACGAGCAACCTGCCATCGGAATTCAGCGAAATGAAGTTCGCCGATTACCAGCAGATTCGCTTCCGTAACGAGAAGGCTTACTGGGCCGACGAGAAAACCCCCTTCAAGATCAGCTTCTATCACCAGGGCATGCACTTCGACACCCCGGTGAAGATCAACGAAGTCACGGCGACCGATGTCAAGGAGATCAAGTACGACCCCTCCCGTTTCGACTTTGGTTCCCTGAAGTTCGATGCCAATGCCACCAAGGATCTCGGCTACGCGGGCTTCCGCCTGCTGTATCCGGTCAACGCCCCCGACAAGCAGGACGAAATCGCTACCTTCCTGGGGGCGAGCTACTTCCGCATCATCGGCAAGGATCAGTGGTGGGGGCTGTCCGCTCGTGGCCTGGCGCTGGACACCGCGCTGCCGTCGGGTGAGGAATTCCCGCGCTTCCGCGAGTTCTGGATCGAGAAGCCCAAGCCCAAGGACAAGCACCTGGTGATCTTCGCGCTGCTGGATTCGCCCCGTGCGACCGGCGCGTATCGCTTCACCATCCGTCCGGGCAACGACACCGTGGTCGATGTGAAGGCCCGCGTGTACCTGCGCGACAAGGTGACCAAGCTGGGGCTGGCGCCGCTGACCAGCATGTTCCTGTTCGGCTCCAACCAGCCCTCGCCGGAACACAACTTCCGTCCGGAACTGCATGACTCCACCGGCCTGCAGATTCATGCTGGCAACGAAGAGTGGATCTGGCGCCCGCTGAACAACCCGAAACACCTGTCCGTCAGCGCCTACAGCGTCGAGAACCCGCGTGGTTTTGGCCTGTTGCAGCGCGGTCGCGAGTTCTCCCGTTACGAAGACCTGGACGACCGCTACGACCTGCGTCCGTCCGCCTGGGTCGAGCCGCAGGGCGACTGGGGCAAGGGCACCATCGAGCTGGTGGAGATCCCGACCCCGGACGAGACCAACGACAACATCGTGGCCTTCTGGAACCCCGAGAAGCGCCCGGAAGCCGGTGAGCCGCTGGACTTCGCCTACCGCATGCGCTGGACCAAGGACGAGCAGGCCCTGCACGATCCGAAGAACGCCTGGGTCATGCAGACCCTGCGCTCGGTCGGTGACGTGAAGCAGAAGAACCTGATTCGCCAGCCTGACGGCAGCGTTGCCCTGGTCGTCGACTTCGTCGGCCCGACCCTGAAGGCGCTGGCAGGCGATGCCCCGGTGAGCACCCAGGTGAGCACCGACGACAACGCCGAAGTGAAGGAAAACAGCCTGCGCTACAACGCAGTGACCCAGGGCTGGCGCCTGACCCTGCGGATCAAGGTCAAGGATCCGAAGAAGCCGACGGAGATGCGTGCTGCCCTGGTGAACGGTGGCCAGACCATTTCCGAAACCTGGAGCTACCAGCTGCCTGCCGATGAATAACTCCACCGCTACCACCGCGCCGGTGGCCGACTACCTCGCGCACCTGCCCCTTTCGGCGCAGGAACGTGAGGAGCTGGCTCAGGCCGGTTCCATCAGCGAGCTGCACAAGCAGCTCGCTGGCGACGTCCAGGGTGACGACGCTGCGCTGGCCTCGGTCGGTGCGCGTCTGCGCCACGGCTACGGCCAGGACCTGGACGATGCCCAGATGCTGGGCATGGACGACAACGGCCGTACCTACCTCAAGGCCGCGCCGCCGATCCAGCGCACCAAGGTGATCCCCGAACCCTGGCGCACCAACCCGATTATGCGCGGCTGGCGCCGCCTGACTGGCCGCAGCAACCCTTCCAAGCCTTCGCGCGACCTGCCCAGGGCGCGCTGGCAACGGGTCGGCTCGCTGCGCCGGTTCATTCTGGTCCTGCTCATGCTCGGCCAGACCAGCGTCGCCACCTACTACATGAAAGGCATCCTGCCCTACCAGGGCTGGGCCTTCGTCGACCTCGAAGAGATCAACCGCCAGACCTTCGTGCAGACCCTGGAACAGGTGCTGCCCTACGTCATCCAGTTCGGCGTGCTGGCGCTCTTCGCCATCCTTTTCTGCTGGGTCTCTGCAGGTTTCTGGACCGCCCTGATGGGCTTCTGGGAGCTGCTCACCGGCCGCGATCGCTACCGTATCTCCGGCAGCAGCGCGGGCAGTGAGCCGATCGCCGCTGATGCGCGCACTGCCATCGTCATGCCGATCTGCAACGAGGACGTCCCGCGCGTCTTCGCCGGCCTGCGGGCGACCTACGAGTCGGTGGCGGCCAGCGGCGAGCTGGATCGCTTCGACTTCTTCGTGCTCAGCGACACCAACCAGCCCGATATCGCCATGGCCGAAGAAAAGGCCTGGATCGAGCTGTGCAAGGAAGCCCTGGGCTTCGGTCGCATCTTCTACCGTCGCCGCCGGCGCCGGGTGAAGCGCAAGAGCGGCAACATCGACGACTTCTGCCGTCGTTGGGGCGGCCAGTACAAGTACATGGTCGTCATGGACGCCGACAGCGTGATGAGCGGCGATTGCCTGACCAAGCTGGTGCGCCTGATGGAGGCCAACCCCGAGGCTGGCATCATCCAGACCGCGCCCAAGGCGTCGGGCATGGACACCCTCTATGCACGCATGCAGCAGTTCGCCACCCGCGTGTACGGCCCGCTGTTCACCGCCGGCCTGCACTTCTGGCAGCTAGGCGAGTCGCACTACTGGGGCCACAACGCGATCATCCGCATGAAGCCGTTCATCGAGCACTGCGCCCTGGCGCCATTGCCGGGCAAGGGTGCGTTCGCCGGTGCAATCCTCTCCCACGACTTCGTCGAAGCCGCGCTGATGCGCCGTGCCGGCTGGGGCGTTTGGATCGCCTACGACCTGGAAGGCAGCTACGAGGAGCTACCGCCCAACCTGCTGGACGAGCTCAAGCGCGACCGCCGCTGGTGCCACGGCAACCTGATGAACTTCCGCCTGTTCCTGGTCAAGGGCATG
>CBIGPF010000226.1:0-7942 GCA_966191535.1 uncultured Pseudomonas sp. | reverse complement strand
TGGCGAGGGAGCTGGAAGCGATGGCCGAACCGCAGCCGTAGGTCTTGAACTTGGCATCTTCGATGACGCCCTGCTCGTTGACCTTGATCTGCAGGCGCATCACGTCGCCGCAAGCCGGCGCACCGACCATGCCGGTGCCGACGTCCGGGTCTTCGGCGTTGAGCTTGCCGACGTTGCGCGGGTTTTCGTAGTGGTCGATGACCTTGTCACTGTAAGCCATGGCTAATCCTCACTTCTACGGGGCGGGTCAGTGGGCCTGCCATTCGACCTTGGACAGGTCGACACCCTCTTTGAACATATCCCACAGCGGCGAGAGTTCACGCAGCTTGGAAACGGCTTCCACCACCTTCTTGGCGGCGTAATCGACCTCTTCTTCGGTGGTGAAGCGGCCGAAGCTGAAACGGATGGAGCTGTGCGCCAGTTCGTCGTTGCGGCCCAGGGCACGGAGCACGTAGGACGGCTCCAGCGATGCCGAGGTGCAGGCGGAACCGGACGAAACGGCCAGGTCCTTGAGCGACATCATCAGCGACTCGCCCTCGACGTAGTTGAAGCTGACGTTGAGGATGTTCGGCGCATAGGAAGTCGGGCTGCCATTGAGGTACAGCTCTTCCAAGTCCTGCACCTGATCGAAGAAGCGCTTGCGCAGACCTTCGATGCGGGCCATTTCCTGGTGCATTTCTTCCTTGGCGATGCGGAAGGCTTCGCCCATGCCGACGATCTGGTGGGTCGCCAGGGTACCCGAACGCATGCCGCGCTCGTGACCGCCACCGTGCATCTGAGCTTCCAGGCGCACGCGCGGCTTGCGGCGCACGTACAGCGCGCCCATGCCTTTGGGGCCGTAGACCTTGTGGGCGGAGAACGACATCAGGTCGACCTTGAGTTTCTCCAGGTCGATGTCCACCTTGCCCGCCGACTGAGCAGCGTCGACGTGCAGCAGGATGCCACGGGCGCGGGTCAGCTCGCCGATAGCGGCGATGTCGTTGATGCTGCCGACTTCGTTGTTCACGTGCATGACCGAGACCAGGATGGTGTCGTCACGCAGGGCGGCCTCGACCATCGCCGGGGTGATGATGCCCTCGGGAGTCGGTTCCAGATAGGTCACTTCGAAGCCTTCGCGCTCCAGCTGGCGGCAGGTATCCAGAACCGCCTTGTGCTCGATCTTCGAGGTGATGATGTGCTTGCCCTTGGTCGCGTAGAAGTGCGCAACACCCTTGACGGCCAGGTTGTCGGACTCGGTGGCACCGGACGTCCAGACAATCTCGCGGGGGTCGGCATTGACCAGTTCGGCGACCTGGCGACGGGCGTTTTCAGCTGCTTCCTCGGCCTTCCAGCCGAAGAGGTGCGAACGCGAGGCCGGGTTGCCGAAGTTGCCGTCAACCAGCAGGCAGTCGGCCATTTTCTGAGCGACACGCGGATCCACCGGGGTGGTGGCGGAGTAGTCGAGGTAAATCGGCAATCTCATCAGGTAACTCCTACAGGCGGGCGTTCGCTCAATCGATGGCGGACGCTTCAATCTTGTCGAGGCGCGGCGTCTTGCTGCCCGAGCAGCGACGCTCGTCCTGACGCTGGGCGACCTCTTGAACTTCGCGGCGCTCGACCAGGTCGGCCAGGCTGATGCCGCTGAGGAACTCATGAATCTGCTGACTGAGGTCGCACCACAGGTGGTGGGTCAGGCAGGTATCGCCGGAGTGGCAGTCGCCCTGACCCTGGCAGCGGGTGGCGTCGACCGACTCGTTGACCGCATCGATCACCTGGGCGACGTGAATGCCGGTCATGTCACGGGACAGCTGATAGCCGCCGCCCGGACCGCGCACACTGACCACCAGGTTGCCACGGCGCAACTTGGCGAACAGCTGTTCCAGGTAGGACAGGGAGATACCCTGGCGCTCGGAGATATCGGCGAGAGAAACCGGGCCACGCTGGGCGTGCAACGCCAGATCGAGCATGGCGGTGACGGCATAGCGGCCTTTGGTGGTCAATCGCATGGGAAATTCCGGAAGAATCGCTGGTATGGCGGAAGTATGCTCTTTTCCGACTATTTAAGTCAACTATAAGACCTATTACTTTAGTCGGATTTAGCCAGCGAACGGCGACGCATTCTAGCAGCAATGCAAGGGTCGGCGCATCACTGCGCCGACTTGCTGCTCTCTTCGTCCTTCACCCCGGCGAAGTCTTCTTCCCGCAAGACAGGAAGGTCTTTCGCACAGTAATCGCTACCCAGCGCTGTCAGAGCCTTGCACATGCCCTCGAGGCGCCCGTCGACTGCCTGCAGGTGGTCAAGCAACTGACCAATGGCACGCGCCACCGGGTCAGGCATGTCCTGGCTGACACCGTACGCATCGAACCCGAGCTTTTCTGCCATGGCCTGGCGCTTGGCTGCCTGATCCGCGTCATCCTTGGCGATGATGCGACCCGGAATTCCCACAACGGTTGCGCCCGGCGGTACTTCCTTGGTCACTACGGCATTGGAACCGACCTTGGCGCCGGCACCGACGGTGAACGGACCGAGCACCTTCGCGCCCGCCCCCACCACCACGCCGTCAGCCAGCGTCGGGTGACGCTTGCCCTTGTTCCAGCTGGTACCGCCCAGGGTCACACCCTGGTAGATAGTCACGTCGTCGCCGATCTCGGCGGTTTCACCGATCACGATGCCCAGGCCGTGATCGATAAAGAAACGGCGACCGATCTTCGCACCCGGATGGATCTCGATGCCGGTCATCCAGCGACCGAAGTTCGAGACCATCCGCGCCAGCCACTTCCAGCCGGACACCCACAGGCCATGGGCCAGGCGATGCAGCCAGACGGCGTGCAGGCCCGGGTAGCAGGTGAGCACCTCGAAGGCATTACGCGCCGCCGGGTCACGATGGAATACGCTTTGAATGTCTTCGCGTACACGCTCAAACATCTTCATCACTCCGCTTGGAAAGCTCCCCACGGGCAGCCTTCTGAGTCTCGGTGAGAATACCCCGCAGGATATTCATCTCCAGCTTGCTGACACCGCTGCGGCCATACAGGCGACGCAGGCGGGACATCAGGTGGCGCGGCTTCTGCGGATCGAGGAACTGGATATCCACCAGGGTCGACTCCAGATGCGCATAGAAGCGCTCCAGCTCATCCGACGTCACCGGGACACTGTTGAGCATCGCGGTGGACTCGACCTTCTCCTGCTTGGTCGGCTGCCCCTGAACGGCCAGCCAGGCCATGCGCACCTCGTAGACCAGCACCTGCACCGCCGTCGCCAGGTTCAGCGAGCTGAACTCCGGATTGGCCGGGATGTGCACGTGGAACTGACATCGCTGCAATTCCTCATTGGTCAGGCCGGCGTACTCACGGCCGAACACCAGCGCAACCTCACCGCCCTGCTGGACGTGCTCCAGGCTGGTGGTGGCGCACTCGCGGGGGTCGAGCAGCGGCCAGGGAATGCGGCGATCGCGCGCACTGGTGCCGAGCACCAGGCTGCAGCCCGCCAGGGCATCTTCCAGAGTGGGCACGACCACCGCCGCATCGAGGATGTCATCGGCACCGGAGGCACGAGCACGCGCTTCGCCGCTGGGGAAATCCATCGGATCGACCAGCACCAGACGCGACAGGCCCATGTTTTTCATCGCACGGGCCGTACCGCCGATATTGCCGGGATGGCTGGTGTTGACCAGCACCACGCGAATTTTGTCGAGCAACGCGCGACTCCACACAAAAGCGAAAAAGGGAGGGAATCCTACCGCAGCAGTGGGTCTTGCGCCACGCAGGCGACAGGTCGCTCTATGAACTCCATGGCTTTCTGCTAGAATGTTCGGCTTTCTTTAACGACCCAGGTGACCTCTCCATGCAGCCTATGCTGAATATCGCCCTGCGCGCCGCTCGCAGCGCCGGTGAACTGATCTTCCGCTCCATCGAACGCCTGGATACCCTGTCGGTCAACGAGAAAGAAGCCAACGACTACGTCACCGAAGTCGACCGCGCGGCCGAGCTCTCCATCGTCACCGCCCTGCGCAAGGCCTACCCGAACCACGGGATCATGGGCGAAGAAGGCGGCGTGCTCGAAGGCAGCGGCGAAGGCGCCGACTACCTGTGGATCATCGATCCGCTGGACGGCACCACCAACTTCATCCACGGCGTCCCGCACTACGCCGTCAGCATCGCCTGCAAATACCGCGGCCGCCTCGAGCACGCCGTGGTCCTCGACCCGGTCCGCCAGGAAGAATTCACCGCCAGCCGTGGCCGTGGCGCCGCCCTGAACGGCCGCCGCCTGCGCGTCAGCAACCGCAAGAGCCTGGAAGGCGCCCTGCTCGGCACCGGCTTCCCGTTCCGTGATAGCCAGATGGACAACCTGGACGCCTACCTGGGCATGTTCCGCAGCCTGGTCGGCCAGACTGCCGGCATCCGCCGCGCCGGCGCCGCCAGCCTGGACCTGGCCTACGTCGCCGCCGGACGTTACGACGCCTTCTGGGAATTCGGCCTGTCCGAGTGGGACATGGCAGCTGGCGCCCTGCTGATCCAGGAAGCAGGCGGCCTGGTGAGCGACTTCACCGGCGGTCACGAATTCCTCGAGAAAGGCCAGATCGTCGCCGGCAACACCAAGTGCTTCAAGGCGCTGCTGACCAGCATCCAGCCGCACCTGCCGCCGTCACTCAAGCGCTGAGCCTGAGCCTCGACGCAAAAAGCCCGGCAATGCCGGGCTTTTTTGTGCCTGCGTGATTAGCCCCTGTAGGAGCGGGCCATGCCCGCGACCGCTCTCAGATCGGCGAACCGCCTCGTTAAACAGTGCAACAACCTGAATATCGGCCCGCAGCCGGATCGCGGGCATGGCCCGCTCCTACAGTTGGCCTCAGAACCATTGGCCGGAAAAGAAAAAGGCGCCCATCGGGCGCCTTTTTCGCTCCACACCTGGCGACTGCTTATTGCTGACCCAGGATCAGTCGGCCGCTCTTGTCGACCGGAATCTGCGAGCCCGGATCGCGATCCATGCGGACCTGACCGGCCTTGCCGTCGAGCAGGTACTTCACGTCGTAGCCGACGACTTTCTCGCTGGTGTCGTTGACGGTGCTGCAACGGGTTTCGGTGGTGGTGTAGGTATCACGCTCCTGCATGCCTTCCTGCACCTTGTTACCCGCATAGCCGCCGCCGATAGCGCCCGCCACGGTGGCGATCTTCTTGCCGTTACCGCCGCCGATCTGGTTGCCCAGCAGGCCGCCGGCGATGGCACCGATCGCCGTACCGGCGATCTGGTGGGTGTCCTTGACCGGACGCTGGTGGGTCACTGCCACGTCCTTGCAGACCTGGCGCGGATTCTTGATGGTTTCCTTGACCGGCTGAACGGCGAGCACCTCGGCGTATTGCGGTGCGCGGTCCACCAGACTGTAGGTAGCCACGGCACCACCGGCAGTCACGCCCACAGCGCCCAGCACGGTACCGATTAGCAACGACTTGTTCATAGGGTTCTCCTGGTCTTTCTTCTCATTCGGGCCTTGCCCTTTACCTTGCCTTGGAGCGGGTCATTTGTAAGAAAGTTCCGGCCGATTCGTGACACAGCGCCTACAAATGAAAACTCCCGCCGAAGCGGGAGTTTTCTATCGAAGGCCGGAAACGCTCTATTACGGGCGCTCGTCAGCTTCCTTGCTCGGCGGAGGAATCAGGTCCTCGCTGGACAGATTCAGCCAGATCAGCACCACGTTGGCGATGTAGATCGACGAGTAGGTACCCGCCATTACACCGACGAACAGGGCGATGGAGAAGCCGAACAGGTTGTCGCCGCCGAAGAACAGCAGCGCAGCGATCGCCAGCAAGGTCGACACCGAGGTGGCGATGGTCCGCAGCAGGGTCTGGCTGGTCGAGATGTTGATGTTGTCGATCAGGCTGGCCTTGCGCAGCACGCGGAAGTTTTCGCGCACCCGGTCGAAGATCACGATGGTGTCGTTCAGCGAGTAGCCCACGACCGCCAGCACCGCGGCGAGCACGGTCAGGTCGAAGGTGATCTGGAAGAACGACAGCACGCCCATCACGATGATGGCGTCGTGAATCAGCGAGAGGATCGCACCCAGGGCGAACTTCCACTGGAAGCGGAAACCCACGTACAACAGGATGCCGCCCAGCGCCAGGAGCATGCCGAGGCCGCCCTGGTCGCGCAGCTCTTCACCCACCTGCGGGCCGACGTACTCGACGCCGTTGACCTTGGCTGGGTTGGAAGCATCGGCCTTCTGCAGTGCAGTGGCGACCTTCTTGCCCAGCTCCGGGTCTTCGCTGGGCATGCGCACCAGGACGTCGCGGGTGTCGCCGAAGCTCTGCACCACGGCTTCGCTGTAACCGGCGGCAACCAGCTGTTCACGCACCTTGGAGAGGTCGGCCGGCTGCTCGTAGGTCAGCTTGATCGACGTACCGCCGGTGAAGTCCAGGCCAAAGTTGATGCCCTTGAAGACCCAGCTGCCGAGGGCGATCAGGGTCAGGATCAGGGTCGCGGCGAACGCAATGTTGCGCACGCCCATGAAGTTGATAGTACCGATCTTGATATTCATCTCTGGCCCCTTAGATCCACAGCTTCTTAACGTCGCGGCCGCCGTAGATCAGGTTCACCATTGCGCGGGTGACCATGATGGCAGTGAACATCGAGGTGAGAATACCCAGGGACATGGTCACGGCGAAGCCCTTCACCGGGCCGGTGCCCATGGCGTAGAGGATGCCGCCGACCAGCAGCGAGGTCAGGTTGGCGTCGATGATCGCGGTGAAGGCACGGTTGAAGCCTTCATGGATCGCCCGCTGTGTCGACATGCCCGCCGCCAGCTCTTCTCGTATCCGAGAGAAGATCAGCACGTTGGCGTCCACCGCCATCCCCATGGTCAGCACGATACCCGCGATACCCGGCAGGGTCAGGGTCGCACCGAGGATCGACATCAGCGCCACCAGCATGACCATGTTGAAGGCCAGGGCGACGGTGGCGATCACGCCGAAGAAGCGGTAGATGACGATGATGAACAGGGAAACGAAGACCATTCCCCACAGGGACGCGTCGATACCCTTGGCGATGTTGTCAGCACCCAGGCTCGGGCCGATGGTACGTTCTTCGGCGAAGTACATCGGTGCGGCCAGGCCGCCGGCACGCAGCAGCAGGGCCAGTTCCGAGGATTCGCCCGGAGCGTCCAGGCCGGTGATGCGGAACTGATTGCCCAGCGGCGACTGGATGGTCGCCAGGCTGATGATCTGCTTCTCTTCCTTGAACGCCGGAACAGCGACTTCCTGCTCGACGCCATCGACGACCTGCTTGGTGTAGCGGGTGATCGGCTTCTGCTCGATGAACACCACGGCCATGCTGCGGCCGACGTTGTTGCGGGTCGCACGGTTCATCAGCTCACCGCCGTGGCCATCCAGACGGATGTTCACCTGCGGACGGCCGTTCTCGTCGAAGCTGGCGCTGGCGTCGGTGACCTGGTCACCGGTGATGATCACGCCACGCTCCAGGGTCGCCGGCGGACGACGCGGCTCGCGGAAATCGAAGGTTTCGGTGGAAGACTTGATCGCGTCCGGCTCGGCGGCCAGGCGGAACTCCAGGTTGGCGGTCTTGCCGAGGATACGCTTGGCTTCGGCGGTGTCCTGCACGCCCGGCAGCTCGACCACGATGCGGTTGGCGCCCTGGCGCTGTACCAACGGCTCGGACACACCCAGTTCGTTCACGCGGTTGCGGACGGTGGTGAGGTTCTGCTTGATCGAGTATTCGCGGATTTCGGCCAGCTTGGTGGCGGTCATGGCCAGGCGCAGGACCTGCATGCCATTGCGATCACTCTGGGAAGTTTCGAAATCGCGGAAATCCTTGGCAATGATCGACTTGGCCTTGTCCAGGTCGGCTTCTTCGGTGAAGCCCAGCTGGATGCCGCCGTCCTGCACGGGCAGGCTGCGGTAGCGCACGCGCTCTTTACGCAGGGCGCTCTTGACCTCGTTCTCGTACACCTTCATA
>CBIGPF010000225.1:0-7967 GCA_966191535.1 uncultured Pseudomonas sp. | reverse complement strand
GCCCATGAGCTGCTGGCGGACCTGGACAAGGAAACCGTCGACTGGGTGCCCAACTACGACGGCACCGAGCAGATCCCGGCGGTCATGCCGACCAAGATCCCGAACCTGCTGGTCAACGGCTCCAGCGGTATCGCCGTGGGCATGGCGACCAACATTCCGCCGCACAACCTCACCGAGGTGATCGACGGCTGCCTGGCGCTGATGGACAACCCCGAGCTGTCCATCGATGACCTGATGCAGTACATCCCCGGCCCGGACTTCCCGACCGCGGGCATCATCAACGGCCGTGCGGGCATCATCGAGGCCTATCGCACCGGTCGTGGCCGCGTCTATATCCGTGCCCGCGCGACCATCGAGGACATGGAAAAGGGCGGCAATCGCCAGCAGATCATCATCACCGAGCTGCCCTACCAGCTGAACAAGGCCCGCCTGATCGAGAAGATCGCCGAGCTGGTGAAAGAGAAGAAGATCGAAGGCATCACCGAGCTGCGCGACGAGTCCGACAAGGACGGCATGCGCGTGGTCATCGAGCTGCGTCGCGGCGAAGTGGGCGAGGTCGTGCTGAACAACCTCTACGCCCAGACCCAGCTGCAGAGCGTCTTCGGCATCAACGTGGTGGCCCTGGTCGATGGCCAGCCGCGCACGATGAACCTCAAGGACATGCTCGAAGTTTTCGTCCGTCACCGCCGTGAAGTGGTGACCCGCCGGACCGTCTACGAGCTGCGCAAGGCCCGCGAACGCGGCCACATCCTCGAAGGTCAGGCGGTCGCCCTGTCGAACATCGACCCGGTGATCGAGCTGATCAAGACCTCGCCGACCCCGGCCGAGGCCAAGGAGCGCCTGATTTCCACCGGCTGGGAATCCAGCGCTGTGGAAGCCATGGTCGAGCGCGCCGGCGCCGATGCCTGCCGTCCGGAAGACCTGGACCCGCAGTACGGCCTGCGTGATGGCAAGTACTTCCTGTCGCCGGAACAGGCCCAGGCCATCCTGGAACTGCGCCTGCACCGCCTGACCGGCCTGGAACACGAGAAGCTCCTGTCCGAGTACCAGGAAATCCTCACCCTGATCGGCGAGCTGATCCGCATCCTGACCAGCCCCGAGCGCCTGATGGAAGTCATCCGCGAGGAGTTGGAGAAGGTCAAGGCCGAGTTCGGCGACGCCCGTCGCACCGAGATCGTCGCATCGCAGATGGACCTGACCATCGCCGACCTGATCACCGAAGAAGAGCGTGTGGTGACCATCTCCCACGGCGGCTACGCCAAGTCCCAGCCGCTGGCTGCCTACGAGGCCCAGCGTCGTGGTGGCAAAGGCAAGTCGGCCAGTGGCGTGAAGGACGAGGACTACATCGAACACCTGCTGGTCGCCAACAGCCACGCCACCCTGTTGCTGTTCTCCAGCAAGGGCAAGGTCTACTGGCTGCGCACCTTCGAGATTCCGGAAGCCTCGCGTACTGCCCGTGGCCGTCCGCTGGTGAACCTGCTGCCGCTGGACGAAGGCGAGCGCATCACCGCGATGCTGCAGATCGACCTGGAAGCCGTGCGCGCCCAGTTCGCCGGTGACGATGGCGATGACGACGACGTGGTCGCCGAGCAGGTCGCCGAGGTGGTGGAAACCGAAGAGGCCGAAGAGGGCGACGACGCCGACTTCAGCCAGGACGAGCCGACCGGTGCGTATATCTTCATGGCCACCATGAAAGGCACCGTGAAGAAGACCCCGCTGATCCAGTTCACCAAGCCGCGTTCCAACGGCCTGATCGCCCTGAAGCTGGAAGAAGGCGACTCGCTGATCGCCGCCGCCATCACCGACGGCTCGAAGGACGTGATGATGTTCTCCGACGCCGGCAAGGTGATCCGCTTCAAGGAAAGCAAGGTGCGCATCATGGGCCGTAACGCCCGTGGCGTGCGTGGCATGCGCCTGGCCGAAGGCCAGCGCATTATCTCCATGCTGATCCCCGAGTGCCGCGAAGCGCAGATCCTCAGCGCCTCCGAGCGTGGCTACGGCAAGCGCACCCCGCTGGCCGACTACCCGCGTCGCGGTCGTGGTGGCCAGGGTGTGATCGCCATGGTGATCAACGAACGTAACGGCAACCTGGTGGGCGCCGTGCAGGTGCTGGATGGCGAGGAAATCATGCTGATTTCCGACCAGGGCACCCTGGTGCGCACCCGTGTCGACGAAGTCCGCGGCGCTGGCCGCAACACCCAGGGCGTGATCCTCATCAAGCTGGCCGCCGACGAAACCGTCGTGGGCCTGGAGCGGGTGCAGGAGCCGACCGTGGTGGAAGGCGAAGACGATGTCATCGACGGCGAGATCGTCGAAGGCGACGTGTCCGACGAGAACCAAGAAGCAGGCGAAGCAGCGGCTGAAGAAGCCCCGCAGGCCAGCGAAGACTGATAGCGAGAGTGGATGTGAGCAAGCGAGCCTTTAACTTCTGCGCCGGTCCCGCGGCGCTTCCCACCGAGGTGCTGGAGCGCGCCCGCGCCGAACTGCTGGATTGGCAGGGCAAGGGGCTGTCGGTCATGGAGATGAGCCATCGTAGCGACGACTACGTGGCCATCGCCGAGAAAGCCGAACAGGACCTGCGCGACCTGATGGGCGTGCCGTCGAACTACAAGGTGCTGTTCCTGCAGGGTGGCGCCAGCCAGCAGTTCGCCGAGATTCCACTGAACCTGCTGCCCGAAGACGGCGTGGCGGACTACGTGGAAACCGGCATCTGGTCGAAGAAGGCCATCGAAGAGGCTCGTCGCTACGGCAATGTCAACGTGGTTGCCAGCGCATCCCAGTACGACTACTTCGCCATCCCTGGTCAGAACGAGTGGAACCTGTCCAAGGACGCCGCCTACCTGCACTACGCGTCCAACGAGACCATCGGCGGCCTGGAGTTCGACTGGGTTCCGGAAGTCGGTGACGTCCCGCTGGTGGTCGACATGTCCTCGGACATCCTCTCCCGCCCGACCGACGTGTCGAAGTTCGGCCTGATCTATGCCGGCGCGCAGAAGAACATCGGCCCGTCCGGCCTGGTCGTTGTCATCGTTCGCGAAGACCTGCTGGGCCGCGCCCGCAGCATCTGCCCGACCATGCTCAACTACAAGGTCGCCGCCGATAACGGCTCCATGTACAACACCCCGGCTACCTACTCCTGGTACCTCTCCGGCCTGGTCTTCGAGTGGCTGAAGGAGCAGGGCGGGGTCGACGCCATGGAACAGCGCAACCGCGCCAAGAAGGACATGCTGTACGGCTTCATCGACAACAGCGACTTCTACACCAACCCGATCCAGCCCAGCGCCCGCTCCTGGATGAACGTGCCGTTCCGCCTGGCCGACGAGAAGCTCGACAAGGTCTTCCTCGAAGGCGCCGACGCGCGCGGCCTGCTCAACCTGAAGGGCCACCGTTCGGTGGGCGGCATGCGTGCCTCCATCTATAACGCGCTGGGCCTGGACGCCATCGAAGCCCTGGTCGGCTACATGGCCGAGTTCGAGAAGGAGCACGGCTGATGAGCGATGCTGACCAGCTCAAGGCGTTGCGCGTACGCATCGACAGCCTCGACGAGAAGATCCTCGAGCTGATCAGCGAACGTGCCCGCTGCGCCACCGACGTGGCGCGCGTGAAGATGGCGGCCCTGCCCGAAGGCGAGAAGCCGGTGTTCTACCGGCCCGAGCGCGAGGCGTGGGTGCTCAAGCACATCATGGAGCTGAACAAGGGCCCGCTGGACAACGAGGAAGTCGCTCGTCTGTTCCGCGAGATCATGTCCTCCTGCCTGGCCCTGGAGCAGCCGCTGAAAGTGGCCTACCTCGGCCCGGAAGGCACCTTCACCCAGGCCGCCGCGCTCAAGCACTTCGGCCATGCGGTGATCAGCACCCCGATGGCGGCCATCGACGAAGTGTTCCGCGAAGTCGCCGCCGGTGCGGTGAACTTCGGCGTGGTGCCGGTGGAAAACTCCACCGAAGGTGCGGTCAACCACACCCTCGACAGTTTCCTCGAGCACGACATGGTGATCTGCGGCGAGGTGGAGCTGCGCATCCACCACCACCTGCTGGTGGGCGAGAACACCAAGACCAGCAACATCACCCGCATCTACTCCCACGCCCAGTCCCTGGCCCAGTGCCGCAAGTGGCTGGATGCACACTACCCGAACGTCGAGCGCGTAGCGGTTTCGAGCAACGCCGACGCCGCCAAGCGGGTGAAGAGCGAGTGGAACAGCGCAGCGATTGCCGGCGACATGGCCGCCAGCCTGTACGGCCTGGACAAGCTGCACGAAAAGATCGAGGACCGCCCGGACAACTCCACGCGCTTCCTCATGATCGGCAACCAGGAAGTGCCGCCCACCGGCGACGACAAGACCTCCATCATCGTCTCCATGCGTAACAAGCCGGGCGCGCTGCATGAGCTGCTGGTGCCGTTCCACAACAACGGCATCGACCTGACCCGCATCGAGACCCGTCCGTCGCGCAGCGGCAAGTGGACCTACGTGTTCTTCATCGACTTCGTCGGCCACCACAAGGACCCGCTGATCAAGGACGTCCTGGAAAAGATCAACAGCGAAGCCGTTGCCCTGAAGGTGCTGGGCTCGTACCCCAAAGCGGTTCTCTGAACCGATAGCCGCAAGCCAGGGCCGCAAGCTGCCGACACGTCGGTAGACGGTTGATGGCTTGCGGCCCATAGCTTGAGGCTTTTAGCGATGTCGTGTGATTTCCTTGCCCTGGCCCAGCCGGGCGTGCAGAAGCTTTCCCCCTATGTGCCGGGCAAGCCGGTCGATGAGCTGGCCCGAGAGCTGAAGCTCGATCCCGCCGGTATCGTCAAGCTGGCCAGCAATGAGAATCCGTTGGGCCCGAGCCCGAAGGTCCTCGAGGTCATCCGCGCCGAACTGGCCGAACTGACCCGCTATCCCGACGGCAACGGCTTCGAACTGAAGAGCCGCCTGGCCGCCCGCTGCGGCGTCGAAGTCGCGCAGGTCACCCTGGGCAACGGCTCCAACGACATTCTTGACCTGGTTGCCCGCGCCTACCTCGCGCCCGGCCTGAACGCTGTGTTCAGCCAGTACGCCTTCGCTGTCTACCCGATCTCCACCCAGGCCGTCGGCGCCCAGGGCAAGGTCGTACCGGCGAAGGACTGGGGCCATGACCTGGAAGCCATGCTGTCGGCGATCGATGCCAATACCCGCGTGGTCTTCATCGCCAACCCGAACAATCCCACCGGTACCTGGTTCGGCCCGGACGCGCTGGAGCGCTTCCTGTCGCAGGTTCCGGAGAGCGTCCTGGTGGTGCTCGACGAGGCCTACATCGAGTACGCCGAAGGCGAGGAACTGCCGGACGGTCTGAAATACCTGGCCCGCTACCCGAACCTGCTGGTTTCGCGCACTTTCTCCAAGGCCTATGGCCTGGCGTCGCTGCGCGTCGGTTACGCGATTTCCTCGGCGCAGGTCGCCGATGTGCTCAACCGCGTGCGCCAGCCGTTCAACGTCAACAGCCTGGCCCTGGCCGCCGCCTGTGCCGCGCTGGACGATGCGCAGTACCTGGCCGAAGGCAAGCGCATCAACGACGAAGGGATGGCCCAGCTGGAAAGCGGCCTGCGCGCCCTGGACCTGCACTGGATTCCCTCCAAGGGCAACTTCATTGCCGTTGACCTCAAGCGCGATGCCGGCCCGGTTTACCAAGCCCTGCTCGCCGAAGGCGTGATCGTCCGTCCAGTGGGTGGCTATGGCATGCCGCAGCACCTGCGCATCTCCATCGGCCTGCCGACCGAGAACGCCCGCTTCCTCGAAGCGCTGGCCAAGGTGCTCGCCCGTGCCTGATGTTCAGTCGCACAAGCTGCGCCGCCTGGTGGTGGTGGGGCTCGGCCTGATCGGCGGCTCCTTCGCCAAGGGTGTCCGCGAGAAGGGGCTGTTCCACGAAGTGGTCGGTGTCGACCGTGATCCGGAAACCCGTCGCCTGGCGGTGGACCTGGGCGTGGTCGACCGCTGCGAGGAAAGTCTCGCTGCCGGTTGCCGCGACGCCGACGTGATCCAGTTGGCCGTGCCGATCCTGGCCATGGAAAAAGTGCTCGGCGAACTCGCGACCCTCGACATCGGTAACGCGATCCTCACGGATGTGGGCAGCGCGAAGGGCAATGTGGTGCGTGCGGCGAAAGTGGTGTTTGGCGGCATGCCGCCGCGCTTCGTGCCCGGCCATCCCATTGCCGGCTCCGAGCAGAGTGGGGTGGAGGCGGCCAACGCGAAACTGTTCCGCCGTCATAAAGTCATCCTCACACCGCTGGATAATGCCGACGCGGATGCGATCCAGTGCGTCGAGAACCTCTGGCGCGAACTGGGGGCGGATGTCGAGCAGATGGCCGTCGAGCACCACGACGAAGTCCTCGCCGCCACCAGTCACCTTCCGCACCTGCTGGCTTTCACGCTGGTCGACTCGCTGGCCAAACGCAGCGAGAATCTGGAAATCTTCCGCTATGCCGCTGGTGGCTTCCGCGATTTCACGCGGATCGCCGGCAGCGATCCGGTGATGTGGCACGACATCTTCCTCGCCAATCGCGAGGCAGTCCTGCGCATCCTCGACGTATTCCGTGACGACCTCGATGATCTGCGCGAGGCCGTCGACAAGGGGGACGGGCAACAACTGATGGGCGTCTTCACCCGCGCCCGCGTTGCCCGCGAGCATTTCAGCAAAATCCTGGCCCGCCGGGCCTATGTGGACGCCATGCACAACAATGACCTGATTTTCCTGGCCCAGCCGGGTGGCCGCCTCTCCGGACGTGTTCGCGTACCGGGCGACAAGTCCATTTCCCACCGCTCGATCATGCTCGGCTCGCTGGCCGAAGGCACGACCGAGGTGCAAGGCTTCCTCGAGGGTGAAGACGCCCTTGCCACTATCCAGGCGTTCCGCGACATGGGCGTGGTCATCGAAGGCCCGCACCACGGCCGCGTGACCGTTCACGGCGTCGGCCTGCATGGCCTGAAGACTCCGCCCGGTCCGATCTACCTGGGTAACTCCGGCACCTCGATGCGCCTGCTCAGCGGCCTGCTTGCCGCCCAGCCGTTCGATACCACCCTGACCGGTGACGCCTCGCTGTCCAAGCGCCCGATGAACCGCGTCGCCAAGCCGCTGCGCGAGATGGGCGCGGTGATCGAAACCGGCCCTGAAGGTCGTCCGCCGTTGACCATTCGTGGTGGCCAGAAACTGACCGGCATGCATTACGACATGCCGATGGCCAGTGCCCAGGTGAAGTCCTGCCTGCTGCTCGCCGGTCTCTACGCCGCCGGTGAAACCTCCACCACCGAACCGGCCCCGACTCGCGACCACACCGAGCGCATGCTGCGCGGCTTCGGCTACCCGGTCGACGTTGAAGGCGCCACTGCCCGCGTCGAATCCGGCCACACGCTCACCGCCACCTCGATCGAAGTCCCGGCCGACATCTCCTCGGCTGCCTTCTTCCTGGTCGCTGCGAGCATCGCCGAAGGTTCCGACCTGACCCTGGAGCACGTCGGCATCAACCCGACCCGCACCGGCGTCATCGACATCCTCAAGCTCATGGGTGCCGACATTACCCTGGAAAACCAGCGTGAAGTGGGCGGCGAGCCGGTTGCCGATATTCGCGTGCGTTCGGCTCAGCTCAAAGGCATCGATATCCCCGAAGACCTGGTGCCGCTGGCCATCGACGAGTTCCCGGTACTCTTCGTCGCTGCCGCCAACGCCACTGGCCGTACCGTGCTGCGCGGCGCGGAGGAGTTGCGGGTGAAGGAATCCGACCGCATCCAGGTCATGGCCGACGGCCTCCTGGCTCTGGGCGTGAAATGCGAGCCGACTCCGGACGGCATCATCATCGACGGCGGCAGCTACGGCGGCGGCGAAGTCTGGAGTCACGGCGACCACCGTATCGCCATGTCCTTCAGCGTGGCCTCCCTGCGCGCCGGCGCGCCGATCCGCATCCATGACTGCGCGAGCGGCGCGACTGCCTTCCCGAACTTCCTCGGGCTGGCG
>CBIGPF010000224.1:0-8055 GCA_966191535.1 uncultured Pseudomonas sp. | reverse complement strand
GCCGGACTGCTTCAGACCCTTCATCAGGTCTTCGGTGGTGATGGCCTTGTTGCCCGAGAGCTCGATGCTGGAGATGGACGGACGCTCGACCACATCGATCACCAGCACGTCGCCGTCGCGTCCCAGATGGATGTCCTGGAAGAAACCGGTCTTGAACAGCGACCGTGAGGCCTGTACCAGGTCCTGTTCGTCGACCTGGTCACCAACGTTCAGCGGCAGCGCCGCGAACAGGCTGCCGGCAGAGACCCGTTGCAGGCCGTTGACACGAATGTCGGTGATCCTGAATGCCGCCGCCTGGACCACCGTGGCGTTGAGCAGCAGGATCGAAAACAGCAGTCGCGGGTAGTTCATCGGGTACTTCCAGGCAGGCATTTTGCGGTGGGCGTGGCGGGCTCGAGCGGTGGCGCGGTCCGGCCAGGTCAGCGGGCGATGAGGATACGGGCGGGGTGTGTTCGGCGCGGTTAACCCAAGGTAAAGATGTGTAAAGTTTGACCAGTCAGCGATGACATGGCGGTCCCCTCCGGGCGATCATTGCGCCCCGCAAAGCCCCGAACGACGTGCCCTCCATGATTCCCGTGCTGCTGGTCGACGATGACCGCGAACTCACCGACATGCTTGCCCAGTACCTGGCCCGCGAGGGCTTCCTTGCCACCGCGGTAGGCACGGGTGAACTGGGCGAAGTCGAGGCCCTGGAGGGCGATTACCGCCTGGTGGTGCTGGACGTGATGCTGCCGGGGATCTCCGGTATCGACGTGCTGCGCCGAATCCGCGCGCGCAGCCAGGTGCCGGTGCTGCTGCTCACCGCCAGGGGGGACAACATCGACCGCATCGCCGGCCTGGAGCTGGGGGCTGACGATTACGTGCCCAAGCCCAGTTCGCCGGGCGAGCTGGTCGCGCGGCTGCGTGCCATCCTGCGCCGTGTGCAGCCCCAGGCTTTCGCCGACACGGGTGGTGCCGAGTCCCTTGGCAGTGGCGCCCTGGCGCTGTGGCCGGGACGTCGCCAGGCACAGTGGCAGGGCCGCGGCCTGGAACTGACCGGCACCGAGTTCAGCCTGCTCGAAGCCCTGGTGCGCCAGGCCGGGCAACTGGTGAGCAAGCAGGATCTCTCGATCAACGCGCTGGGGCGGCCGCTGACCCGCTACGACCGGCGCATCGATGTGCACATCAGCAGCATCCGCCAGAAACTCGGCCCGCGGGACGACGGCAGCAGCTGGATACAGAGTGTGCGTGGCATGGGCTACGTGCTGATCGTCGAATGATGCGCCGGCGGTTGTTCTGGAAGCTCTTCCTGGCCTTCTGGCTGGCGAACACGCTGACCTTCCTGGTCGGGGCCGGCGCCTTCATGCTGGACGACCTGCGCGGCAACACCCCGGCGCTGCGCTCGCTGCTGACGACCGAGGTGCGGCTGCTGGAACGTTTCGGCGAGCAGGCGGGGCGTCAATTGCTGGAGGTTTCGCCACAGCCGCCGGGCGTCGCGGTCGGCCTGTATGACAGTGCGGGTGAGCTGCTCGCCGGGCGCCAGGTGCCGGCGCCGCGCTTCGAGCATGCGCTGACCAGTCGCGACGGCGGCGCGCTGCTGCTGCGTGCCTCCGCCTCCAGTGCCCTGGGCGAAGGACCGCGTCCGCGCAACTGGGGGCCGCTGTTCACCGGCACGTTGATGAGTGCACTGTTCGCCTTCCTCCTCAGCCTTTACCTGACCCGGCCGCTGGCCTGGTTGCGAGAGGCCATGGGGCAGGTCGCCCAGGGGCGCTTCGAGGTGCGGGTGAAGCCGCGCCTGGGCCGTCGGCGCGACGAGATCGTCGATCTGGCCGAGGACTGCGACCGCATGGCCGGTCAGCTCAAGTCGCTGGTCGAGGCACAGCGTCACCTGCTGCACGACATTTCGCACGAACTGCGCTCGCCGCTCACCCGTCTGCATGCCGCCATTGGCCTGCTGCGACAGCAGCCGGAGCGGGGCGAGATGCTGGAGCGGATCGAGCGTGAATCGCGGCGCATGGACGATCTGATCGAGCAGTTGCTGACCCTGGCACGCGCGCAGTCTCGCCAGGACAACGGTGATTGCGAGGCGCTGGATGTGGTCGAGCTGCTGCTGCACACCGTCGAGGACGCTCGCTTCGAGGCAAGCATGAAACAGTGTGGTGTGGCGCTGCTGGCAAATCAGCCGTTCCCCAGCCGTGGCCACGAAGAGCTGCTCTATCGTGCCTTCGAGAACGTCATCCGCAATGCCGTGCGCTACACCGCGCCGGGCACCGAGGTTTGCATCGAGGCACGTGTGGAGGAGGGCGGCGAGCGCCTGGTGGTGAGCGTCCGCGATCATGGACCGGGTGTCGACCCGGCGCGCCTGCAACGTATCTTCGAGCCTTTCGAGCGAGGCGAGGGCAGTTCAGGCGACGGCTTCGGCCTGGGGCTGGCCATCGCCAGCCGGGCCATCGAACTGCATCAGGGCCATATCACCGCGCAGGCCGCGCCGGGCGGCGGCCTGCTGGTGCGCCTGGAGCTGCCGCAACAGGCGTGAGCCTGTGGCGATTAGCCGGCGCGCGGTGCTTCAGAACTCGCCGCGCAGAGTCAGCGTGTAGTTTCTCGGATCGCCATAGAAGTTGCCGTTCGCTGCGCTGGAAACGGTCTGGTAGTAGTGCTTGTCGAACAGGTTGTTGCCGTTCAGGGCCACCTCCCAGTGCTTGTCCACGCGGTACTTCAGCAGCGCGCTCCAGA
This sequence comes from uncultured Pseudomonas sp., assembly GCA_966191535.1. GTDB lineage: Bacteria > Pseudomonadota > Gammaproteobacteria > Pseudomonadales > Pseudomonadaceae > Pseudomonas. Next base: position 5,343 of record CBIGPF010000224.1, on the reverse strand, counting down.
TCGCGTAGCCACTTTGCTTGTAGTCGAATGGAATCCCGCTTTCGACCACATTGCCGTCGCCGTCCACACGCACCGAGGTACCGCTGACATAGGTCGCGCTCTGCAGGTCGACGCCGCCGCCAAGCGTCCAGTCCGACAGTTCGCCTAGCAGTTGGTAGGTAGTCCAGACCTTGGCCTGGTGCGTGGGTGTGATGGTGCTCAAGGCACTGCCGGCGGTCCTGTTCCGGTTGTAGTTGTAGACATAGCTGGACATCAGCATCCAGTCCTTCATCAATTCGCCTGAGGCTTCCAGTTCTATCCCCTTGCTCACCACCTCGCCCGAGTTCACGTAGCAGCAGCTGCCGCCGTACAGGACGCTGCCCTCGGGGTAATTGGTATCCAGGGTCGCTCCGTTCTTGCGCTTGGTGTAGAACACGCCCAGCCCGGTGTTCAACCTGCCATCGAACAGTTCGCCCTTGATGCCGACCTCATAGGTGTTGCCCTCCAGCGGATCGAGTACCTGCCCGCTGCCCAGCGGACCTTTGAGGTAGCTCTGCTGTGGCTTGAAGATCTTCGAGTAGCTGGTGTAGAGCGACCATTGGTCATCCAGGTCGTACGTGGCGCCGGCGAAGGGGACGAAGCGCGTGGGCTCACGCATGTCGATGTCGCTCTGCACCACGCCGGCGTTGGTGTACACCTGTTCGAAGTGATAGCGCGCCAGACGCCCGCCCAGGATCAGTCGGAAAGGGTCGGCCAGGTGCAGCGATACCCGCGAGTACAACCCGTACTGCTCCTGGGTGTTGGGGCTGTAGTCGCGCGGTGTCACCAGGGAAATGGAGGTGGGTTTCCAGTACCCCGGGTCGAAGACATCCACCGGCACCCCGGTGCCGGTGAATGCGCCTGAGCCTTGCCAGCGGCTGGTCACGCGCTGGTAGTCCGCGCCCAGCACGAATTCGTGCGCACGACCGAAGGCATCGAAGGAGCCGGAAAGGTTGCTGTCGACCAGATCCTGATTGGTCGAGTACACGTTGTAGCTGGCACGCCACACGGGGCCGGTAAGGGTCACCGGGTTCACCGCATTACCGGTAACCGCCGCCAGTGCCTTGCCGGAGTCGCGGGTGTTCGTATAGGAGACGTTGAGTTTCCAGTCGTTGTCGAAGTAGTGGTCGAGCTTGGTGAAGATCTCCTGGGACGTGTTGTCCATATAGGACCAGTTCTGCCCCAGGCTGGTGTGGCGTGGCAGGCCGATGTCGGCCCCCGTGGTGTAGCGCGGTAGACCCAGCGCGCTGTTGGAGTGGGTTTCCTCGTACATGCCACCGAGGGTGAGGGTGGTGGCCGGATCCAGGTCGAACTCCAGCACGCCGTACACCGTTGGTTTCTGCGTGGCCAGCTTGTCGGTGAAGTACTGGCGGTCGGTATAGGCCGTTACCAGTCGACCGCGCAGGCGCTTGTCATCGGTCATTGGCCCGGTCAGGTCGACCTGGGTGCGGTAGTTGTCCCAACTGCCCGCAGCCGCTTCGAACTTGAGCTGGAAGTCCGACAGCGGGCGCTTGCGAACCAGGTTGATCACGCCGCCCGGGTCGCCCACACCTCCGAACAGGGCGCCCGCGCCCCTGAGTACTTCGATGTGATCGTACTCGGCGAGGTTATACAGCTTGCGCGAATAGAACGTGGTGGCCACCGATGACAGGGCCATCGGCGCCGCGCCGTCGATCTGGATGTTGTCGATGTTGAAGCCGCGTGAGTAGAACTCGTAGGTGTCGCTCGTGGTTTTCTGCACCGTGACGCCCGGTGTCACCCGCAATGCATCCTCAAGGCTGGTAACGTTGCGGTCCTGAATGGCCTGGCTGGTCAGCACCGTGACCGACTGCGGGGTATAGCGCAGGCTGGTCGGGGTCTTGGAGCCGACACTCACTGCGCCGGTGGTGTAGGAGCGGGTGTTCTCGGTCATCTCCCCCATTCCCTGGCCCATGATGGTGGTCTCGCCCATCTGCAGCGCACTCTCGGCGTCGTCCTGGGTTGGCTGCAATGTATAGCTCCCGGCCTGGCGCTCCACGGCCTGCAGGCCGCTGCCGTCGAGCAGCTGCGCCAGGGCGGTGTCCGCGGCGAAGCGCCCGCGCACCCCAGGTGAGTGTCGGCCCTGTGCGGCGGCGGGTTCGTAGGAGACGGTTACCCCTGCGACCTCGGAGAATGCCGCGATGGCGTCTTCCAACGCGCCGGCGGGGATGTCGAAGCTGTACTCGGCCTGTGCGCCCTGCGCCCAGGCTACGGGCGCGACCAGGCTGGTCAGCGGGGCGGCGAGCAGGGCACCGCTGATGGCCAGCGCCAGGGTGGGGACTCGGGATCGACGGGACTGCGGGTGGGTGCCTGACATGACTGCGTTCTTCTCCAATGGCAGATTGCGGCGTCTCTGCGCCTCTACTGTCCTTGTCGAACGAGAATCGGAATCACCAACACCTTGCGGATATATTTTTCCAGTGGCTGGTTCTCGCGCAGTGCGAACCCGCCCGTTGCAGATGCCAGGAGGCGGCCGATCAGCGCCGTTCGATCCGTGCCCACCAACGAGTGAGGCGGCGCGTGCGAACGGGCAGGGTGCCGCGCAGATTGTCCAGCACGGTGTCTATCTCATGGAGCTGGAAGGCGCCGGAGATCCGCAGCGCAGCTGCGTTCTCGTCGCAGCCCAGGTAGCCGGGGTGATAGCGGGACAGCTCGGCGATGAAGTCGTCGAGCCGCCAGTCCTTGACCTGCAGTTGCCCGCGCATCCAGGCCTCCACTCCGTTGGGGAGTGCCTCCAGCCTGCCGGTTGATGTTCGGCTGAAGCTCAGCTGTTGCCCGGCCTCCACCCGCACGACCTGCAAGGGCGTTTGCTGCGGTCGGACCTCCACGGCATGTTGCAGGACCCCGACCCGCGCGCCGGACTCGTCGCTGCGGACCAGGAAGCGTGTGCCGAGTGCGCGAACACTGCCGAACGACGTATGCACGATGAAGGGGCGAGAGAGGCTGTCAGGCGCGGTCTGAATCCAGATCTCTCCATCACGCAGGTCAATCTGGCGAAGCTCGGCGTTGTAGTGCACGTCGATGGCAGTGCGTGTGTTCAACGTCAGGCGGGTACCGTCGGTCAAGGCGAGCTCAAGTGTCTCGCCGGTGCCGGTGCGATGGTCGGCCAGCGCATTGCGCACGGGGTTGAATTGAAGGCCGAGCGTCACGCTGCCGCCGGCGGCGAGTAGCACCGAGAGCACCTTGAGCACTGCGCGGCGTTTGATCCGCGAATTCCTCAGGGTCGGTCGGGCGATGTCTGCCGTTACCTGGCCGAGCTTCGCCTGCAGACGCTCCACCCGCGCCCAGGCCTGGGCATGACGCGGATCGCTGGCCAGCCAATGCCGATGCGCTTCGCGGGCGGTTTCGCCGTTCTCGGCGAGCGTCACGTACCACTGCGCGGCGGCTTCGAGGGTCTTCAGGTCGAGAGCGGACATCCGCTCAGTCCTCCAGCAGCATGAGGCAGTGGGTCATGGCCCGCACGAAGTGCTTGCGCACCGAGTTGGCCGACAGGCCCAGGCGCTTGCCGATCTCCACGAAGCTCAGCCCGTCGAGCTGCGCCATCAGGAATATCTCCCGAGTGCGCGCGGCCATGCCGTCGAGCAGGGCGTCGATCTCCAGCAGCGTCTCGATGATGATGCAGCGCGTCTGCGGCGAAATCTCCACGGGCTCGGGCAGCGCCGCCAGGGTTTCCAGGTAGGCCTGCTCCAGCGTGCGACGGCGATAGTGGTCGATCACCAGGCTGCGAGCGACCGTGGTGAGGTACGCGCGGGGCTGGCGCAACTCGAGCTGCCTGCGCTGGGTGATGACCCGCACAAACGTATCCTGCGCGAGGTCCGCCGCCTGCTCGCGGCAGCCGAGTTTCCGGCGCAACCATTGGTGCAGCCAGCCATGATGTTCGACGTACAACTCGTGCAGAGCGCGGCGCTGGGAGTGGGCAAGCTGGTCCATAGCTCACTGAATATGCAATTGATAATTATTGTCAATTGTATTGTCGAGAGCAGCCCTCGTAAATCCCCCGCGGCCAGAGTCGCGCAGGGCTCGGTAATCAGAGGTGGGAGGTGGGTGGCGAGTGTCCGCTAATGGATGACAGCAGCGTTGTGCAGCACCCCATTACCGATCGTCCACCAACAGCCCTGGCGGCACATCTCATCGTGGTGCTGGCTATTTGTCGTTCAGACAGTCACGCGCGAAGCGACTGGCGCGGCGCCAGCGTGCTGGCGGTGATCCCGTGACGCGCTGGAATACTCTCGACATGTGCGACTGGTCGGCGAAGCCGCAGTCCTGGCTGATTCGAACCAGTTCCAGATCGGAGTGCAGCAGTAGTTCCTTGGCCTTGTCCACACGCATCTGCAGCCGCCAATCCTGGGGGTTGACTCCAGTACTCTGGCGGAACGCCCGGCTGAAGTGGCTGCGCGACAGGTAGCACTCCCGCGCCAACTGCTCCAGCGACAGGCTGTCGGTCAGGTGGTGAGCCAGCAGTTCCTTGGCGCGGCGCAACTGCCACGGCGTCAGGCCGGTGCGTGCGCTGGGAGGAGGGCTGGCGTTACCGTAGCGCGGGCCGATGTGCAGGGCCAGGGCGAGCATAACCTGGTCGATGAACAGCCGGTTGCTCTCGGCCGGCCGCTCCAGCGCAGGTAGCAGTGCCTGGGCGAGGTGATAGATCACTGGGTCGAGGACGTTCTGAGCACTGTTCAGGTTAGCGTGGCCGCGGAAGCCGTCCTCTCGGAACAACTCCTCCAGGCTGTTGCGCGACAGGTCCAGACGCAGATTGTCGTAGGCCGCCATGTGCTGGCAGCGCAGTTCCGCGCCCAGGTTGGCGATGGAACTGCTTCCCTGACGGTGCCCTCCTTGGTAGGACAACTGGCTACCGCGCCAGAGACGGTGTTCGGGGAAATCCTGCAGCTGCACAATGATGGCGAAGCCGTCGCTGCCGGGAATCTCCAGCACTTGCTGTGGATCCGGTGCAATGTTGCGGTTGCGCTGGATGGAGTAGGACTGGGGCGCGGCAGGTGGGGACATCGGGAGAGTCTCTCCGGCAAGCTCTGCTGATGAAATCAGGCGAAAGGATAATGGGTTGGTCGACGCGTCGGCTGGCGGGGAGATGAGCGGGCCCGGAGCCCCGGGTGGATTGAGAGGACAAAGCAGAAACTGTCGAAGGCGCCTCAGCGGCCCAGGAAGTCACTCACCGGCATGCTCAGCTGCCGCGCGTACCTCAGGGGATATGGAGGCGCATTCTGGACAGGCTGGCTGCCCACGGGCGGGGACAGCAGTCAGTGGCCTTCGCTGGCGTTGAACATGGTCTTGGCGTAGATCAGGCCCAGGCCG
>CBIGPF010000223.1:0-8128 GCA_966191535.1 uncultured Pseudomonas sp. | reverse complement strand
GCCGTCGTCGTTGACCAGGAACTTCGGCACGATGAACAGGCTGATGCCCTTCACGCCAGCCGGCGCGTCCGGCAGCTTGGCCAGCACCATGTGCACGATGTTGTCCGACAGTGGGTGATCGCCGCCGGAGATGAAGATCTTGTTGCCCTTGATCCGGTAGCTGCCGTCGGCGGCCGGTTCCGCGCGGGTGCGGATGTCGGCCAGGGACGAGCCGGCGTGGGGTTCGGTCAGGGCCATGGTGCCGAACCAGCGGCCTTCGATCATCGGCTGCAGGAACAGGCGCTTCTGCTCGTCGCTGCCGAAGGTCTCGATCAGGTGGCTGGAGCCCATGCTCAGCATCGGGTAGGACGAGGTGGCGATGTTGGCCGACTGGAAGTGCGCGAAGCAGGCGCGCGACAGCAGGTGCGGCAGCTGCATGCCGCCCTGTTCGAAGCTGCGCGAGGCGTTCTGGAAGCCGGCTTCGTTGAAGGCGTCCACCGCCGGTTTCACTTCCGGGATGAGCACCGCGCCGCCGTCGACGTACTGCGGTTCGTTCTCGTCGTTCTTGCGGTTGTGCGGGGCGAACAGCTCCTCGGCGATGCCGCGAGCGGTGCCCAGGGCGGCGTCGAAGGTCTCGCGGTTGTGGTCGGCGAAGCGTTCGCGCTGGGTCAGGGCCTCGGCGTCGAGCACTTCGTAGAGTTCGAAAGCGAGGTTGCGGGAGCTGAGCAGGGTCTCGGACATGGATCGACCTCCGTGGGAATCGCCGCAGTCTAGTCTGGTGAATGAAGCAAGCACAGAATCATCCATGAGCGTGATAAAGGGCTAAAACACCCGGACTCCCGGCTAGCTCCGGCGACGGCGGACTCGCACCGCACCCGCCGCAGGACCTAAACTGCGCGCCTTGAGGAGTCCGCTATCTATGAACTACCGCCACGCCTATCACGCCGGTAACCACGCCGACGTGCTGAAACACATTGTCCTCGCCCGCCTTTTCGCGCTGATGGCGCGCAAGGACACGCCTTTCGCCTACCTCGACAGCCATTCGGGCATTGGCCTGTACGACCTGCTGGGCGACGAAGCCAGTCGCACCGGCGAGTGGGAGTCGGGCATCGGCCGTCTGTTCGAGCGGGATGACCTGCCCGAGCTGCTGCAGGACTACCTGGGCGTCGTGAGCGCACTGAATCCCGATGGCGGCCTGGAGTTCTATCCCGGCTCGCCGGAGCTGGCGCGTCGCCTGACTCGCCCGCAGGATCGGGTGATGCTCAACGAACTGCACCCCGAGGACGGCCGCCTGCTCAAGGCCAACATGGCCGGCGAGCGGCGCATCTCGGTGCACCAGGGCGACGGCTGGCTGTTGCCGCGGGCCTTCCTGCCGGTGGCTGAGAAGCGGGGTGTGTTGCTGATCGACCCGCCCTTCGAGCAGCCGGACGATCTCGAGCGATGCGTGACTGCGCTGGACGAGGCCATCGGCCGCATGCGCCAGACGGTGGTCGCCATCTGGTACCCGATCAAAGATCGTCGCCAGCTCAAGCGCTTCTACCAGCGTCTGGAGAAGAGCTCGGCGCCGAAGCTGCTCCGCGTGGAGCTGTGCGTGCATCCGGCGGACACCTCCGATCGCCTGAACGGCTCCGGGCTGGTCATCGCCAACCCGCCGTGGCCGCTGGACGAAGAGCTGCGCGGCCTGCTGCCCTGGCTGGCCGAGACGCTGGCGCAGAGCGAAGGCAGCAGCCAGCTGGACTGGCTGATCGCCGAATGAAAAAAGCCCCGGCAGTGCCGGGGCTTTTTCGTGGTGCCGAGCGGTGGTGCGGGGCGGGCCTATCGCGACCGGAATCCGCTCCTGCGCTGTGGGGAGATATAGCGCTCCCTGTAGGAGCGGGCCATGCCCGCGATTGCGCCCGCAGGGCGCCAGCCTCACGCCGGCAGGCAGACGCCGGTGCCGCCCAGGCCGCAGTAGCCGTTGGGGTTCTTCGCCAGGTACTGCTGGTGATAGGCCTCGGCGTAGTAGAGCGGTGGGACTTCGCGGATTTCCGTGGTGATCTCGCCGTAGCCCTTGGCGCTGAGTTCCTTCTGGAAGGCCGCGCGACTGGCGTCGATGGCGGCTTTCTGCGCCTGGTCGAACCAGTAGATCACCGAGCGGTACTGGGTGCCGGTGTCGTTGCCCTGGCGCATGCCCTGGGTCGGGTCGTGGGATTCCCAGAACACCTTCAGCAGTGCCTCGATGCTGGTTTCACGCGGGTCGTACGCCACCAGCACCACTTCGCTGTGGCCGGTCAGGCCGGAGCAGACTTCGTCATAGGTCGGGTTCGGCGTGAAGCCGCCGGCGTAGCCCACCGCGGTGACCCACACGCCCGGTTGTTGCCAGAAACGCCGCTCGGCGCCCCAGAAACAGCCCAGGCCGACAACGATCTGCTGCACGCCGGCGGGGAAGGGCGCGCTCAGCGGGCGGCCATTGACGTAATGCGCTTCGGGCACCGGCATCGGGCTTTCGCGCCCCGGCAGGGCCTGGGCGGAGCTGGGCAGTTCCAGCTTGTGGGTAAGTATTTGCGAGCGCAGGGTCATGGCATTCGTCTCCTCTGAATAGGGGCGGCAATAGACTCGGGTACTCGCCGAAGATTACAGCGTTTTTTCCACGAGCGGGGATGGCTGCGGGCACGCCGTGCCAGAGCGACTCAGTGTGGGCGGCAGGGGTAGCGCTGCAGGCTGGAGGAGAGGTCGTGGCTGGGGATGGGCTTGTCGAACAGGTAGCCCTGGCCGATGTCGCAGCGATTGCGCCGCAGGAAGGCCAGCTGGGCGGCGGTCTCGACGCCTTCGGCGACCACCTGCAGCTTGAGGTTGTGGGCCATGGCGATCACCGCGGAGGTGATTTCCATGTCGTCCTGGTTGTCCGGGATGTCCTTGATGAAGCTGCGATCGATCTTGATCACGTCGATCGGGAATTTCTTCAGGTAGCTCAGCGAGGAGTAGCCAGTGCCGAAGTCGTCCATGGCCAGGGTCAGGCCGAGGTTCTTCAGGCGCTCCAGCTGCTGGCGGGTGTCGTCGGTGGCGTCCAGCAGCAGGCTTTCGGTGAGCTCCAGCTCCAGTTGGCTGGCCGGGATGCTTTCCTCGTGGAGGATCGCCGCGATGGAGCCGACTAGGTCCGGGTCGCTGAACTGCTTGGGCGACAGGTTGATCGCCATGTGCAACTCGCCCAGGCCCTTGGCGGCCAGCTCGCGCACCTGGCGGCAGGCCTGGCGGATCACCCATTTGCCGATGGGGATGATCAGGCCGGTTTCCTCGGCGACGCTGATGAACTGGTCCGGGCGGATCATGCCCTTTTCCGGGTGCTGCCAGCGCAGCAGGGCTTCCAGGCCGAGCAGCGCGCCACTGCGCAGGCACAGCTTGGGCTGGTAGTGCACGGCCAGTTCGTCCTGTACCAGTGCGCGGCGCAGGTTGCTTTCGACGAACAGCTTGTAGCTGGCCTCGGCGGTCATCGCCTCGGTAAAGGTCTGCACCTGGTGCTTGCCGTTGGCCTTGGCCTTGTGCAGCGCCAGGCCCGCGTGCTTCATCAGGGTCTGCGGGTCCTGTCCGTGCTGCGGCGCGTAGGCGATGCCCACGGAACCGGTGATGCTGATCAACTGGTTGTCGACGAACAGCGGCTTGTCGAGCACGTCGAGGATCTGCGCGGCGACCTTCTCGCCACGGCCGGCCACGGACTCCTCCAGCAGCACGGCGAATTCGTTGCTGGCGAAGCGCGCCAGGGTGGCGCTGTCGCTCAGGCTGCTGCGCAGGCGCCGGGCGAGGTTGGCCAGCAGCTTGTCGCCGGTCTGGTGACCGAGGCTGTCGTTGATCCGCTTGAAGTTGTCGATGTCCACCAGCAGCAGGCTCAGCGAGTGCTCGCTGCCCACCTGCAGGCGCTCCTCCAGGGCATTGATGAAGAAGTGCCGGTTGGCCAGGCCGGTGAGGTTGTCGCGGTAGGCGAGCTTCTCGATGTGCTGCTGGGCCAGCTTGCTCTGGGTGATGTCTTCGTAGATGCCGATGTAGTGGGTCAGCTCGCCCTTGTCGTCGTAGACCTTGGACAGCGACAGCTGGCCCCAGTAAGGCTCCAGGTTCTTGCGTCGGCTGCGGAACTCGCCCTGCCAACTGTTCTGCGTGACTAGGGTGGAGCGGGCGTCGAACAGCAGTTCGCTGAGGTTCGCCAGTGCAGGCAGCTCCGGCAGGCGGCGGCCACGCACTTCGTCGGCGCCGTATTGGGTGATCGCGGTGAAGCTCGGGTTGACGTACTCCACCAGGCCGTCGCGGTCGATCAGCAGGAAGGCGCTGGCGCTCTGCTCGACGGCGCGCTGGAACAGGTGCAGCGCGCTGGAGACGTTGCGCCGTTCGTGATTCATCAGTACCTGGGCGTACTGGTCGGCCAGCTCGCCGGCGAAAGCGATCTCGTCGCTCTGCCACATGCGGACTTCGCCGACGTGTTCCAGGCAGAGCACGCCGACCACTTCGCCGCCCACGCGGATGGTGGCGTCGAGCATCGCGCTGATGCCCTGCGGACGCAGGTAACGCTTGGCCAGCTCCTGGGTACGCGGGTCCTGCTGGGCGTTGTGGGCGTCGATGGCGCGGCCGCTGTTTACTGCGTCCAGGTAATTGGGGAAGTTGCTGGCGTCGATGTCCTGCGGCTTCTCGTACTGGTCGGTGTCGCGGCGGTAGATGGTGACCGCTTCCAGGCGATGGTCCGGGTGCAGGCGCCAGATGCCGGCACGGGCCACGTCGTAGGCCTCGCAGGCGGCCTGGGCGATCAACTGGGCGGCTTCGAGCAGCGGGTCGCTGGACAGGTAGCGGTGCCGCGCCAGGCGCACGATCAGGTTCTGCTGGGTGCGCGAGCGCACCAGGTGCTGCAGGTGTTCGTCCTGGGAGCGCTGGTACATCTCCAGGGACATCTTCAGGCGGATGTTCTGGGCTTCCAGGTCCAGCAGGCGCGGGTCCAGCTCGGTGCTCTGCTCGTCGCTCTCGTCCTGCAGCAGGTAGCCGTGGAGCAATTGGCGGCCGTGCTGCTGGAAGGCTTCGCCGACCTCCAGCACGTTCAGCGTGCCGCGCGGCGAGTGGAGCAGGTAGCGCACCCGGTAGCGGCCGTCCTTGAGCAGTTGCTGTTGTACTTGCTCGTGCAGGCGATGGCGCGCTTCGGGCTCCATCAGGCTGGCGTAGGGGGCGTCGAGTATGCCGCAGAGGTCCTGGGCCGGTACGCCGATCTGGCGTTCGCAGCCAGGGTCCAGGAACAGAAGTGTCCAGCTGGGTTCATTCAAACGCTCGAAGCGCAGCATCCCGAGCCTCGAAGGGACGGGAAGCTGCGTGACAACCTCGGCCGCCTGACGGCTGGCGGCATCGGGATGGCTCTTCATGCGCGGTGGATTTCCAGGGTGCTGGGCGAGGTACATGGCCTCGCCCGACTTCTATGGGCGTTGGCAAGATTTGCATGAGGCACGGGGCCATGACAAGCCAAGACTGTATCGGCCGTCACACTGGGAAGTTGAACCTGGGGCAGGAGCCTGGCGTGACCGCCTGTCCGGCAAAAAGAAGCCCCGCCATCCGGCAGGGCTGGAGAGTACGAGCGTGGCGTGCTCGTCGAGAGGAAGGGCCGGATGCGACCGGCCCTTTGCAACACTTACAGCAGCAGGGTGCGGATATCACCCAGCAGGTCGGACAGACGCTTGGTGTAGCGTGCTGCGGCCGCCCCGTTGATCACGCGGTGATCGTAGGACAGCGACAGCGGCAGCATCAGGCGCGGCTGGAAGGCCTTGCCGTCCCAGACCGGCTGCATGGTCGCCTTGCTGACACCCAGGATCGCCACTTCCGGCGCGTTGACGATCGGCGTGAAGCCGGTGCCGCCAATGTGGCCGAGACTGGAGATGGTGAAGCAGGCGCCCTGCATGGCGTCGGCGGAGAGCTTCTTGGTGCGCGCTTTCTCGGCCAGTTCGGCGGCTTCGGCGGCGAGCTGCAGGAGGCTCTTCTGGTCGACGTTCTTGATCACTGGGACCAGCAGGCCGTCCGGCGTGTCCACGGCGAAGCCGATGTTCACGTACTTCTTGCGGATCAGTGCCTTGCCGCTGGGGGCCAGGGAGCTGTTGAAGTCCGGCATTTCCTTGAGCAGGTGGGCACAGGCCTTCAGCAGGATCGGTAGCACGGTCAGCTTGACGCCAGCCTTCTCCGCAACGGCCTTCTGGGCCACGCGGAAGGCTTCCATCTCGGTGATGTCGGCCGAGTCGAACTGGGTCACGTGCGGCACGTTCAGCCAGCTGCGGTGCAGGTTGGCGGCGCCGACCTGCATCAGGCGGGTCATGGCCACTTCTTCCACTTCGCCGAACTTGCTGAAGTCGACTTCCGGGATCGGCGGGATGCCCGCACCGCCCGTGGCGCCAGCCGGCGCGCCGGATTTGGCGCGTTGCAGCTGTTCCTTGACGAACGCCTGCACGTCTTCCTTGAGGATGCGGCCTTTCGGGCCGGTGCCTTTGACTTCAGCCAGCTCGACGCCGAACTCGCGGGCGACCATGCGCACCGCGGGGCCTGCGTGGACCTTGGCGCCGTCGCGGCTGGGCGCGCCCACCGGAGCAGCTTCCGCAGCCTTGGCCGCGGTAGCCGGTACGGGAGCGGCGGCAGGAGCCGCAGCGGCTGGCGCCGGAGCAGTCGCCGGAGCTTCTGCGGCCGCCGGGGCAGCAGCGCCCGCGACCTTGAGCTTGAGGATCAGGTCGCCGGTGCCGACTTCGTCACCGATCTTGATCGACACGCTTTCCACCACGCCGGAGGCCGGCGAGGGGATTTCCATGCTGGCCTTGTCCGACTCCAGGGTGATCAGCGATTGGTCGGCTTCGACCGTGTCGCCGGCTTTCACCATGACTTCGATGACGTTGGCCTTGCCGGCCGAGCCGATGTCCGGGACATGGATGTCCTGGACGCTGGCGGCAGCGGGCGCGGCAGCCGGCGCCGGGGCAGCGGCCGGAGCCTCTGCCTTCGGAGCCTCGGCGGCCGGGGCCTGCGCTTCGGCCTTGGGGGCTTCGGCGGCAGCCGAACCACCCTCGACTTCCAGCTCGAGGATCTCGTCGCCTTCCTTCAGGGTGTCGCCCACCTTGACCTTCAGGCTCTTCACCACGCCAGCTTTCGGCGAGGGGATTTCCATGCTGGCCTTGTCGGATTCCAGGGTCAGCAGGCTCTGGTCGGCCTCGACGGTATCGCCGACCTTGACCAGCAGTTCGATGACTTCACCCTGGCCATTGCCGATGTCGGGTACACGAATCAGTTCGCTCATCGTGCCTCTCCTCAGCAGTCCAGCGGGTTACGTTTTTCGGGGTTGATGCCGAACTTGGCAATGGCTTCCGCCACGACCTTGGGTTCGATATCGCCACGATCTGCCAGGGCTTCCAGCGCGGCCAGAACGACCCAGTGACGGTCCACTTCGAAGAAGTCGCGCAGCTTGCGGCGGCTGTCGCTGCGACCGAAGCCGTCGGTGCCCAGCACCTTGAACTCCTTGCTCGGAACCCACTGGCGGATCTGTTCGGCGTAGAGCTTCATGTAGTCGGTGGAGGCGATCACCGGGCCCTTGCGGCCGGCGAGGCACTCTTCGACGTAGCTCTGCTTGGGCTTCTGACCCGGGTGCAGGCGGTTCCAGCGCTCGACGGCCAGGCCGTCGCGGCGCAGTTCGTTGAAGCTCGGTACCGACCAGACGTCAGCGCCAATGCCGAAGTCTTCGCGCAGGATCTTCGCGGCGGCTTCGACTTCACGCAGGATGGTGCCCGAACCCAGCAGCTGCACGTGGTGCGCGGCGGCCTTCTTGTCCTCATCGAGCAGGTACATGCCCTTGATGATGCCTTCCTCTGCGCCCTTGGGCATGGCCGGCTGGACGTAGTTCTCGTTCATCACGGTGATGTAATAGAAGATGTCCTGCTGCTCTTCGATCATCTGGCGCGAACCTTCGCGGATGATCACCGCCAGCTCGTACGCATAGGTCGGATCGTAGGTGCGGCAGTTCGGGATGGTCGCCGCCAGCAGGTGGCTGTGACCGTCCTCGTGCTGCAGGCCTTCACCGTTCAGGGTGGTACGGCCGGCGGTGCCGCCGATCAGGAAGCCGTGTGCGCGGCTGTCGCCAGCGGCCCAGGCCAGGTCGCCGATACGCTGGAAGCCGAACATC
>CBIGPF010000222.1:0-8160 GCA_966191535.1 uncultured Pseudomonas sp. | reverse complement strand
GAAATGATGCTGGTGCCGATGTACTTCCTCATCGCGCTCTGGGGTCACAGCTCGGACGATGGCAAGAAGACCCGCATCTACGCCGCCACCAAGTTCTTCATCTTCACCCAGGCCAGCGGCCTGGTGATGCTGGTGGCGATTCTGGGCCTGGTATTCGTGCACTACAACAGCACCGGCGTGCTGACCTTCAACTACGCCGACCTGCTGAAGACCCAGTTGCCGCCGCACACCGAATGGCTGCTGATGCTCGGCTTCTTCGTCGCCTTCGCGGTGAAGATGCCAGTAGTACCGGTGCACTCCTGGCTGCCGGACGCCCACGCCCAGGCGCCGACCGCCGGTTCCGTGGACCTGGCCGGCATCCTGCTGAAGACCGCCGCCTACGGCCTGATCCGCTTCGCCCTGCCGCTGTTCCCCAACGCCTCGGCCGAGTTCGCCCCGATCGCCATGACCCTCGGTCTGATCGGCATCTTCTACGGCGCCTTCCTGTCGTTCGCCCAGACCGACATCAAGCGCCTGGTGGCCTACTCCTCCGTGTCGCACATGGGCTTCGTGATGATCGGCATCTACTCCGGGAGCCCTCAGGCGCTGCAGGGTGTAGTGGTGCAGATGATCGCCCACGGCCTCTCCGCCGCCGCACTGTTCATCCTGTGCGGTCAGCTGTACGAGCGCCTGCACACCCGTGACATGCGCAAGATGGGCGGCCTGTGGTCGCGCATTCCGTACCTGCCGGCCGTGGCCCTGTTCTTCGCCACCGCATCGCTGGGTCTGCCGGGCACCGGTAACTTCGTCGGCGAATTCCTGATCCTCCTGGGCAGCTTCAAGGTCGTCCCGGTGATCACCGTGATCGCCACCTTCGGCCTGGTGTTCGGTTCGGTCTATTCGCTGATCATGATCCACCGCGCGTACTTCGGCCCGTCCAAGTCCGACACCGCCATCGCCGGCCTGAATTTCCGCGAGCTCTCCATGGTGCTCGGCCTGGCGGTGCTGCTGATCGTGCTCGGCGTCTACCCGCAGCCGGTCCTCGATACCTCCGCGGCAACCATGCACGGCGTCCAGCAATGGCTGGGTGCCGCCCTCTCCACTCTGGCAGCACGGTAAGCGCGAAATGACCTTCACGATTCAACACTTCATCGCGCTCCTGCCACTGCTCATCACCAGCGCCACCCTGGTGGTGGTGATGCTCGCGGTAGCCTGGAAGCGTAACCACTCGATGGCCGCCACCCTCTCGGTGATCGGTCTGAACCTGGCCCTGCTGTCGATCATCCCGGTGCTGAACGTCACCCCGATCGAAGTCACCCCGCTCATGGTGGTCGACAACTTCGCCTGCTTCTACATGGCCCTGATCCTGATCGGCGCCCTGGCCTGCACCACCCTCGCCCACGCCTACATGGAAAGCTTCCCGGGCAACCGCGAGGAACTGTACCTGCTGCTTCTGCTGTCCACCGCAGGCGGCCTGGTGCTGGTCAGCGCACAGAACCTGGCCGGCCTGTTCATCGGCCTGGAACTGCTGTCGGTGCCGGTCTACGGCATGGTGGCGTACGCCTTCTTCAACAAGCGCACCCTGGAAGCCGGCATCAAGTACACCGTACTGTCCGCCGCCGGGTCGGCCTTCCTGCTGTTCGGCATGGCCCTGCTCTACGCCGAGTCCGGCAGCCTGGGCTTCTCCGCCATCGGTGCATCGCTGGCCGAAGGCACCAGCCACGGCCCGCTGCTGTCCATCGGCGTCGGCATGATGGTCGTCGGTCTGGGCTTCAAGCTGTCCCTGGCACCGTTCCACCTGTGGACCCCGGACGTCTACGAAGGCGCCCCGGCGCCGGTCGCCACCTTCCTGGCCACCACCGCCAAGGTCGCCGTGTTCGCCGTGCTGCTGCGCCTGTTCCAGATCGCTCCGGCAGCCCTGAGCAATGGCCTGCTGCATGACGCCATCGCGGTCATCGCCATTGCCTCGATCCTGATCGGCAACCTGCTGGCGCTGACCCAGAGCAACATCAAGCGCCTGCTCGGCTACTCGTCCATCGCCCACTTCGGCTACCTGCTGATCGCCCTGGTGGCGAGCAAGGGCATGGCCGTGGAAGCGGTCGGCGTGTACCTGACCACCTACGTCGTCACCACCTTGGGCGCCTTCGGCGTGGTCACCCTGATGTCCACTCCGTACAGCGGCCGCGACGCCGACGCGCTGTTCGAGTACCGCGGCCTGTTCTGGCGTCGTCCGGTGCTGACTGCCGTGATGACCGTGATGATGCTGTCCCTGGCCGGCATCCCGCTGACCGCCGGCTTCATTGGCAAGTTCTACATCGTCGCCACCGGTGTCGAGTCCCAGCACTGGTGGCTGGTCGGTGCCCTGGTACTGGGCAGCGCCATCGGCCTGTTCTACTACCTGCGTGTCATGGTGACCATGTTCCTGGTCGAGCCGAACATGAAGCGCCACGACGCTCCCCTGGACTGGGCCCAGCGCGCGGGCGGCATCATGCTGGTGGCCATCGCCCTGCTCGCCTTCTTCCTCGGCGTCTACCCGCAACCGCTGCTGGACCTGCTCCAGCACAGCGGCCTGGTAGCCATCGCCGGCTAAGGTCGACAGGCAATAAAAACCCCGCTTCGGCGGGGTTTTTCTTTTCCGGCCGAACGCTGCCGGTTGACAGCACGACGGCGTCGCCTTAGATTTCGCCTCCCTTCCCGCCTGTGCTGCTGAGCGGAAAGACGTACAGCCCCCGAATTTCCGGGCGGCCTGCATTCGTCTACTCAAGCAGCACCGACATGAACACAATCTCCCGGCTTCAGAAAGCCTTCCTGCGTAGCGGCATTCACGTCGACCGCCAGCAGGACATCATTACCCTCACTCGCTCCGCAGACGGTACCTCCGCACGCGTGCTCCTGCCCGCCAGCTTCCCGCTGGAGGAAAAGGCCGTGCGCCAACTGCTGGATTTCGCCTCGGTACACTCCCCGGGCGCGGACGGGCATGTCTGCAAGGCCTGCGCGACACCCGACTTCCATCCCGGCAGCATCGCCCCGGTGGGATCGATCGTCGCCAGCACCGAAGACTTCGTGATTCCGGCGGCAATCGGCACGGACATCAACTGCGGCATGCGCCTGTTGCGAACCGGCATCAGCCTCGGACAAGCCGAGTCCAGCCGGCAGCAACTGGTGGATCGGCTCACCCACGCGCTGTTGCGCAACGGCCGTGACGTACCGATGCACGTGCAGGCATTCGAGGCACTCTTCGCCGAAGGCCCCGGCCATTGCCTGGATCGACTCACTGACGACGGCCTCTGGGCGCAGGTCGACCGCCCTCGCCTCCTTCAGGAACTGGAACACTGCATCGGGCTCGACGAGTTTGGTGGCCAGCTCCACTACGCACCGGACGCCTTGCGCGACCGGCGGCGGACGTTGATTCGAGATCCGGGCCTGGGCACCACCGGGTCCGGCAACCATTTCGTCGAACTTCAATGGGTCGACCGGATACTCGATCGCCAGCAGGCCTATGCCCTCGGGCTGAAGTCGGACGAGCTGGTCATCATGATCCACAGCGGCTCCCGCGATGTCGGGTTCCATGTAGGCCAGCGCTGGATGGACAAGGCGCGCAATGCCTGGCCCAAAGGGCTGCGCCATCCGGCTTCCGGGCTGTACGCGCTGACTGGAGACCTGGCGGGCGAATACCTGCAGGCCATGGGAGTGGCGGCGCGCTACGCCTGGCTGAATCGCGTTGTACTGGCAGAACTGGTCCGCAAGGTGCTGCGCGAGACCTTCCAGGCCGACGACAGCGCTCTGATCGTCGACGTACCGCACAACGTCGTCCTACAGGAGCAGGGTCTCAACGTTCACCGCAAGGGGGCCACGCCGGCCCGTGCCGGCGACCTGCTGCTGATCCCGGGGTCGATGGGCGACCACTCGTACCTCGCCAGTGGCCTGGGCCACCCCGACTGGCTGTGGTCCTGCAGCCACGGCGCTGGCCGCAGCATTCGGCGCCAGGCTGTCCGCGCCCTCCGGAGCGCGGGCGAGAGCAGTCTGCCGTGGCACTGCGTGACGCTGCGCGAAGAACGCCGGATCGAGGAAGCGCCCAGCGCGTACAAACCGGTCGGACCGGTCATCGAGGCCCAGGAAGAGGCAGGACTCATCCAGCCCCTCGTGCGCATGCGTCCCTGGCTGACCTTCAAGGCGTAGAAAGGAACGAGCCCCGTTTCCACGGGGCTCGTTTCGTTCAGGGCGAAACCGATGTTTCCTCGCGCCCGGTGAACAGGTCCCACGATGCCATGAACAGCGCTGCGATCAGCGGGCCGATGACGAAACCGTTGAGACCGAACAGCGACATGCCACCGAGGGTCGAGATGAGCACCACGTAGTCGGGCATCTTGGTGTCCTTGCCGACCAGGATCGGGCGCAGGATGTTATCCACCAGGCCGATCACCACCACGCAGAACAGCGTCAGCGTCACACCCTGCCAGATTGCGCCGGTGAGCAGGAAGTAGGCCGCCACCGGCACCCAGATCAGCCCGGCGCCGATGGCCGGCAGCAGCGACAGGAAAGCCATCAGCGTGCCCCAGAGCAGCGAGCCCTGGATACCGAGGAACCAGAAGATCAGCCCACCCAGGGCGCCCTGGGTCGCGGCGACGGCGATGTTGCCCTTCACCGTGGCGCGGATCACCGTGGTGAACTTGGCGAACAGGTGCTGCTTGTGCTCTGCGCTCAGCGGCACTGCCTGCTTGATGCGGCGCCCGAGCGCCGGACCGTCCCGCAGGAGGAAGAACAGCAGGTACAGCATGATGCCGAAGCTGATGACGAACTCGAAGGTGTTCTGACCGATGCTGAACGCCTTGGTGGCCACCAGTTGGCTCGCCTGCATCGCTCCGGAGGAGAGTTTCTCCTGCAGGCTCGACAGGTCCGCCAGGTCGAAGCGTTCCAGCAACTGGTGCGCCCAGGCCGGCAGCGCGGTGATCGCCTGCTGGTAGTAGGCAATGAAGTTCAGCTCACCCGACTTCAGCCGCTGATAGACAGCCGCTCCCTCCTGTACCAGCGCACCGGCGATGAAGGTCACCGGCAGGATCACGATCAGGAAGCACACGCCGAGTGAAATCAGCGCGGCCAGGTTGTTGCGGCCCTTCAGCCGCACACGAAGGCGGCGCTGCAGAGGCGCGAAGATGATCGCCAGGATGGTGCCCCAGAAGACCGCCCCATAGAACGGCAGCAGGATCCAGCCGAAGGCGAGCGTCACCACCAGCAGCAGGGCTAGGAACGTCCGGTATTCCAGTTTCGATTCGAACATGAGCGGGTCCATGAATGGATAAACCTGCTCATTAGTCAGCAGTTGCCCTGCCAAGTGCAACTTTCAGCGCGCAATTGCCGCGCGCCGGGGCCCTTGATCAACGGTCTAGAGCACCATCGCGGCCACCCAGCCGAAGACCAGCAGCGGCAGGTTGTAGTGCAGGAAGGTCGGCACCACGGTGTCCCAGATGTGGTTGTGCTGCCCGTCCACATTCAGGCCGGAGGTCGGGCCAAGAGTGGAGTCGGACGCCGGCGAGCCCGCGTCGCCCAACGCACCGGCGGTGCCCACGATACTGACGATGGCCAGCGGGCTGAAGCCCAGGTGCACCGCCAGGGGCACGAAGATCGCCGCGATGATCGGCACCGTGGAGAAGGACGAACCGATGCCCATGGTCACCAGCAGGCCCACCAGCAGCATCATGAAGGCCCCGAGCGCCTTGCTGCTGCCGATCCAGCCGGCGGCGCTGTCCACCAGGCTGGCGACCTGTCCGGTGGCGGTCATCACCGCCGCGAAGCCCTGGGCGGCAATCATGATGAAGCCGATCATGGCCATCATTTTCATGCCTTCGGTGAACAGGTCGTCCGCTTCCTTCCAGCGCACCACGCCAGACAGCGAGAACACCAGGAAGCCAACCAGCGCACCGAGGATCATCGAGTCCAGCAGCAGCTGCACGGCGAAGGCCGCTGCGACCGCGACCCCTGCCACGACCAGGCTCATCCTGCTGTAGGGCGTATCGACCCGCTCGGCCTGCTCGATGCGCTCCAGGTCGTAGTCGCGCTTGCGCCGGTAGCTGAAGAGCACCGCGATCAGCAGGCCACAGACCATGCCCAGGGCCGGGATCAGCATGGCGTGGGTGACGTTGATGCCCTGCACATCGACGCCTGCGCGGGCCACGTTGGCCAGCAGGATCTGGTTCAGGAAGATGTTGCCGAATCCCACCGGCAGGAACATGTAGGGCGTGATCAGGCCGAAGGTGATGACGCAGGCGATCAGCCGGCGGTCGATCTGCAGGCGTGTCAGCACGTAGAGCAGCGGCGGCACCAGCAGCGGGATGAAGGCAATGTGGATCGGCAGGATATTCTGCGAGGAAATCGCCACCACCAGCAGCAGGCCAACCATCAACCACTTGAAGCCGTTGGAGCCGTTCGCTTCGTGGCGACCGAGCATTGCCAGTGCGCGGTCCGCCAGGGCGTGCGCCATTCCGGAGCGCGCAATGGCCACGGCGAACGCGCCGAGCATGGCGTAGGACAGCGCCACCGTCGCACCGGCGCCCAGCCCTTCGTTGAACGCCTTGAGCGTGCCGTCAATGCCCAGGCCGCCAAGCAGGCCGCCCACTACCGCACCGGCGATCAATGCGACCACCACGTGCACGCGACACAGGCTCAGCACCAGCATCAGGCCAATGGCAATCAGCACCGCATTCATCTTCACCACTCCTCTTGCACATCGCCGCGCCGGGCGCGGGCAAAAGGCGCGCACTCTGCCAAACGCCGGCCCGGGTGTCAAAAAACGAGTCGAATCAAGACGTTTCCGAGACTGTCCGGCGGGATTTTCACCGCGCTGCGCACGCTTTTTGCCTGAAAGTCGTTGCCCGTCGCAACGGCACGCCAGAATCGCCTGTTTTCTGGCGTTTCGCTCCGTCACGGGTCAAGAAGATGCGGGAAAGGCCGATATACCAGGCATCCCGAGGCCAAGTTAAAACAAGGATTCCTCTCCATGCTGCTGCGCCGTCTCTCCATCCAGTGGAAGATCACGTTGCTTGCCGGGCTCTGCCTGCTCGGCGTCGTCTCGCTGCTGTCCGGCCTGTCCGTCTACCGCACGCAACACAGCACCGCGCTGGTCAAGCAATCGAGCACGCAGATGCTCGATGAAGCCGCGAAGGCGCGCCTGCAGTCGCGTGGCGAAGTCCAGGCCATGCGTATTCAGCGCTACATCATGGATGCCTACCAGTACGGCAAGGGTTTCTCGCGGCAGGTGCTGTTCCTTCGCGACCAGGCGCAGAAGCGCTTCCTCGACGCTTACGACCTGCGCGAAGACCTGACCCGCCAGGTGAAGACCGCACTGGAAGGCAACCCGGAACTGTTGGGCCTCTATGTCGCCTTCGAGCCCGACGCACTGGATGGCAAGGACAAGCTGTTCGCCGGCCAGGGCGAGCTGGGCAGCAACGACGCCGGTCGTTTCTCCATCTACTGGTCCCAGGCGACACCGGGCAAGCTGGAGTCCGAGGCCATGGCCGAGTCCCTGCTGCAGGACGCCAGCCCCGGACCGAGCGGCAGTGCCTATAACGCCTGGTTCACCTGCCCCAAGACGACCGGCCAGCCGTGCGTCCTCGACCCCTACTTCGATGACGTCGGCAACAAGCGCATGCTGATGACCAGCATCGCCTTCCCGCTGGAGCTGGACGGCAAGGTCATCGGCGTCATGGGCCTGGATATCAGCATGGAGAAGCTGCTGGAAATCAGCGTCGAAGGCAGCCAGGAACTGTATGACGGCCAGGGGCGCGTCAGCATCGTCAGCGCCGCCGGCCTGCTCGCCGGCCACAGCGCCGATGCCTCGAAACTGAGCAAGAGCCTCAAGGAGGTCTACCCGAACCAGGGTGCCGACCTGCTGCAGGCCATTGCCGCCAACCATGAGCAGGTTTTCCGCCAGGATGACCAACTGCGCGTGGTCGAACCGCTGCAACCGATCCCCGGCTCCAAACCCTGGGGCGTGCTGCTGGAAGTCCCGCAGAACGTCCTGCTCGGCCCGGCCATCGAGCTGCAGAACGAGCTGGACGGCCAGAGCCTGCAGGGCACCGTCTATCAGTTGGGCTTCGGGCTCATCGCCATCCTGATCGGCCTGTTCGCCATGTGGCTCACCGCCCGCGGCGTGACCCGGCCGATCCTCAATGTCGCCGCCATGCT
>CBIGPF010000221.1:0-8215 GCA_966191535.1 uncultured Pseudomonas sp. | reverse complement strand
CAGGATACCGTCAACGTTTCCGACTTCCGCGTGCTCGACCGCGAGTGGGTGCTGGCCCAGGCCAACGCCGTGATCGCCGACCTGTCGGTGGCCGCCGTCAAGCTGGGCATGCTCGGCTCGGTGCAGATGGTCGACACGGTCGTCGAGATCATGCAGTCCCTGCCGGGCATCCCGCTGGTCTGCGACCCGGTACTGCGCGCCGGCGGCGGTGGCTCGCTGGGCAAGGACGATGTCGGCTACGCCATGCGCGAACGCCTGCTGCCGATTGCCGCAGTCGCCACGCCGAACCTGCCCGAAGCGCGCATCCTCGCCGAACTGCCCGACGGCACCGCGGACGAGTGCGCCGACAAGCTGCTGCCTTATATCCAGACCCTGCTGATCACCGGCGGCCATGGCGACGAATCGGAAGTGCACAATCGCCTGTACACCCGCGACGGCCAGCGCCACACCTTCACCTGCCAGCGCCTGCCCGGCAGCTACCACGGCTCGGGCTGCACCCTGGCGAGCACCCTCGCCGGCCGCCTGGCCCTGGGCGAGGAACTGGTCAGCGCGGTGCGCAGCGCCCTGGACTACACCTGGCGCACCCTGCGCGACGCCGAAGCGCCCGGGCACGGCCAGTACGTGCCGCGCCGCCTGCCGCTGGATTTCTGCTCTTAATGCTCCAGTGCCCGCTGCGACGGGCACCCTGATCGAGGTTGTGATGAAACTGCGCGGACTCTACGCCATCACCGACAGCCAGCTGCTCGACGGCGGCCGCCTGCTGCCCTACGTCGAAGCCGCCCTGAAGGGCGGCGCCAAACTGCTGCAGTACCGCGACAAGTCCGACGACGCCTCGCGCCGCCTGCGCGAAGGCGAGGCCCTGCGCGACCTCTGCGCGCGCTACGGCGCCACGCTGCTGATCAACGATGACGCCGAACTGGCCGCACGCCTGGGCGTCAGCGTGCACCTGGGGCAGACCGATGGCTCGCTGGCCGCTGCCCGCGCCCTGCTCGGCCGCGAGGCCGTCATCGGCGGCACCTGCCACGCCAGCCTCGATCTCGCCCAGACCGCCATCGCCGAAGGCGCCAGCTATGTCGCCTTCGGTCGCTTCTTCACCTCCCAGACCAAACCCGGAGCCTCCTCCGCCAGCCCCGAGCTGCTGGAGCAGGCCAAGGCCCGCTTCAACGTGCCGCTGGTGGCCATCGGCGGCGTGACCCTGGAAAACGCGCCCGCGCTGATCGCCCGCGGCGCCGACATGATCGCCGTGATCCACGCCCTGTTCGCCGCCGACTCTGCGGCCGAAGTCGAACAGCGCGCCCGCGCCTTCTGCCAACTCTTCGAAACCCGCTGAGCGCCTGCGCGCCCGGCACCCGACAGCTTCGCGAGGTACACCATGTCCCGTTCCGAAACGCTTTTCGCCAATGCCCAGAAACACATCCCCGGTGGCGTGAACTCGCCGGTGCGCGCGTTCAAGAGCGTCGGCGGCACCCCGCTGTTCTTCAAGCACGCGGAAGGCGCCTACGTGGTGGACGAAGATGACAAGCGCTACGTCGACTACGTCGGCTCCTGGGGCCCGATGATCCTCGGCCACAGCCACCCGGACGTCCTCGACGCCGTGCGCAAGCAGCTCGACCACGGCCTGTCCTACGGCGCGCCGACCGCGCTGGAAGTGGAAATGGCCGACCTGGTCTGCTCCCTGGTTCCATCCATGGACATGGTGCGCATGGTCAGCTCGGGCACCGAAGCCACCATGAGCGCCATCCGCCTGGCCCGTGGCTACACCGGCCGCGACAGCATCATCAAGTTCGAAGGCTGCTACCACGGCCACTCCGACAGCCTGCTGGTGAAAGCCGGCTCCGGCGCCCTGACCTTCGGCGTACCGAACTCCCCGGGCGTGCCGGCAGCCTTTGCCAAGCACACCCTGACCCTGCCCTACAACGACATCGCCGCGGTGGAGAAGACCCTGGCTGAAGTCGGCAAGGACGTGGCCTGCATCATCGTCGAGCCGGTCGCCGGCAACATGAACTGCGTGCCGCCGGCCCCGGGCTTCCTCGAAGGCCTGCGCCGCCTGTGCGACCAGCACGGCGTGGTGCTGATCTTCGACGAAGTGATGACCGGTTTCCGCGTTGCCCTGGGCGGCGCCCAGGCCCACTACGGCATCACCCCGGACCTGTCGACCTTCGGCAAGATCATCGGCGGCGGCATGCCGGTAGGCGCTTTCGGCGGCAAGCGCCAGATCATGGAGCAGATTTCCCCGCTCGGCCCGGTCTACCAGGCCGGCACCCTGTCGGGTAACCCGCTGGCCATGGCCGCCGGCCTGACCACCCTGCGCCTGATCAGCCGCCCCGGCTTCCACGACGAGCTGACCACCTACACCACCCGCATGCTGCAAGGCCTGCAGGAGCGCGCCGACGCCGCCGGCATCCCCTTCGTGACCACCCAGGCGGGTGCCGCGATGTTCGGCCTGTACTTCACCGGCGCCGACGCCATCGTCACCTTCGACGACGTGATGACCAGCGATGCGGAACGCTTCAAGCGCTTCTTCCACCTGATGCTGGACGCCGGTGTCTACCTGGCTCCGAGCGCCTTCGAGGCTGGCTTCACCTCCATCGCCCACGGCGAAACCGAGCTGAAACTGACCCTGGACGCTGCCGAGCGCGCTTTCGCCGCGCTCAAGTAAGAAGCCCTCGCGAAGGCGCCCATCCGGGCGCCTTCCGCTCTGCCCCGACGCTTTCGGGGCTTTATCCCCACGTCAACGCGCCCCGCCGCGCCTGCCTTTTCCAGTAAAAAAACAGAAAAGAAGGTAAAGACTTTGTAAGGAAGCGCCTGCTTATTTCATAATGTGAAGGCTGGCGCATTTCGCCGGCCGGGTTTTACCCGCCCCGATCCTGGAGGCCGTTTCTCCCCATGTACCGTTCCGGTCGCACCCTGCTGGGTTGCCTGTTGCTCGCACTGCCCCTGTTCACTCAGGCGGGCGGCAACTCGCTGCTGATTCCAGCCACCGGACGCTGCACCCTGAACACCGTGCCGGAACAGCTGCAACAGGCACTGGCCAGCTGCCAGCAAGCCGCCAACGCCGGCGATGCCCAGGCACAGTTCGAACTGGGGGAGTTCTTCTACACCGGCGAACGCGCACCGCGCGACTTCCAGGCCGCCCTGCACTGGTACGAGAAGGCTTCGCTGCAAGGCCACGCCGACGCGCAACTGCGCCTGGGTACCATGTTCTTCCGGGGCGAAGGCGTGAAGGCCAACAATGTGCAGGCCTACATCGTGCTGAAGATGGCCGCGGTCAACGGCGCCGAAGACGCCATGGACAGCGCCGACCTGGTCGCCGAGCAGATGAACAAGGACGAACTGGACATCGCCACCAAGGTGCTCGGCCAGATCTTCCGCAACTACCTGATCGAACTGCAGACCGCCGGCAACTCGCCGTTCTCGCCGCTGCCCTGATTCACTCCACGGTAGATGCCTGCAGGAGCGGGCCACGCCCGCGATCGCGCGCATGGCGCGCCCCTACGGAAAAGCCGGGGGATCAGTTGTCCTTGCCGGGCATCGGCATGGGGAACGGCATCACGTTGCCGCTGGGCTTGGCCTCGCTGATCTTCGCGGTGCCCAGGCGCTCCACTTCGTCGATGCGGATGATCGAGTGCAGCGGCACGAAGCTGCGGATGACGCCGTCGAACTGCGCCTTGAGCTTCTCCTCGCTGGGGTCTACGACCACCTGGGTGCGCTCGCCGAAGACGAACTCCTCGATTTCCAGGAAACCCCACAGATCACTCTGGTAGATCTGCTTGGCGTACATCTCGTACACCTGGCCCTGGTTGAGGAAGACCACCTTGTAGATCGGGTTCTCGCGCTTGCTCATGAACGAAGGATGACAGCTTTGCAAAAAGGGCACGCAGCATAGCACATGCGGGCAGCCAGCCATGCGCCGGCAGGCCGATACCACTAGAATCTGCGGGCATTTGCCAAGGACGCGCCATGCCCATCTCCTCTCCTGCCCGCTGCCTCACCGCCCTGCTGGTCGCTCTCTGCCCCCTCGTCGCCTCCGCTGCGCCGGACTGCTCTCCAACAGCACTGGCCCGCCCCCTGGTGAACGACCTGTTCGCCCGGAAGGACTACGGCGAAGCGATTGCGCG
Organism: uncultured Pseudomonas sp.; assembly: GCA_966191535.1. Taxonomy (GTDB): domain Bacteria; phylum Pseudomonadota; class Gammaproteobacteria; order Pseudomonadales; family Pseudomonadaceae; genus Pseudomonas. The sequence continues at coordinate 4,097 of CBIGPF010000221.1, read as the reverse complement.
CCTGGAGGCCGCCGTGGACCGGCAGTCCCAGTGTTCCAGCGAACCTGACCGCAACTGGTACTGGTTGCGCAGCGACCTTGCGCTGGCCTACCTGAAATCCGGCAGGGAGCAGGATTGCCGCAAGCAACTGCAGCCCCTGATCAACAACCCACGCAGCTCATCCGACGTGAACATGGTCTTTCCCGAGGATGCCAAGCTGGCCCGTGCACTGGAGACCAACCAGCGCCTGTGCAACGAAGCCCATGAAAAGCGCCTCGCGCACTTCACCCAGACGGCCTGCCAGACGTCCATCCCGGGCGCACTGGCCGGCGCACTGACACCCAACGGCACCTGCGTGGCCCTATTGCCGGCCACAGCCGACACACCAGGCGCCTGCCCGAGCCTGGAGGAATGGCAAGGCGGCAAGCGACTGCGCCAGCTGCACCTGGTCGCAAGCGATGACAACTCGCCTCTGGGCGACGCGTCGCTCTGCTGCAAGATCCGCTCAGTGCGCGTCGCCCAGGCCAACGGAAAGCCGCTGCTGCGCCTGCAGGGCGAGGGGCGCGACTGCTTCGGTGGCAGCGCCTATGACCTACTGGATGCGACCTACGAGCTCAACGGCAGCGAGCTAAAAGCGCTGGACGACTTCTCCCTCGTCTACTGATGCGGTAGCAGAGCAGTCTGTCGGCGCTTATAATGCGCGGTCATTTTTTAACCAGCTCAAGACAGGTTCCATGGCCAAGAAGCTTTTCATCCAGACCCACGGCTGCCAGATGAACGAGTACGACAGCTCGCGCATGGCCGATCTGCTGGGTGAGCACCAGGCCCTGGAAATCACCGAGAGAGCCGAAGAGGCGGACGTCATCCTGCTCAACACCTGCTCGATTCGCGAGAAGGCGCAGGAGAAGGTGTTCTCCGAACTGGGCGCCTGGCGCACGCTCAAGCAGCAGAACCCGAACCTGGTGATCGGCGTCGGCGGCTGCGTGGCCAGCCAGGAAGGCGCAGCGATCCGCGAGCGTGCGCCCTATGTCGACGTGGTGTTCGGTCCGCAGACCCTGCACCGTCTGCCGGAAATGATCAACGCCGCCCGCACCACCCGCAAACCGCAGGTGGACGTGTCCTTCCCGGAAATCGAGAAGTTCGACCGCCTGCCCGAACCACGCGTCGACGGGCCCACCGCCTTCGTCTCGGTGATGGAAGGCTGCAGCAAGTACTGCACCTTCTGCGTGGTGCCCTACACCCGCGGCGAGGAAGTCAGTCGCCCGTTCGACGACGTGCTGGCCGAGGTGATCCATCTCGCCGAGAACGGCGTGAAGGAAGTCACCCTGCTGGGCCAGAACGTCAACGGCTATCGTGGCCCGACCCACGACGGACGCATCGCCGACTTTGCCGAGCTGATCCGCGTGGTCGCCGAGGTCGATGGCATCGAGCGCATCCGCTACACCACCTCGCACCCGCTGGAGTTCTCCGACTCGCTGATCGCCGCCCACGCCGATGTGCCGCAGTTGGTGAAGTTCGTCCACCTGCCGGTGCAGGCGGGCTCCGACCGTATCCTCGCGGCGATGAAGCGCAACCACACCGCGCTGGAGTTCAAGTCGCGCATCCGCAAGCTGAAGGCAGCGGTGCCGGACATCTGCATCAGCTCGGACTTCATCATCGGCTTCCCCGGCGAGACCGAGAAGGACTTCGAGCAGACCCTGAAGCTGGTGGAAGATGTCGGCTTCGACTACTCCTTCTCCTTCATCTACAGCTCGCGCCCGGGCACTCCGGCCGCCGACCTGGTCGACGACACCCCGGACGACGTGAAGAAGCAGCGCCTGCTGATCCTCAACAGCCGCCTCAACCAGCAGGGCTTCGAGATCAGCCGACGGATGGTCGGCACCATCCAGCGCATCCTCGTCACCGACTATGCCAAGCGCGACCCCGGCCAGTTGCAGGGCCGCACCGAGAACAACCGCGTGGTCAACTTCCGCTGCGACAATCCGCGCCTGATCGGCCAGTTCGTCGACGTTGAAATCTACGAGGCGCTGCCCAACTCCCTGCGTGCGACCCTCGTGGAATCGCGTCACTGACAGTGGAAAAGCACTCCTGACAATCGACCGCTGAATGCCCCGATGGCGACTGAACTTTCGTACTCGGTCGCGTGGGGTTATTCTTCGACCATCTCCCTTTGAAGCACGGCGACTTAGACAACACCTTGAACGCCCCCCTGGATATCCATCGTTTCATGCTCGAGCCCTTCGAGGCCCGCAGCTTCGCCAACCTGTGCGGCCAGTTCGACGAACACCTGCACCAGATCGAGAAGCGCCTCGGCATCGAGATCCGCAACCGCGGCAACCAGTTCGAACTGGTCGGTGCCCCCGAGCGCACCCAAGCGGCCGAAAACCTCCTGCAGCGCCTCTACCGCGAAGTGCAGAACGGCACCGAGCTGACGCCGGACATGGTCCATCTGTTCCTGCAGGAGTCCGGCCTGGAAGAGCTCTCCGTCGAGCCCGCCGCCCCGCTGGTCACGCTCAAGACCCGCCAGGCACACATCCGCCCGCGCGGTGCGAATCAGCAGCGCTACGTGAAGGCCATCCTCGACCACGACATCAACTTCGGCATCGGCCCGGCCGGCACCGGCAAGACCTACCTCGCCGTGGCCTGCGCCGTGGACGCCCTGGAGCGCGAGCAGATCCGCCGCATCCTGCTGGTGCGCCCGGCGGTCGAAGCCGGCGAGAAACTCGGCTTCCTGCCCGGCGACCTGTCGCAGAAGATCGACCCGTACCTGCGTCCGCTGTACGACGCGCTGTATGAGATGCTCGGCTTCGAGACCGTTGCCAAGCTGATCGAACGCCAGGTAATCGAAGTCGCGCCACTGGCCTACATGCGCGGCCGCACGCTGAGCAACAGCTTCATCATCCTCGACGAAAGCCAGAACACCACGATGGAACAGATGAAGATGTTCCTTACCCGGATCGGCTTCGGCTCCACCGCGGTGATCACCGGCGACGTCACCCAGGTCGACCTGCCCAAAGGCACCCGCTCGGGACTGAAGCACGTGATGGAAGTGCTGCGCGACGTCCCCGGCATCAGCTTCACCCACTTCAAGTCCAAGGACGTGGTGCGCCACCCGCTGGTGCAGCGCATCGTCGATGCCTACGACGCCTACGAGAACCGTCTGCACGGCAACGCCGAAGGCCAGGGCAACAAGCATGCTTGAACTGGACCTGCAGATCGCTTCCGAAGCGGCCGGCCTGCCGAGCGAGGCCGACTTCCGTCGCTGGTGCGAACTGGCCCTGCGCCAGCGCCAGAATGATTCGGAACTCACCATTCGCCTGGTGGACGAAACCGAAGGGCGCGAACTGAACAAGACCTGGCGACACAAGGACTACGCGACCAACGTACTGTCCTTCCCCGCCGACGTCCCCGATGAGCTGCTGGACATCCCGCTGCTCGGCGACCTGGTGATCTGCGCCCCCGTGGTCACCCGCGAGGCCGCCGAACAGGGCAAGTCCGCCGAGGCCCACTGGGCCCACCTCGTCATCCATGGCTGCCTCCATCTGCTCGGCTACGATCACATCGACGATGCCGAAGCCGAAGAAATGGAAGGCCTGGAACGGGAATTGCTGACCGAACTGGGTCACCCGGACCCATACGCGGCCGATGAAGAATAAAAGCCACTGAGCAAGGAAAGATGAGCGAAGACCGATCGAGCAATGGGCACAAGTCGTGGTTGGACAAGATCACCCAGGCTTTTGCCCATGAGCCGAGAAACCGCCAGGAGCTGCTTGAGCTCCTGCGCGAAGCCCATGACAACAAGCTGCTGGACAGCGAAGCGCTGTCCATCGTCGAAGGCGCGATTCAGGTAGCGGACCTCCAGGTTCGCGACATCATGATCCCGCGTTCGCAGATGATTTCCATCAAGTCGACGCAGAAGCCTGCCGACTTCCTCCCCGCCATCATCGAAGCGGCGCACTCGCGCTACCCGGTGATCGGCGAGAGCCTGGACGACATCATGGGCGTCCTGCTGGCCAAGGACCTGCTGCCGCTGATCCTTCACGACCAGAACCACGCCTTCAACATCAAGGACCTGCTGCGCCCGGCCACCTTCGTGCCCGAGTCCAAGCGCCTGAACG
>CBIGPF010000220.1:0-8236 GCA_966191535.1 uncultured Pseudomonas sp. | reverse complement strand
CCGCGACTACCCCGACGCGCAGCTCTCCATCGACCAGACGCGCCTGGAACAGATCCTGGTCAACCTGATCGCCAATGCCCTCGACGCCATGGGCCCGCAGGACGACCGCCAGCTCTGGCTGGAAGGCCGCAGCGAAGGCGACGCCTACCGCCTGGTGGTCCGCGACAATGGCCCCGGCATCCCGCAGGACCAGCGCCAGCACCTGTTCGAACCCTTCTTCACCACCAAGCCCGGCGAACTCGGCCTGGGCCTGGGCCTGACCCTCTCGGCCAGCCTTGCCACCGCCGCCGGCGGCAGCCTCGGCGTGGCCTACCCGGAGGCCGGCGGCACCGCCTTCGAGCTGCAACTGCCGCTGCTGCCCGCCATGGAGACACCCGCATGAGCGACCCATCCCTGCGCGTCCTGATCGTCGAGGACGACCCTCACGTCCGCCTCGGCTGCCAGCAGGCGCTGGCCCTGGAAGATATCGAGACCGACAGCGTGGGCAGCGCCGAGGAAGCGCTGAAGAAGGTCAGCACCGACTTCCCCGGCATCGTCGTCAGCGACATCCGCATGCCCGGCATGGACGGCCTGCAACTGCTGGAAAAACTCAAGGCGCTCGACCCCAGCCTGCCGGTGGTGCTGATCACCGGCCATGGCGACATCGCCATGGCGGTCAAGGCCATGCGCGACGGCGCCTATGACTTCATGGAAAAGCCCTTCTCCCCCGAGAAGCTGGTGGACACCGCGCGACGCGCCCTGGCCCAGCGCGCCCTGACCCGTGAAGTCAGCCAGTTGCGTCGCCAGCTCGCCGGCAAGCAGGCCCTGGACAGCCGGCTGATCGGTCGCTCGCCGGCCATGCAGGCCCTGCGCGAACTGATTGCCAACGTCGCCGACACCTCCGCCAACGTGCTCATCGAAGGCGAAACCGGCACCGGCAAGGAACTGGTCGCGCGTTGCCTGCACGACTACAGCCGGCGCCAGCCCAAGCCCTTCGTCGCGCTCAACTGCGGCGGCCTGCCGGAGAGCCTGATCGACAGCGAGATCTTCGGCCATGAAGCCCATGCCTTCACCGGCGCCGGCAAGCGCCGGATCGGCAAGATCGAGCACGCCGACGGCGGCAGCCTGTTCCTCGACGAGATCGAGAGCATGCCGCTGAACCTGCAGATCAAGCTGCTGCGCGTGCTGCAGGAACAGCAACTGGAACGCCTGGGCTCCAACGAACTGATCCGGGTGGACTGCCGGGTGATCGCTGCAACCAAGTCCGACCTTGCCACGATGGGCCGCGAAGGCAGCTTCCGCAGCGACCTCTATTACCGCCTCAACGTCATCACCCTGAACCTGCCGCCGCTGCGCGAGCGCCGCGAAGACATCCTGATGCTCTTCGAGCACTTCCTGCAGCAGTCCTCGCTGCGCTTCGACCGCCCGGCACCGGCCATCGACAACGCCACGGCCGCCACCCTGATGGCCCACGACTGGCCGGGCAACGTGCGCGAACTGCGCAACGTCGCCGAACGCTTCGCCCTTGGCCTGCCGGTGCTGGCCGGCGGCAACCTCGGCCCGGACGCTGGCGAGCCACGCTTCGCCGAGGCCGTGGAAGCCTTCGAGAAGGGCCTGTTGTCCACCGCCCTCGAACGCCACGCCGGCAACCTCAGCCAGGCCGCGCACGCACTGGGCATGGCCAAGACCACGCTGTTCGACAAGGTGAAGAAGTACGGCCTGTGACGGCACTGGAGCGCCGTTGCTACCCTGGCGGCAACAATCGATACCCCCACCACTGGCGGTCGCTCAGACCGGAATTGACGATGACCGAAGAAACACTGCTGAACGAGGTCTGGAAGATCCTCGAACCCGTTGAGATCGAACACTTCTCGGTAGTAGCCGGGCAGGCCGAACCGGCGGCCCTGGAGCGCTACGAACAGGAGCTGGGTTTCGCCCTGCCGGAGATATTCCGCCTGCTGACGCTGTCGAAACTGGGCGGCCTGTACATCACCGCCCGCGACGAGTTCTGGCCGCCCGCCAAGGCCTATGACGTGGGCCCTGCCTGGACCTTCTGGCGCGGGCTGCTGGTGTTCGGGCTGGCCGAGGATATCCCCGACTGGCTGAGCCTGAGCCTGCAGCTCGCCGAAGTCCGCAGCCAGGGTATCGACGACTTCGCCCCGGTGCTCAAGGTCGAGAGCGATCCACAGCGCTACGGCTTCCGCGCCGACGGCAGCCTCGCGCTGTTCGACGGCTATGAGGTGGTCGACTGCGAAGAAACCGACTTCCTCGACCTCCTCAAGCAACAGGTCGACAGCCTGATCGAGCGCATGGAGCAGATGCGCGCCCGCATCAGCGCGCGCTGAGTGGATCGCCAGGCGTCAGCGCGGCCGCGGCACCGCCGGTCACGCTGACGCAGGTCGTTGATCTCTGCGGCGGCGTCCCGGACACTATCGCCCTTTGAACCGGCCGCACGAGCGGGAGCCATCATGTCCACCCAAGCCGAAACCCTCTGGAACCAGCTCTGCGCCGACGCCGGCGTCGACCCGCAGCAGCGCATGGCCTCACGCCAGGCCATCCTCGCCGACAGCCGCGCGCTGGACGCGACCGTCTACCGCCCGGACGACAACGACCCGGACGCCGAAGAACTGGACATGGGCGACGCCAAGGTCCTTTTCCTTGGCCCGTTCGAAGCCCCGGTCGAGTGGGACGCCGCCGAGCGCGAGGACTTCTTCGACGACGCCGACCCGGCGCTGTTCTTCAGCGTCCGCATCGAGTGCGAAGCCCAGCCGGGCAGCTCGGGCTTCTTCGTCCCCGAAGTGGGCGACTACCTGGCGGTGATGGACGGCGGCAAGATCCAGATGTACTTCCTCCACGACTGGCGCGAAGACGAAGACGGCTGCACCTGCGTACTGATCCGCGACGACATCCAGCTCTGAACCTGGCCGGCTTCCGTGACCCTGCGGCCGGTTCTGCCACTTCCGCGTCTATGACAGGCTGCGCCGCACGCTGCCCGGCGACACGCCGATACAACGCTTGAACGCCCGGCTGAACGCCGCCTCGGACTGGTAGCCGAGGCGCTCGGCCAGCTCGGCGACGGTGATATCCCGTTCCTGCAGCCAGCTCAGTGCCACGTGCATGCGCCAGCGGGTGACGTAGTGCATGGCCGGCATGCCGACCTTTTCGGCGAAGCGCGCTGCGAACGCGGAACGCGACATGGCCGCCGCGCCGGCCAGCAAAGCCAGGCTCCAGTCCCGCGCCGGGTCGCGGTGGATCAGGCTCAGTGCACGCCCCAACTGACGGTCCTGCAGCGCACCGAGCCAACCACTCTGGGCAGCCGGGTCCTGCTCGATCCAGGCGCGGATGGCCTGGATCACCAGGATGTCGGCCAACCGGGTGATCACCGTTTCGCCGCCGGGGCGCATGGCCCGTGCCTCGCTCTCCATCAACCGCAGGGTACTCATCAGCCACTCGCGCTGGCCGGGGTCGCGCACCTGCGCCTCCAGCACACGGGGTAGCAATCGCACCAGTTGCAACGCCGCAGGATGATCGAAGCGCACCGCGCCGCAGATCATCGCTGTCGGCTCGCCAGCGCCGCCCTGGCGCAGCACTTCGTAGCGGTCACTGGCGTAGGCGCGTGGCAGATCGAACAACCCCGCCGCCGGCTCACCCGGCGCACTCACCAGCCGGTGGCCCTCGCCGTGGGGCACCAGCACCAGGTCGCCCGGCGCCAGGCGACGTGGCTCGTCACCCTCGGCTTCCAGCCAGCACTCGCCGACGGTCAGCACATGGAACATCAGGCACTGCGGCATGGCCGGCAGGTCCAGCCCCCAGGGTGCGGTGAACTCCGAGCGGCAATAGAAGGTGCCGCTCATGCGCAGGAAATGCAGGGCCTCGCCCAGGGGATCGGTGGAAGCCCAGGCATCGGTCAGGTCCGGCGTGGCGGCAGGTGCGTTCATGGACTCGAGACTGCTCCGGCCGTGCAGCAACATCCAGCAGCTTTGGACGAATGAGCATGAAGCGGCGACTTACAGGCATTAACCGTCCAGCCATTCAGCAGGAGACTGAATCCAGGCCAACGAACCCACGGCGGGCGCCGCGGGATGGCCAACAGCGAGGACACCGCCATGATCACCGTAATGGGAGCCACCGGCCGCACCGGTTCGAGAATCTGCCAGACCCTGCTGAATGCCGGCATTCCCGTCCGCGCCCTCGGGCGCAGCGCCGAACGCCTGGCGCCGCTGGCCACTGCCGGCGCACAGGTTGCCGTTGGCGAGCCGCATGACGCCGCCTTTCTCAGCGAGTCCTTCCGCGGCGCGGAAGCGGTCTACACCCTGCTCGCCTACGGCCCTGACACCGAGGACTACCGCCACCAGCAGGCCGCTCAGGGCGAGGCGATCCTCGCCGCGATCCGCGGCAGCGGCGTGCGCCGGGTAGTGTTCCTGAGCAGCGTCGGCGCGGAGGTTCCCTCCGGCACCGGGCCGATCATCAGCATGCACGACCAGGAACAGCGTCTTCGCCAGCTGCCACCGGAGGTAAGCCTGCTGATGCTGCGTTCCGGCGCACTGTTCGAGAACCTGTACGGCGCGCTGGAGATCGTCCGCGCCTACGACTGCTACAGCGATGCAGTGGCGCCGGATGTACCGGTGCCGATGGTCGCCACCCGGGATGTCGCCGACGCCGCCACGCGCGCCCTGCTGGACCGCGACTGGCAGGGCGTGGTGACCCGCGAAGTGCTCGGCCAGCGTGATATCAGCTACGCCGAGGCAACCCGGCTGCTGGGAGCGGCCATTGGCCGTCCGGACCTGCCTTACGTGCCGGTATCACCGCAGGAGCTGGCCGCCGCACTCCAGGAAGCCGGCTACTCCGCGAGCGTCGCCGCCTGCTATGCGGAACTGGGCGAGGCGATCAGCAGCGGGCGGGTTCGCGCCCAGGAGGCGCGCTCGCCGGCGAACACCACGGCGACGCGCTTCGAAGACTTCGCCCAGAGCTGGGCGGAGGCTTACCGGGCCCTGCCGTGAGGGACTGTTCCGGGCAGCCAACATAACGTCGTGCAAATATCCTGGGAGCTCCGGGTGAATTTGGCGCTGGTCCGCTGTCTAGAGTACTCACCCATTTCCAAACGGCCGGACCGTCGCCATGAACCACGCTCCCGACAGTCTCTGGGTCGATGTGGAGACCTGGTCTCCCTATCACCCGCAACGCATTCTCCACGGTCGCATCAGCCGCGCGGACTACCTCGCCCTGTGCGCCGGCCGCGCACCCTTCGAGGTGCGTCTGGGAGACTGCCAGAGCCGCCACTGCCCTACCGGCCCGGTGCAGGACCTGTTTCTCAGCGGCTCGCACATCCTCAATGTCACCGTGGCCGAGCAGGTGGCCTGACGTTCAAAGGGATAGTCGCACAGGCCATTCAGAGGAACCTGACAGAGCCTGGGAAGAACGGACGCTAAGGTTCGCCACCTCTTCTCACCTCAGTCAGGCGACGTGGCAATGGACAGACATCTCAAGGTCGAAGTCGTGGTTCGAGCGCACCACCGCGAATCCTCCGTGCTCCAGGGCTGGATCAGCAGCGGCGATTACATCGCCCTGCGCGACGGCCCTGCGCCCGCGATCGTGCGCCTGAACGACTGTCAGTCCGACTCAGGGCTGGTTCAGCATCCGGAGGATCTGTTCCTGCGCAGCGCCTACATCCTCAGCATCGAGGTGATCGACCGCCTGCCCACACCTCAGTCGGCCATGCCGCGGTAGACATAAGTCATCGGTCGCGGGCCCGGCAGGTAGTCCTGGATCAGTTCGCGAAGGTGGAAACCGCCGGACTCGATCAGCGCCGGCATATCGCGATCCAGGTGGCAGCCGCCGGCCAGCGGTCTCCACACCGGTGTCAGCCGGTGTTGCCAGGCGCGCACGCCAGCATCCGGCGCCAGCCCGTGCTCACAGAAGAGGAATTCCCCGCCGGGCTTGAGTACCCGGCGCATTTCCTTCAGCGCCGAAACCGCATCGGGAATGCTGCAGAGGGTGAAGGTGCAGACGATGCTGTCGAAGCTGCCGGCATCGGCGCGGATCTGTCCCAGCTCCAGCGCCACCATGTCCACCGGGATACCGATTGCCTCGGCACGGCTGCGGGCAAGCTTCTGCATCTGCGCCGCCGGGTCGACGCCGACGATTGTCGACACTTTCGCCGGATCGTAGAACGACAGGTTCAGGCCGGTCCCCATGCCGATCTCCAGTACTCGCCCCCGCGCGCGAGGGACCAGCAGCGAGCGCTGCTTCATTACATCACCCATGCCGCAGGCGAAGTCGATCAGTCGGGGCAGCACATAGCGGTCATAGAGTTGCATGGGCGATTCTTCCGTCGTTTCCCCCGATCCTAGCGGGCCTGCAGCGCGCCGGCACAGCGGCCGACAAGGGGATATCGGCCATTCTCGCGCACTGCCGGGTTGATCAACCTTCCCGCTCAGGCATAACTGCGGGGGCTCATTAGACGATTGTCGACAATTCATCAGATCTTGATTGACCCAGAGGGTTTCCGGGGGTAGCTTTCGCCGCACATCAAGAAGATTGTCGACACCATGAGCGATAGCCTGATTCTGCCCACCCCCGCCAGCGACGACGGCGAGACCCTGTCGGAACACGTGTTCCGCAAGATCCAGTCAGCCATCGTCAAGGGCGAGATCGCCCCCGGCAGCAAGATTTCCGAGCCGGAGCTGGCGCGTACCTACGGCATCAGCCGGGGTCCGCTGCGCGAGGCGATCCACCGCCTGGAAGGCCAGAAGCTGCTGGTGCGCGTACCGCACGTCGGGGCGCGGGTCGTCTCGCTCAGCCATGAAGAGCTGCTGGAACTCTACGAGATCCGCGAATCCCTCGAAGGCATGGCCTGCCGCCTGGCCGCCGAGCGCATGAGCCAGGCCGAGATCGACGAGCTGCGCCGGGTGCTCGACACCCACGAGCGCGACGAGGCGTTCCAGGCCGGACGCGGCTACTACCAGCAGGAAGGCGACTACGACTTCCACTACCGGATCATCCAGGGCAGCGGCAACCGCACCCTCACCCGCATGCTCTGCGGCGAGCTGTACCAGCTCGTGCGCATGTACCGCCTGCAGTTCTCGGCGACGCCCAACCGCCCGCGCCAGGCCTTCTCCGAGCACCACCGGATTCTCGATGCCATCGCCGATCGTGACGGCGAACTGGCCGAGTTGCTGATGCGCCGTCACATCGGCGCCTCGAAACGCAATATGGAGCGTCACTACCTGGACGCCCAAGCCAAGACAGCCAACGAACGAGGTGAACAATGAGCTACAAGACCGCCGGCCAACGTTTCCGTGAAGCCCTTGCCGAAGAAAAGCCGCTGCAGGTGATCGGCGCGATCAACGCCAACCACGCGCTGCTGGCCAAGCGCGCCGGCTTCAAGGCCATCTACCTCTCCGGTGGCGGCGTGGCAGCGGGCTCCCTCGGCCTGCCGGACCTGGGCATCAACACCCTGGACGACGTGCTCACCGACGTTCGCCGCATCACCGACGTCTGCGACCTGCCGCTGCTGGTCGACATCGACACCGGCTTCGGCCCCAGCGCCTTCAACATCGAGCGCACCGTGAAGAGCCTGATCAAGGCCGGTGCCGCCGCTGCCCACATCGAGGACCAGGTTGGCGCCAAGCGCTGCGGTCACCGTCCGGGCAAGGAAATCGTCTCCGTCGACGAAATGGCTGACCGCGTGAAAGCCGCCGCCGATGCCAGGACCGATCCGAACTTCTTCCTGATCGCCCGCACCGACGCCATCCAGGCCGAAGGCGTGGACGCCGCCATCGAGCGCTGCCTGCGCTACGTCGAGGCCGGTGCTGATGCGATCTTCGCCGAAGCCGCGTACGACCTGCCGACCTACAAGCGCTTCGTCGATGCGCTGAACGTACCGATCCTGGCCAACATCACCGAGTTCGGCGCCACCCCGCTGTTCACCCGCGACGAGCTGGCTTCGGTCGGCGTGGCCATCCAGCTGTATCCGCTGTCCGCCTTCCGCGCTGCCAACAAGGCCGCCGAAGCCGTGTACACCGCGATCCGCCAGGAAGGTCACCAGCAGAACGTGATCGAACTGATGCAGACCCGTGCCGAGCTGTACGACCGCATCGGCTACCACGCCTTCGAGCAGAAGCTCGACGCGCTGTTCGCCGCCGGCAAGAAGTAATGAACGGGCTCGTGGGGGGCGGGCGGGCCCGCAGGGACGCCCGGGGGGGGAAGGCACCAAAGAGGGTGAGACAGGCAGACAAGCACCCCCCCCGCGCCGGGC
>CBIGPF010000219.1:0-8258 GCA_966191535.1 uncultured Pseudomonas sp. | reverse complement strand
GGGTTGACGAAGGAGGCGCCCGGCAGGTGCAGGCCCATCACTTCCACCAGCAGCTGGTTGGTGTTGGCGGTGCCGTAGAAGGTGCAGGTGCCCGGCGCATGGTAGGAGGCCATCTCCGAGGCCAGCAGCTCCTCGCGTGTGGCCTTGCCTTCGGCGAACAGCTGGCGCACTGCGGCCTTCTCCTTGTTGGAGATGCCGGTGGGCATGGGGCCGGCGGGCACGAACACCACCGGCAGGTGGCCGAAGCGCAGCGAACCGATCAGCAGACCGGGGACGATCTTGTCGCACACGCCCAGGCACAGCGCGGCGTCGAACATGTTGTGCGACAGCGCGATGGCAGTCCCCATGGCGATCACGTCACGGCTGGCCAGGGACAGTTCCATCCCCGGCTCGCCCTGGGTCACGCCGTCGCACATGGCCGGCACGCCACCCGCGAACTGGCCGACCGAGCCGATCTGCCGCAAGGCGTCCTTGATCAACTCCGGGAAGCGCTCCAGCGGCTGGTGTGCGGAGAGCATGTCGTTGTAGGCGGAGACGATGGCGACGTTGGCCTGGTTCATCAGCCGCAGCGCCTGTTTGTCGGAATCACCACACGCCGCGACGCCGTGGGCGAGGTTGCCGCAGGGCAGCGTGCCGCGGTGCGGGCCCTTGGTGGCGGCTGCCTTGACCAGGTCGAGGTAGCGCTGGCGCGTGGCCGCGCTGCGGGCCTGGATGCGCTGGGTGACTTCAAGCACACGAGGGTGCATGGCAGCATTCTCCTACAGACTATCGGTTGTTGTTTTTACAACATAATCATCGATTACTAGGCGTTTACTTTTCATCGATGGCGAAATTTAATGGTTTTTACCACAACAAGAGAAAAGAGACGATATCCATGACTATACGCCTGGCAATCAACGGATTTGGCCGCATCGGTCGGAACGTGCTCCGCGCGCTCTACGCGGGCCCCTACCGCCAGCACCTGCACGTGGTGGCGATCAACGACCTGGGCGATGCCGCGATCAACGCCCACCTGTTCCAGTACGACAGCGTGCATGGGCGCTTCGCCGGTCGCGTCGAGCACGACGCCGAAAGCCTCAGGGTAGAGGGCGACCGCATCGCCGTCACGGCCATCCGTAACCCGGCTGAGTTGCCGTGGAAAGCCCTGGGCGTGGAAATCGTGCTGGAGTGCACCGGCCTCTTCACCTCCCGCGACAAGGCCGCGGCGCACCTGCGGGCCGGCGCGCGCCAGGTGCTCATCTCCGCGCCCGGCCAGGACGTCGACGCCACGGTGGTATTCGGCGTCAACGACGGCATCCTGCGCGCGGAACAGCGCATCGTCTCCAATGCCTCCTGCACCACCAACTGCCTGGCGCCGGTGGCCCAGGTGCTGCACCGCGAGCTGGGCATCGAGCACGGGCTGATGACCACCATCCACGCCTACACCAACGACCAGAACCTCTCCGATGTCTACCACAGCGACCCGTACCGGGCGCGCTCGGCCACCCAGTCGATGATCCCGACCAGGACCGGCGCTGCGGAGGCGGTGGGCCTGGTATTGCCGGAGCTGGCGGGCAAGCTGACGGGGCTGGCGGTGCGGGTGCCGGTGATCAACGTATCGCTGGTGGACCTCACGGTACAGGTCGCCCGCGATACCAGCGCCCAGGAGGTCAACACGCTGCTGGAGCGCGCCAGCGAGGGTTCGGCGGTCCTCGGCTTCAACCGCCAGCCGCTGGTCTCGGTGGACTTCAACCATGACCCGCGCTCGGCCATCGTCGACGCCAGCCACACGCGGGTGAACGGCCGCCTGGTGAAGGTGATGGCCTGGTATGACAACGAGTGGGGGTTCTCCAATCGCATGCTGGATACGGCGCGGGCGATGGTTCTGGCGCGGGGGTGAGGGCTGCGCCCACGTTCTGCCCTATAGAAAGCCAGCGCCGGGACTGCTGCATTTCCCTTTACCACCCTCTCCCCAGCCCTCTCCCTGAAGGGAGAGGGGGCCATCTGAGTGGGGTCTGGAAACTGAGTCAGCCGGAAACGTCGTTTGCGCAGTGGGCGATGAAGCGACCGCGCTCGCCGAACAGTCCCCTCTCCCTTCATGGAGAGGGTTAGGGAGAGGGCATACCACGGCGCGGCGCCCCAGGAAATGCCATTCAGCGATACAGCCTTTTCCCCTGCGCCTCCAGCACCAGCAGGCGCATGTCCGCCTCGGCCAGGATCGCCTCCTGGCCCAGGTGGTCGACGCGCTTCCACGCCTTGATTTCCTCGCGACTGCGGCCGCAGCCCAGACAGATGCCCTCGTCGAACTCGCAGATCTTGATGCACGGACTCTTCACGGACTTCCTCTCGACTCGGTGGGTGAACGTCAGTGGACCTGCACAATGGACACCCGCGCGGCGCCAAGGTCCAACTCGATTTCCCCATCGCCGCCATCGACCCGGCCAATCGACGCGCTAGAATCCGCCGTCCACGCCGTCCGGCCTCGCCCATGCTCGCCCTCAAGCTCACCCTGGTTCCGCTGTTCCTGCTGCTGGTGTCCCTCTCCGGACGCTGGTGGGGACCGACTGTCGCCGGCTGCCTCGCCGCCCTGCCCGCCATCGCCGGCCCCATCCTCTACCTGATCACCGTGGAGCACGGCCGCGATTTCGGCGCCCAGGCCGCACTGCTGGCACTGGCAGCGATCTTCGCCTCGGAAGCGTTCAACCTCGCCTATGCCTGGCTGTGCCGGCGCCACGCCTGGCCGCTGGCGCTGAGCGGCGCGATGCTTACCTGGCTACTGGCAGCCTGGGGCCTGACGCAGCTCCCCGCTCAGCCTTTTTCAAGGGCAGCTGTCTGGGCGCTGATCGCCGCTGCACTGGGTGCGCTGACCAGCCAGTTGTTCATGCCCCGCGCCGAGCTGCCCGGCACGGTCGCCGCCCTGGGCCGCTTCGAACTGAGCCTGCGCATGCTCGCCGGCGCCGTGCTGACCCTGGCCGTCACCGCCCTCGCCGGCTGGGCCGGGCCGAGCTGGAGCGGCCTGCTGGCGGTGTTCCCGCTGCTCTCCATCGTGCTCTGCGTGTCGTCGCAGCGGCTGCACGGCGCGAGCTTCGTCATCGCCCTGCTGCGCGGCATGGTCACCGGGCGCCCGGCCTTCGCCGCGTTCTGCCTGTGGCTGGCGCTGCGCCTGCCGGACAACGACACCCTGCCCAGCTTCGCCGAGGCGGCGCTGCTGTCCGTGCTGGTGCAAGGGGCGGTGCGCTGGCTGATCGGGCTCCGATCACGCAAGGCAGCCAAGGCCGCCTGAACGAAAAACGCCACGGCTGAACCAGCCGTGGCGTTTTCGTTTGCAGTAGCGCGTGTCGCTTAGAGCAGCGTGAAGCTCTGCTCCTTCACGTTGTCCGAATCCAGGCCGACGTAGACCTTGAACTCGCCCGGCTCCGAGGCGTAGCGCAGCTGGCTGTCGTAGAAGCGCAGGTCTTCCTCGCGGATCGGGAACTGCACCACCTTCGACTCGCCCGGCTGCAGCAGGATCTTGCTGAAGCCCTTGAGCTCCTTGACCGGACGGCTGATGGACGCGGCGACGTCGCGCAGGTAGAGCTGCACGGTGGTCTCGCCGGCAACTTTGCCGGTGTTCTTCACGGTCACGCTGGCGGTCAGCTGGTCACCCTTCTTCAGCTTGCTGCCCGACATCTTCACGTCCGAGACGCTGAAGTCGGTGTAGCTCAGGCCGTAGCCGAAGGGGTACAGCGGGCCGTTCTGCGAGTCGAAGTAGCGCGAGGTGTACTTGTTCGGGTGCTCGTGGTCGAACGGGCGGCCGGTGTTCAGGTGGTTGTAGTAGATCGGCACCTGGCCCACCGAGCGCGGGAAGGTCATGGTCAGCTTGCCCGACGGGTTGTAGTCGCCGAACAGCACGTCGGCGATGGCGTTGCCGCCTTCGGTGCCGCTGAACCAGGTTTCCAGCACGGCGTCGGCGTTGGCGCTTTCCCAGCGCAGGTCCATCGGCCGGCCATTCATCAGCACCAGCACCAGCGGCTTGCCGGTGGCCTTGAGGGCCTTGAGCAGCTCGATCTGGCTCTGCGCGATGTGCAGGTTGGTCTTGCTCGACGCCTCGTGGGCCATGCCCTGGGATTCGCCGACCACGGCCACCACCACGTCAGCCTGTTTCGCCTTCTCGACGGCTTCGTCGATCATGGCTTTCGGGCTGCGCGAGTCGACCTTCACGTCTTCGCTGTACTCGTTGAGGTATTTGACGATCTCCGGATCGTCGGTGACGTTGGCGCCCTTGGCGTAGAGCAGCGCGGCATGGCCACGGGTGGCGGCGCCCATGCCCTCGAGCACGGTCACGGCCTGGAAGGCCTTGCCAGCGGCGGACCAGCTGCCCATCACGTCGCGCTTGCTGTCGGCCAGCGGGCCGATCAGGGCGATCACGCCGTCGCGCTTGAGCGGCAGCACGCCGCCTTCGTTCTTCAGCAGGACCATGCCCTTGCGCGCGATCTCGCGAGCGTCGGCGCGGTGCAGGCGGTCCTCGGCGTCGGTGTCGACCGGGTCCTTGCCCTGCAGGTAGCGGTACGGGTCGTGGAACAGGCCCATGTCCCACTTGGCGGCGAGCACGTCGCGGCAGGCACGGTCGATCTCGTCCTGGCTGATCAGCCCGGCCTTGAGCAGCTCGGGCATGTGCTTGCCGTAGAGGTCGTCGTTCATGTTCATTTCGACGCCGGCGTTGATCGCCGCCTGGGTGGCGTCGCGCTCGGTGGCGGCCACGCCGTGCTTGATCAGCTCCAGCACCGCGCCGTGGTCGCTCAGGGTCAGGCCCTTGTAGCCCCACTGGCCGCGCAGCAGGTCCTGCAGCAGCCACTTGTTGGCGGTAGCCGGCACGCCGTTGATGCTGTTCAGCGAGACCATCACGGCGCCGGCACCGGCGTCGATGGCGGCGCGGTACGGCGGCAGGTAGTCCTGGAACATGCGCTGCGGGCTCATGTCCACGGTGTTGTAGTCGCGGCCGCCTTCGCCGGCACCGTACAGGGCGAAGTGCTTGACCCCGGCCATGATGGTTTCCGGCTGGTTCAGTCCCTTGCCCTGGTAGCCCTTGACCACCGCGGCGGCGACCTTGCTGGTCAGCCAGGCGTCTTCGCCGAAGCCTTCGGAGACACGGCCCCAGCGCGGATCGCGGGCGATGTCGACGGTGGGCGAATACGTCAGGTTGAGACCGTCGGCGCTGGCCTCGATGGCCGAGACGCGGGCGCTGCGCTCGATGGCGGCCAGGTCCCAGCTCGCCGCCAGGCCCAGGCCGATGGGGAATACGGTGCGATGGCCGTGGACCACGTCATAGGCGAAGAACAGCGGGATCTTCAGGCGGCTCTTCATGGCCGCATCCTGCAGGTCGCGGATGCCCGGACGGACCACGGTGTTGAACACCGCGCCAGTAGTGCCCTCGGCGATTTCCTTCAGCAGTACCGGCTTGGGATGGTCCGGCCCGACGCTGACCAGGCGCAGCTGGCCGATCTTCTCTTCCAGCGTCATGCGCTGCATCAGGCTGTCGAGGAAGGCTTCCTTGGACTGGCCGGCCAACGGCACGGCGGGCGCGTCAGCAGGCACCTGGGCGGCGGAAAGCGAAGCGCTGCTCAGGCCCAGCAGAAGGCCGAGCCAGCAGATACGGCTGATTGGAGTTCTTTTCATATGGGTACTCAGCAGCCTGCGCGAGGCGCCAGGCCACTGTGGAATGTTGTCGAGAGACGTCGTCAGGGCGGTTGATCGGGCGGCATCCCCGGGTGTTGCCGCCTGCGCCTTGCGAACGCGGCACATAAGGTCGTCGCGCCGACGGCGGAAGTCAATCACCGAACGGCTGGAAAGCCTCGGTCAGATGCGCCAAAACTGGGTTCAATGGTCACGATTGCGCGCGTTGAACGCCATTTCCTCGAGCATCGCTTCGCGCAGGGCGCGCTCTTCGTCCCACTCGTCTTCCTCGGGAGCGGACGGTACCGGGGCCGGCGGTGGTGCGGCCGCTTCGGGCTCGGCTTGCGTTTCAGGCCGGGCGGACAGGTCGGCCTCGCCCTGCAACTCGACCTCCGGCAGCGCATGCACGCCGCTGAAGTCGGCATCCACGCCGGTGTCTTCGTCGTCGCTCGGCGGGCGGTCGATCAGGTCGTCGAAGTCGGTCTTCAGGCCCTGCTCCATCTCGTCCAGCTCGGCGAGCAGGCTGCGGAAGCTGGTCTCTTCCTTCGGTTCCTCCGGCGGCGCGGGCTCCGGCTCCTCGCCGGCATCGCGCACGGCCTGGTCGGCCAGGGCCTGCAGCGACGGCGGCACATAGTCCTCGTCGTACTCCTCGGGGCTCGGCAGGCTGGCCACCGGCGCCATGTCCTCGAGGATCGGCTGCGGCTCGGGCTCCATCAGTTTCAGCTCAGCCAGCGGCGGCAGGTCTTCCAGGCTCTTGAGGTTGAAGTAGTCGAGGAAGGTACGAGTCGTGGCGAGCATCGCCGGGCGGCCGGGGACTTCGCGGTAGCCGACGATGCGGATCCACTCGCGCTCCATCAGCGTCTTGACGATCTGAGTGTTCACCGCGACGCCGCGGATCTCCTCGATCTCGCCGCGGGTGATCGGCTGGCGATAGGCGATCAGCGCCAGGGTCTCCAGCAGCGCGCGGGAATAGCGCTGCGGGCGCTCCTCCCAGAGCCGGCCAACCCAGGAGGCGAACTTTTCGCGCACCTGCAGGCGGTAGCCGGTGGCGACTTCCTTCAGCTCGAATGCCCGCCCGGAACAGGACAGGCTCAGCACCGCCAGGGCATCGCGGAACTGCTGCGGCTCGGGGCGCTCGGCCTCCTCGAACAGCTCGCCGAGGCGCTCCAGCGACATGGGCTTGCCGGCAGCCAGGAGGATGCCTTCGAGCAGGGTCGCCAGTTCTTGCGGGTCGGAGAGATTCATCGGGAGCTCGGGTCGGGGTTGAAGGTTTCGCCGTTCAGGCGGGAAAGCTACTCAAAGCGTGGCGCCAGGGCAACGCTGGCGGATCAGAGCGGCTCGTCTTCCGCCCCGCCGTCCAGCGCCTGGTCGAGCGCTGCCTCGCCTTCCGGGCCGTCGAAATGGCCGTCCTCGAAGGTCAGCTCGGCCGGGAGCTCCTCACGGGGCTCGAAGACGTCTTCGTCGCCCTCTTCCAGCACGTCTTCCGACGTTTCCCCGAAGCGTGCGGCGCCTTCCTGCACTTCCGTACGGGCGCGAACGTGGATGGGCGCGAAGGCTTCGTTCTGCACCAGTTCCACCAGCTGTTCCTTGACCAGCTCCAGCACCGCCATGAAGGTCACCACCACGCCGAGCTTGCCCTCCTCGACGCGGAACAGGCTGATGAAGGGCACGAAGCCTTCGCCTTTCAGGCGTTCGAGGATCTCGGTCATGCGCTCGCGGGTGGAGAGCATCTCGCGGGTGACCTGGTGGCTTTCGAACAGGTCGGCGCGGCGCAGTACCTCGGCCATGCACAGCATCAGTTCCTGCATGTCCACTTCCGGCAACAACCGGCGCGCCCGCGCATCCGGCGCGGCGACGGTGGGCACCACGTAGTCACGGCCCAGGCGCGGCAGCTCGTCGAGGTCCTCGGCAGCCTTCTTGAAGCGCTCGTACTCCTGCAGGCGTCGGATCAGCTCGGCGCGCGGGTCTTCCTCTTCTTCCTCGGCCTCGGCCGAGCGCGGCAGCAGCATGCGCGACTTGATCTCGGCGAGCATGGCGGCCATCACCAGGTACTCGGCAGCCAGTTCCAGGCGCACCGACTTCATCAGTTCGACGTAGCCCATGTACTGGCGGGTGATCTCTGCCACGGGGATGTCGAGGATGTTGATGTTCTGTTTGCGGATCAGGTAGAGCAGCAGGTCGAGCGGGCCCTCGAAGGCTTCGAGGAAGACTTCCAGGGCGTCCGGCGGGATGTACAGGTCCTGCGGCATCTCCGTCAGGGCCTCGCCGTAGACGAGCGCCAGCTGCACCGGCACCTGGTATTCAGGGGCGGCGGAAGGGGCTTCCGGCTCGGTCAGGTCACTCATCGGCCACTCGTCAGGCGCTGGGGTTCGAAGGCGGCATTATCCCTGCTTTTGCTGGCGGTGCGAGGGGCTTTTAGCGGATTTGCGGCCTGTGGGGTTTGCCTGTGCATAGGAGCGGACTCTTTCCCCGATTGGGGTCCGCGATAGGCAACCGGCGCGATACGGAGGCGGCATTGCTGTAGGAGCGGGGGGGGGGGCGGCCAAGGGGCCGCCGGGGTGCCCGGGAGGGGGCCCCCGCGCGCCGACCACAAGCCAACCGGAGCCGGGGGGCCAGCCCCAGGCCGG
>CBIGPF010000218.1:0-8344 GCA_966191535.1 uncultured Pseudomonas sp. | reverse complement strand
CTGCGGGACCTCGGCCGCGGCCGCGGTGACGATGATGCCGTTGTAAGGCGCAAGGGCAGGCCAACCTTCCCAGCCATCGCCCCAACGAAAGACAACATTTCTCAGGTTTAGCTCCGCAAGTCGCTCCTTGGCGCGATCCTGCAGGGCCTGGATGCGCTCGACGGAGAACACCCGCTCCACCAGTTGTGACAGCACGGCGGTCTGATAGCCGGAACCGGTACCGATCTCCAGCACCTTGTCCAGCGGGCCCGCGGCCAGCAGCAGCTCGGTCATCCGCGCCACCATGAAGGGCTGCGAGATGGTCTGGTTGTGCCCGATGGGCAGCGCGGTGTCTTCATAGGCGCGATGGGACAGCGCCTCGTCGACAAACAGGTGGCGCGGCGTACGACGGATCACTTCCAGCACGTGGGCGTTGGACAGGCCTTCCTCGTACAGACGCTGAATCAGGCGCTCGCGGGTGCGCTGGGAGGTCATCCCGATTCCGCCACGGCGAGACAATTCATTGGCCATGGTCGAGCCCTCCGAGCCAGTCGCCAAGGACATTGAACGCCTCCCGGTAGGTCCGGTCCATCTGCAACGGCGTGATGGACACATAGCCCTGCATCACTGCGTGGAAGTCGGTGCCCTCGCCGCCATCCTCGGCATCGCCGGCCGCAGCGATCCAGTAGCCTTCCTTGCCGCGCGGGTTGACCACCTTGACCGGCGGCTTGGCGCGGGCGCGATGGCCCAGGCGGGTCAGCTGGATACCCTTGATGCGCTCCAGCGGCAGGTTGGGAATGTTCACGTTGAGCACGGTGCGCGGCGGCAGGTCGAGCTTCTCGTGGGACTCCACCAGCAGGCGGGCGTAGTGCATCGCCGCCGGCAGGTTGTCGGTCAAGCGCGAGCACACCGAGAAGGCGAAGGCCGGACGCGCCAGGAAACGCCCTTCCAGCGCCGCTGCCACGGTACCCGAATAGAGTACGTCGTCGCCCAGGTTGGCGCCGAGGTTGATGCCCGAGACGACCATCTCCGGCACCTCTTCGAGCAACCCGTTGAGGCCCAGGTGGACGCAGTCGGTCGGAGTGCCGTTGAGGCTGATGAAGCCATTGCCGAGGCGATGGGGATGCAGCGGCCGATCCAGCGTCAGCGAACTACTCGCTCCGCTACGATCAGCTTCCGGGGCGATCACAACGCAGTCCGCATAAGCGGACAGCGCGTCGTGAAGCGCGGCGATACCGGGTGCAGTGACCCCGTCGTCGTTGGCAATCAATATGCGCATGGGCTTTCCGTCTGCCCTGCCGGCACGAGGTCGATCAGCTCGCGCACTACCACGGTGGCGAAGCAGCCAGCCGGCAGGACGAATTCCAGTTGCAGAATGTCAGGGGCGGGATAATGCCATGTAAGGCCCGGGATGGGGAGGCGCAGAATGCGCCGTTCGTGCGCCATGTCCGCACCAGCAAGCCACTGGCACAGCGCCATCTCGGCCTGCTGGACGTGGCGTTCGACGCCTCCGGGCACGCCAGACGCCGGTGAGTCGCCCTCTCCCCACATCGGACCAGTGGGGTGCAGGTCGAGTGCTGCGAGGCGCGGGTCGGAGCATTCCGCTTCGCCAGCGGGGAAGAAGCTGCGGCTGTCGGTGAACGCCAACAGGTCGCCGGCTTGCGCCTGGTTCCAGGTACCTTGTGCCACACGACGGGCCAGCACCTGGTTGAAGACGTAGCTGCGCGCGGCCGAGAGCAGGCGCGAGCGAATATTGCGATGCTCCGGCAGTTTGCCCCGTTCGGCGAAGCCACGGGCATCGAAGACGTTGCCGCCGTCATGGCCGAAGCGCTGGGTGCCGAAGTAGTTCGGTACACCCTGGGCAACGATGGCCTTCAGTCGCGCCTCGAGCTGCTCGCGATCCGCCTGCAGCTCGGTCAGGCGCAGGGTGAAGCCGTTGGCCGAATGCGCGCCGCGCTGCAGTTTGCGGCGATGTCGATTGCGTTCGAGGATGCGCAGGCTTTCGCCCTCGGCGGCAGACAGGTCCGGATCGGACTTGCCCGGCAGGTGCAGGCTGAACCACTGACGGGTCAGCGCCTGGCGGTCCTTGAGACCGGCATAGCTGATCATCTTCACCGGCACACCAGCGGCGCGGGCGAGGCGACGGGCGGCCTCCTCGGTGTTCAGGCCGCGCTTCTCCACCCACAGCCAGAGGTGCTCGCCATCACCGGAGAGCGGAATATCCAGCACCTCGTCGACCTGGAAGTCCTCGGCCACCGCCTTGAGCACGGCACGTCCGCAGGCATCGCCATGGGCGCGCGGGCCCAGCAGTTCCAACTCGGTCATGCGCGACCCAGCAGGGCGACGGCGTGAACCGCGATGCCCTCTTCACGGCCGGTGAAGCCGAGCTTCTCGGTGGTGGTGGCCTTGACGTTGACCTGGTCCAGGTCGACCTTCAGGTCGGCAGCGATGGTCTCGCGCATGCTCTGGATGTGCGGCGCCATCTTCGGTGCCTGGGCGATGATGGTGGTGTCGACGTTCTCTACTTTCCAGCCCTTGGCTTCCACCAGGCTCAGCACGTGACGCAGCAGCGCGCGGCTGTCAGCGCCCTTGAATTGCGGGTCGGTGTCGGGGAAGTGCTTGCCGATATCGCCCAGCGCACAGGCGCCCAGCAGGGCATCGGAGAGCGCGTGCAGCAGCACGTCGCCGTCGGAGTGGGCGACGAGCCCGAACTTGTGGGGAATACGCACGCCGCCGAGGGTGATGAAGTCGCCCTCGCCGAAGCGGTGCACGTCGTAGCCATGTCCGATACGCATGAAAAAACGCCCTGTAGATGTCAGGGCGTCGATTCTACCGGATCACCGCCCTGAGGGTGTCAGCCACAGAGCGCCGCAGCGTGGTGGCGCAGGTGATCTTCGATGAAGCTCGCAATGAAGTAATAGCTGTGGTCGTAGCCGGGCTGCAGGCGCAGCTCCAGCGGATGACCGACCGCAGCGGCCGCTTCGCGCAAGGCTTCGGGCTTGAGCTGCACGGCGAGGAAGTCGTCGCGATCGCCCTGGTCCACCAGGATCGGCAAGCGCTCGCCGGCGCCCGCCAGCAGTTCAACGGCGTCCCACTCGCGCCAGGCAGCCGGGTCTTCGCCGAAGAAGCGCCCAAGTGCCTTCTGCCCCCAGGGGCAATCGCTGGGATGAGTGATCGGTGCGAAAGCCGACAGCGACAGGTAGCGCCCCGGATTGCGCAGGGCGCAGATCAGCGCGCCATGGCCGCCCATGGAATGCCCGCTGATGCCGCGCTTCTGGGAAACCGGGAAGTTCGCCTCGACCAGCGCCGGCAGCTCCTGCACCACATAGTCGTGCATGCGGTAATGGCGCGCCCAGGGTTCCTGGGTCGCGTTGACGTAGAAGCCAGCGCCGAGGCCGAAGTCCCACGCACCGTCCGGGTCGCCTGGCACTTCCGGCCCGCGCGGACTGGTGTCCGGCGCGACGATGACCAGGCCCAGCTCGGCAGCCATGCGCTGCGCGCCGGCCTTCTGCATGAAGTTCTCGTCGGTGCAGGTCAGGCCGGAGAGCCAGTAGAGCACCGGCAGGCCTGCCTCGGGCTCGGCCTGGGGCGGCAGGTAGACCGCGAAGACCATGTCGCAGCCCAGGGTTGCGGACCGGTGGCGGTAGCGCTGGTGCCAGCCGCCAAAGCTTTTCTGGCTGCTGATGAGTTCGATGGAATCCGTCATGGGACCTCCTGTGAAGCCGGGCGCACGCGGCGCCCGGCGATTCGATCAGTAATGGATGACGGAGCGGATGCTCTTGCCTTCGTGCATCAGGTCGAACGCCTCGTTGATCTTCTCCAGGCCCATGGTGTGGGTGATGAAGGTATCCAGCGGGATTTCGCCCTTCTGTGCCTTTTCCACATAGCTCGGCAGCTCGGTACGGCCCTTCACGCCACCGAAGGCGGAACCACGCCAGACGCGGCCGGTAACCAGCTGGAACGGACGGGTGCTGATTTCCTGGCCGGCACCGGCGACGCCGATGATGGTGGACTCACCCCAGCCCTTGTGGCAGCACTCCAGTGCCGCACGCATCAGCTGGACGTTGCCCACACACTCGAAGGAATAGTCCACGCCGCCATCGGTCAATTCGACAATGACATCCTGGATCGGCTTCTGGTGATCCTTCGGATTGACGAAGTCGGTGGCGCCCAGTTCCTTGGCGATGTCGAACTTGGCCGGGTTGATGTCCACCGCGATGATGCGCGAGGCCTTGGCCATCTTCGCACCGATGATCGCTGCCAAGCCAATGCCGCCCAGGCCGAAGATGGCGACCGTAGCGCCCTCTTCCACCTTGGCAGTGTTCAGCACGGCGCCAATGCCGGTGGTCACGCCGCAACCGAGCAGGCAGACCTTCTCCAGCGGCGCCTCCTCGGGGATCTTCGCCAGGGAGATTTCGGGCAGCACGGTGTACTCGGAGAAGGTCGAGCAGCCCATGTAGTGGTAGATCGGCTCGCCCTTGTAGGAAAAGCGGCTGGTGCCATCCGGCATCAGGCCCTTGCCCTGGGTGGCGCGCACGGCCTGGCAGAGATTGGTCTTGCCCGATTTGCAGAATTTGCACTCGCGACATTCGGCCGTGTACAGCGGGATCACGTGGTCGCCCACTTTCAGCGAGGTCACGCCCTCACCCACCGCCTCAACGATGCCACCACCTTCGTGACCCAGGATGCACGGGAATACGCCCTCGGAATCCTGGCCGGACAGCGTGTACGCGTCGGTGTGGCAGACGCCGGTGGCGACAATGCGCACCAGCACTTCACCTTTCTGCGGCGGCGCCACATCCACTTCGACAATTTCCAACGGCTTGTTGGGGGCGAAGGCGACGGCGGCACGGGACTTGATCATCTGGAAACTCCTGAACGAAGGAAACGACAACGCCCGCCAGGGCGGACGGGTTCGGCGCAGCGGCCGAGAAACCGGGACGGGCCGAAGCCACGTCGGGGAGCGTTCGGGGCAACGCGCCAAAAGCACGCCCCAAAGCCTTGGAAGTGTAGAAAACCCCGTTTCAGGGAATAATCAGGCAATAATCAAAACATTATTGCCATACAGGGATAATCCAGATGCACCGCTGGGAAGGACTGGACGAATTCGTCGCCGTCGCCGAAACCGGCCAATTCACCGCCGCTGCCGAACGCCTGGGCGTTTCGTCATCCCATGTCAGTCGCCAGGTGGCTCGACTGGAGGAGCGTCTGCAGACCCGCTTGCTGTACCGCAACACGCGAAAGGTCACGTTGAGCGAGGCTGGCCAGACCTTCCTGCAGCATTGCCGGCGCCTGCAGGACGCCCGCGAGGAAGCGCTGCGCGCGGTCAGCGACCTGTCCGCCGAGCCCAAGGGCCTGCTGCGCATGACCTGCGCCGTGGCCTACGGGGAACGCTTCGTGGTGCCGCTGGTGAACGAGTTCATGGCGCAGTTTCCGCAATTGCGAGTGGAGGTCGAACTGTCCAACCGCCAGCTCGACCTGTTCCACGAGGGCTTCGACCTGGCGATCCGCCTCGGCCGCTTGAGCGATTCACGGCTGGTGGCGACGCGCCTGGCACCGCGCGTGATGTACCTCTGCGCCACGCCTGACTATCTGACGCGGCATGGCTCACCGCAGAGCGTCGCCGAACTGACACAGCACAACTGCCTGGTGGGCAGCAGCGACCAGTGGAGTTTCCTTGAGGACGGCCGCGAAACCCAGCACCGGGTGCAGGGCAACTGGCGCTGCAACAGCGGCCAGGCGGTACTCGACGCGGCGCTGCGTGGTTTCGGCCTGTGCCAGCTGCCGGACTACTACGTGCTGGAGCACCTGCGCAGTGGCCGCCTGGTCTCGCTGCTGGAAGCGCACCAACCGCCCAACACCGGGGTCTGGGCGCTCTATCCACAGCAACGGCACCTGTCGCCCAAAGTGCGGCAACTGGTGGATCACCTCAAGGAAGGTCTGCAACAGCTTCAGCCACCTCCGTTGCCCTGAAGCAAGCGCCGGGAAACTGCCTTGGCTAGAATGCCCGGTTTCCCACTCAAAGCATCAAGGACGACGACATGTCTGCCCTTTCTTCTTTCCGCGAGCGCTACCTGCTGCGCTTCTGGTCGCCACTGCCGACCCTGGTCGCCCTGGGCGTCATTTCGGCCTACTACTTCGCCATGACCGGCACCTTCTGGGCCGTCACCGGCGAGTTCACCCGCTGGGGTGGCCACGTGCTGTCCTGGTTCGGACTGCAGCCCCAGGAATGGAGCTACTTCAAGATCATCGGCCTGCAGGGCACGCCGCTGGACCGTATCGATGGCGTGATGATCATCGGCATGTTCCTTGGCGCCCTGGTCTGCGCACTCTGGGCCGGCAACGTCAGCCTGCGCTGGCCGACCAGCAAGCGCCGCCTGCTGCAGGGCCTGGTCGGCGGGGTAATCGCCGGCTTTGGCGCGCGCCTGGCGATGGGCTGCAACCTCGCGGCCTTCTTCACCGGCATCCCGATGTTCTCGGTACACGCCTGGGCCTTCATGTTCTCCACCGTGATCGGCGCCTGGTTCGGCGTGAAGATCAGCCTGCTGCCCTTCCTGCGTATCCCGCTGAAGGTCGGCGGTAAGGCCGCCGCCCTGCCGAGCGCGGAATCCCTGGCGCGTCGCGCCAAGCTGCAATGGCGCCTGGGCATGGGCGTGCTGGCGATCGCCGCGCTGTTCGCCGCGTGGCGTTTCGAAGTCTCGCTGGTGCTGGGCATGGCCTGCCTGTTCGGCCTGCTGTTCGGCGGCCTGATCGAGCGTGCACAGATCTGCTTCACCAGCGCCGCCCGCGATCTCTGGACCACCGGCCGGACCCAGGCTGCGCTGGGCATCCTGCTGGGCATGGCGGCCGCCTGCGTCGGCACCTTCGCGGCTATCCACAACGGCCTGCCGCCGAAGATCTTCTGGATGGGCCCGAATGCCGTGATCGGCGGCGTGCTGTTCGGCATCGGCATCGTCCTGGCCGGCGGCTGTGAAACCGGCTGGATGTATCGCTCGATGGAAGGCCAGGTGCACTTCTGGGTAGTCGGCCTCGGCAACGTGATCGGTGGCACCCTGGTCGCGGTGTACTGGGACCAGCTCGGCACCAGCCTCGCCCTGCCCTATCCCAAGCTCAACCTGCTGCAGGAGTTCGGTCCCGGTGGCGGCCTGCTGATCACCTTCGCCGGCCTCGCCCTGTGCATGCTGCTGGTGCAACTCAACGCACAACGATTCACTCGCAAACGGAAACCGTCCGATGCCCGACACCAAGACGCCGACGCTGTCGCTTGATCTGCGCGGCGAACACTGCCCGTACAACGCCATCGCCACCCTGGAAACCCTGGAGACGCTCAAGCCGGGCGATCTGCTGGAGGTGATCACCGATTGCTCTCAGTCGGTGCATGGCATTCCGGAAGACACCCAACGCCATGGCTACCACTGCCTGGCGGTTGAACAGCACGGGGCGCTGTTCCGCTTCCTGATCGAAGTGCCGCTGCTGGGGTGATGCCCGGCACTCAACCTGTAGGAGCGGGCCATGCCCGCGATCGTGCGCATGGCGCACTCCTACAGGGTGCTCCGATCTGGCTACGAAGGCTTCAGTGCTTGGCGAAGTTGCGCTGCAGGCGCTGCAGGTCTTCGGGGGTGGTGACCTTGATGTTGTCCACCCGGCCTTCCACCAGGCGCGGCGCGTAGCCCGCCCACTCCATGGCAGAAGCCTCGTCGGTGATGGCGGCGTCGGCCACCAGTGCATCGGCGAGTGCGCGATGCAGCGCACCAAGTCGGAACATCTGTGGGGTGTAGGCCTGCCAGACCACGCTGCGGTCGATGGTTTCGACCACGCGGCCATCGGCGCCCACGCGCTTCAGGGTATCCCGTGCCGGGACGCCGAGCAGGCCACCCACCGCATCGAACTCCAGTTCGCCGAGCAGGCGGTCCAGATCAGTACGTGCGAGGTTCGGCCGCGCAGCGTCGTGCACCAGCACCCAGTCGTCGCTGCCTGCGCCCAACTCGGTCAGACGCAGCAGGCCATTGAGCACGGAATCGGCGCGTTCGCGACCACCGTCGGCACGCTGGATCAGTTCGTTGGAAGCGCTGGGCAGGGTTGGCCACCAGGGATCATCAGCAGCCAGGCACACCACCAGGCCCTTGAGCCGGGGATGACCGAGGAAACAGTCGAGGGTGCGTTCGATAATGCTGCGGCCAGCGAGGTCGAGGTATTGCTTGGGGCGGTCGGCGCGCATCCGCGAACCGATGCCGGCGGCCGGGATCACGGCCCAGAAGGCGGGAGTGGTCATTGCGCGAGCTGGTAGAGGGTTTCCTTGTCCTTGACCATGCCGAGTTCGTGCCGGGCACGCTCCTCGACGGTCTCGGTGCCGGACTGCTTGGGC
>CBIGPF010000217.1:0-8386 GCA_966191535.1 uncultured Pseudomonas sp. | reverse complement strand
CCCGCCGCACTGGCCGGCTGGCGCCAGCAGGAACTGGAGTCGCGCCTGCAGGCGCGGCTGTCGGCGAACTAGCAACCCGCCACGGCCCCCACCCGGGGTGGCCCCCGTTTTTTCTCTTCCCGCGGTGTTCACCCCCGCCTCTTCCGCCAGCAACAACTCGGCGAACTGGCTGGCCGCAGGCGACAGGCTGCGGCTGGCATGCCTCACCAGGGCGTAGGCGGAGCCGCGCCCGGCGCCGTCGCCACTGGTGGGCCAGGGCAGCACCGCCAGGGCGCCGGCCCGCACATCCGCAGCCACCACGTCCCAGGTGGCCAGGCAGAGCACGTCGCTGCCTTTCACCAGCTCCTTGAGCATCAGCACGTCGTCGCATTGCACGCTCAGCGGTTGCTCGCGACCCAGGGTTCGCGCCAGTCCTTCGTGGGCGTCGCGCGGCAGGCGCGGGCCTGCCAGCGGGTAGTCGAGCACCTGCTCCACCGACGGCGCGGCGCCGATCAGCGGATGCCCCGGCCGACAGAACAGCACGCCCCGGTGCACCTGTAGCGGCAGGATATCCAGGCGACTGTCGTCTTTCAGTTCGCTGTAGTCGGCGACGAAGAGTTCCAGTTCGTCATCCAGCAGGCGCTGGTGCAGCTCGCTCCAGTTCTCGATGGACAGCAGGATCGACACCTTCGGGTGCGCACTGCAGTAGCGGGCGAGCACCTGCGGCATCAGTCGCGCAGCGGGAAAGGGGCCGGCGCCCAGGCGCAGTTCGCCGGTTTCCAGGTCCGCCAGCTGCAGCACTGCGTTCTTCAGTGCGTGCTCGCCGGCCAGCAGACGGCGGGCGTGCTCCAGTACCAGCCGGCCGTGGGCGGTGAGGGTGATGCCACGCGGGTTGCGGTCCACCAACTGGCAGCTCAACAGGCCTTCCAGCGCCTGGATGCTCCGCGACAGGGCGGGTTGGCTAAGATTCACCGCATCGGCGGCGCGGGCGAAGTGACCGTGTTCGGCGAGGGCGACGAAGTGGCGTAGCTGGCGGAGATCGCTCATGCGCTTCCTGCATTGATTGTGAAATTGGAATGCATTGGAATTATTAGCGCGACGGCCGGCATAGTGCGAGCACAACAACAAATACCGGAGTCCTCCGATGTCCCGTCTTTCCGCTGCCGTGCTGGTCGCCAGCCTTTGCCCCGGCCTGCTGGTCGCCGCCGAACAGCCCAAGCCCCCGACGTCTTTCACCCAGGCTGCGCAGGAGCAGATGCGCCAGTCGCTGCCCTTCAGCGACCGCGCCGATTTCGACCGGGTGGAGAAGGGCCTGATCAAGCGTCCCGAGAGCCTCACGATCAAGAACGAGGACGGCACCGTCGCCTGGGAACTGGGCGGCTTTGACTTCCTCAAGGCTGCCAAGGACGTCGCCAGCGTCAACCCGAGCCTGATGCGCCAGGCCCAGCTCAACCTCAGCTACGGCCTGTTCAAGGTCACCGACGGCATCTACCAGGTGCGCGGTTTCGACCTCGCCAACACCACCTTCATCGAAGGCAAGACCGGCTGGATCGTCATCGACACCCTGACCACGCCGGCGACCTCCAGGGCGGCCTATGCGCTGGTGAGCCAGGAGCTGGGGCAGAAGCCGATCCGCGCGGTCATCTACAGCCACGCCCACATCGACCACTTCGGCGGAGTGAAGGGCCTGGTGAGCCAGGAACAGGTGGACAAGGGCGAGGTGCAGATCATTGCGCCCAAGGGCTTCATGGAGGCGGCGATCAAGGAGAACGTGCTGGCCGGCAACGCCATGCTGCGCCGAGCCACCTACCAGTACGGCACGATGCTGCCCAAGGGACCGGAAGGTCTGGTCGACATGGCCATCGGCAAGGGCGTCGCCCACGGTCCGATGAGCATCATCGCGCCGACCAAGACCGTCGATGGCTCGCTGGTGGACATGGACATCGACGGCGTGTCCTTCACCTTCCAGAACACCCCGGGCACCGAATCGCCGGCGGAAATGAACGTCTGGCTGCCGCAGCAGAAGGCGCTGCTGATGGCCGAGAACGTCACCGCCACCCTGCACAACCTCTACACCCTGCGCGGCGCCGAGACCCGCGACCCGCTGGGCTGGAGCAAGTACATCAACGAGGCGCTGCACCGCTTCGGCGACAAGGCCGAGGTGATGTTCGCCGTGCACAACTGGCCGCGCTGGGGGCACGAGGACATCGTCCGCACCCTGGAGAAACAGCGTGACATGTACGGCTACCTGAACGACCAGACCCTGCACCTGGCCAACAACGGCGTGACCATCAACCAGATCCACGAGCGCCTGAAAGTGCCGCCGGAGCTGGCCAACGAGTGGTTCAACCGCGGTTACCACGGCAGCGTCAGCCACAACGTGCGGGCGGTGGTGAACAAGTACCTGGGCTACTACGACAGCAACCCGGCGACCCTGAACCCGCTGGCGCCGGAGGATTCGGCGGTGAAGTATGTCGAGTTCATGGGCGGCGCAGACCACCTGCTGCAGATGGCCAAGGCGTCCTTCGACAAGGGCGAGTACCGCTGGGTCGTGGAGGTGGTGAACAAGCTGGTCTTCGCCGACCCGAGCAACCAGGCTGCGCGCAACCTGCAAGCCGACGCCCTGGAGCAGCTCGGCTACCAGGCGGAGAACGCCGGCTGGCGCAACAGCTACCTGATGGCCGCGCAGGAACTGCGCAACGGCTTGCCGCGTGACCTGCCGTCGATGAAATCGGGCAGCCCCGATGCGCTGGCAGCGATGGATACCGGCCTGTTGTTCGACTACCTCGGTGTGCGCCTGAACGCCGAGAAGGCCGAGGGCGAGGACTTCGCCATCAACCTGGTGCTGCCGGACAAGAACGAGCAGTACCTGCTGGAGCTGAAAAACTCGCACCTGAACAACATCAAGGGGGTGCAGAGCGAGAATGCCGGGCAGACCGTGACCATCGACCGTTCGGACCTCAACCGCCTGATGCTCCGGGAAGTCTCGCCGGTACGCCTGGTGTTCGAGGGCAAGCTCAAGAGCTCGGGCAACCCGCTGCTGCTGGCCAAGCTGTTCGGCATGCTGGAAGACTTCAACTTCTGGTTCGACATCGTCACGCCGCCGCAGAAGAGCTGATCGATCCCCAACCCCGCGCGGCTGGCTCCCCTCCAGGCCGCGTCTCCCCTGGATGGCACAATGCAATGATTGCATTGTGCCATTGTTTTTTTCGCGGCCAGTCTGCACCATGCGACCCCTGCGCCCGCAGCTGGTTGCCGGCGCTCGCAGTCGAGTAGTCGCGATCGTGCTCAGCCGTTGTTCCAGGGTGTTGCGTCGTTGCTGGCCGGGGCCATTAGCCCTGGTGCTGGTGACGTCGCTCGGCGTTCTGGCGGGGGCGCAGCAGACCGAATGGGACTTCAAGCTGATCAGCCAGCAGTCGACGCAGCGTTATGGTCCGCTGGGCGAGGGCCAGGTGCGCATCGATGCCTGGCAGAAGCTGCTGGCGGAACAGGCTGCCGTGCCGGAACGGGAGCAGTTGCAGGCGGTCAATCGCTTCTTCAACGACCAGTTGCGCTTCACCGACGACCTCAGCCTCTGGCACGAAGTGGACTACTGGGCCACGCCCGTGGAGGCACTGTTCAAGGGCGCCGGCGATTGCGAGGACTTCGCCATCGCCAAGTACATCAGCCTGCGACACCTGGGCGTGCCGGCGCAGAAGCTGCGCATTACCTACGTCAAGGCGCTGCGCCTGAACCAGGCGCATATGGTGCTCACGTATTATCCACGGCCAGACGCCGTGCCGCTGGTGCTGGACAACCTGATCGGCAGCATCCTGCCGGCCAGCCAGCGCAGCGATCTGCAGCCGGTCTACGCGTTCAACGGCGAAGGCCTGTGGCTCGCCGGCAGTGGTGCGGGCGGCGGCAAGCAGGTGGGCGACAGCAAGCGGTTGTCGCGCTGGCAGGACCTGCTGAAGAAAATGAAGGCCGAAGGCTTTCCGCAGGATGAATAGCTTCAACGAGTCAAACGCTCCGCCGAACCAGACGCTCCACCGACACGAATAGCTCCATCGAAGGAGCCTGGAGACACGATGTCCCTGTTCAAACAGTTGTTGATCGCCATCTGCCTGTTCCTGGTGGTCGCCTTCAGCGGCAGCTTCATGGTCGGCCTGGAAAGCTCGCGCGAGCAGTACGGCAACCAGTTGCGCTCCCACGCCCAGGACGCGGCCACCGCGCTGGGCCTGTCGCTGACGCCGAACATCGACGACCCGGCGATGGTCGAGCTGATGGTCAGTTCGATCTTCGACAGTGGCTACTTCGAGAGCATCCGCGTGATCGACCTCGCCACCGGCAAGGTGATGGTGGAGCGCACCGGCGTGCCCGACGCGGTCGCGGCCAAGGTGCCGCAGTGGTTCATCTCGCTGATTGACCTGCACTCGGCCGGCGGCGATGCCATCGTCAGCCGCGGCTGGACCCAGGCGGCGCGGGTCGAGGTGCTCAGTCACCCGATGTTCGCCATCGCCAAGCTCTGGCAGAGCGCCCTGGGCAGCCTGCTCTGGCTGGTGCTCTGTGGCATCGCCAGCGCGGTGCTCGGTGCCATCCTGCTGCGCCGCCAGCTCAAGCCGCTGGACTACATGGTGGCGCAGTCCCATGCCATCGCCCGTCGCGAATTCCTCAGCCTGCCGGAACTGCCGCGCACCCCCGAACTGCGCCGCGTGGTGCAGGCGATGAACCAGATGGTGGAGAAGCTCAAGGCGCTGTTCCAGGAGCAGGCCCAGCGCAGCGAACGCCTGCGCGACGAGGCTTACCAGGACAGCCTGACCGGGCTGGGCAACCGACGCTTCTTCGACATGCAGCTCAACAACCGGCTGAGCGCCGAGGACCAGGTCAGCAGCGGCACGCTGCTGGTACTGCGGGTGAATGACCTGGCCGGGCTCAACCAGCGTCTGGGCGGCCAGCGTGTCGACCAGTTGCTCAAGGCGGTGGCCGACCAGTTGCGCCTGTCCGGACAGGGCCTGGGTTCCGGCCTGACCCTGGCGCGTAGCCGTGGCGGCGAGTTCGTGATGCTGGCGCCGGGGTTGATGCCCGAGGATGCACCGGCCCTGGCGATGCGCCTGGAGGGCATGCTCGCCGCGTTGGCTACCACGGGGGCCAGCGATGTGAGCCCGGTGGCGTGCCTGGGGCTGGTGCCCTTCGTTTCCGGTGATTCGGCGCAGGCGCTGTTGCAGCGCGCGGACGAGGCACTGGTCCAGGCCGAGCGGCAGAACGACAGTTGCTGGGCCTTCCTCCAGGGCGGCGCCAAGCCTGTCGCCGAGGAGCGCCACAGCTGGCACCAGTTGCTGGATGAGGCGCTGATGCACAAGCGATTCCAGCTGCATTTCCAGGCGGTGGTGTCCTGCGCCGATCCGCAGGTGGTGCTGCATTACAAGGTGCTTTCGCGCCTGCCGGACGGGCAGGGCGGCAGCATCGCCGCCGGGCGCTTCCTGCCCTGGCTGGACCGTTTCGGCTGGACCGCGCGGCTGGACCTGCTGATGCTCGAAAGCGTGCTGGCCGACATGGCCAGGCACAATCGCCCACTGGCGCTGAACCTGTCTGCCGCGCTGCTGCGCGATGAGTGGGCGACCACCCGCGTATTCGACCTGCTGCGCCAGCACCCGCAATTCGCCGGACGCCTGACCCTGGAGCTGGAAGAAGACCAGCTGCCGGCACAGCCGGTACTCGAAGCGCTGACCCGTCGCCTTGGCGAGCTGGGCTATCGCCTGAGCCTGCAGCACTTCGGCGGGCGCTTCAGCATGATTGGCAACCTGGCGCGGCTGGGACTGGCATACCTCAAGGTCGATGGCAGCCACATCCGCCATATCGACCAGGAGAACGACAAGCGCCTGTTCATCGAGGCGATGCAGCGCGCGGCCCACAGCATCGACCTGCCACTGATCGCCGAGCGCGTGGAGACTGCGGGGGAGTTCCGCGTGCTGAAGGAGATGGGCATCCAGGGCGTGCAGGGGCAGCTGTTCGGTGGGCCGGCGCCGTGGTGATGCGCCTGTAACGTTGTAGGAGCGGGCCATGCCCGCGATCCGTCGGCAGGGCCGACGTGTGCCTTGGTTCCAGGGCCGTAGGGCGCATAACGCACCAACGTTATCCGCCGTCGTGGCATCGGCGGATAACCCGTTCCGGGTTATGCGCCCTACATACTTTTGCTTCGGGTGGGGAGTTCCTGCGCCGCTTCGGAGTGCGCACGGATTCTGTGTTTCGCCCCCTCGGGCGAGTCACTTCTTCCAAACGCCGAAGAAGTAACCAAGAAGGCTTGCCCCGGACATCCGGTTTTTCGCTTAGGCGAAAAATTCCCTCGTTGAACGGGGCAGTCGGCGCGTGTGGATAGTCCACTGGACGTCTTCAAAGGGAAGAGCAGAAGCGGGGCTGACCTGTAGGAGCGGGCCATGCCCGCGATCGCGCCCATGGGGCGCTCCTGCAGGTCAGAAAAGAAAAGCGGGGCTCAGATCAGCCCCGTTTCCTCGTCGTCGTTGATCAGCCGGGTGAGTCCGCCCAGCGCCTCGCGGGCCTGGGTCCGGTTGAGTAGCTTGGAGCGTGCCGCCGGTGGCAGGTCGGTGATGCGGATCACGCCCTTGGTGATCAGGACCGAGATCAAGTCTTCCAGAACCCGGATCATGTCCAGGTCGCTCTGCTTGAGCTGCAGCAGGCTGCTCTCGGCCGCCCAGGCCTGGATGTCCGGATGGTCGGCCGGCAGGGTGCCAGTCATTCCGTCGAACTCGGCGTCCTCGACGCGCGAGATCTTCCCCTCGGCGTTGCGCTGGATATACAGCATCGACCCGTCCCCATTTCTCGTGATGTGAAGGAACGACAGCGGAGCCACCCCGAAGGGTAGCCCCGCTGTCGCCGTGTCAGAGCCTGACCGTTTGCTTGCCGTGCGGCAACCGCGGATCAGTGATGCTCAGTCTTGACCACCGGGTCGGAACCCGCCACCAGCTTGTTGACGATCTCGGTGGAGGTCGAACCGTAGGCCGAGAGGTCGACCCCGCTCAGCTTGATGGTCACGTCCGCCGCGCCGCCATTGTTGATCTGTCCGGTGGTGCTCACCTGCAACGTCGAGGTCGAGGTGTCGACCTTCAGGTAGCTGAGGATGTCGTTGTGCGCGGCATCGGGCAGCAGGTCGCTGATGTCGATGCGATCACCTTCGCTGACCTTGAAGTCGGTGATGGTGTCGTTACCGAAGTCGCCCGACTTCCAGATGAACAGGTCCGCGCCCGAGCCACCGGTGAGGATGTCGTCACCCTTGCCGCCAGTGAGCTGGTCATCGCCGGTACCGCCGAAGAGGATGTCATTGCCATTCTCGCCGAACAGGAAGTCGTTGCCGCCCTGGCCGTAGAGAATGTCGTTGCCGTCGCCGCCATACAGGTGGTCGTTGCCGCCACGGGTATCGCTCTCGACGTTGAAGGCCGTGTGGTTGGCCTTGATGTAGCTGTACAGCTCGTCGGAGGTCGCCGCGTGGCCGTTCTTCAGTTCCAGGAAGGACTGCAGCGCTTTCATGCCCGAACCGGCCGGTAGGTCGGACGGCTTGGTTGGGTTGCCGTTGACGCCCCAGGGCAGGTTATCGGTGTTGATCACGTCGCCGAAGATGATGTCGTCGCCGGCGCCACCGGTGATGGTGTCGTGACCGACCGCCACCGGATCGGTGCTGCTGGCGCCTCCGTTCAGCGCGGTGGTCAGGTCGCTGGCCTTGGTGACGATGTCGACCTGGCCGGTGGGGCCGGATACCACGTTCGAGGTGATCTGCAGGAGATCGTCGATGCGCACCTGGGCGCTGCCGCTGCTACTGCTGCTGGAGTTGTCGTTCACCTCGAAGACGAAGTGATAGGTGCCGGCCGCCATCGCGTCGGTGGTGATCGTGCTGTAGCTGTTCTTGCTGGTGGACAGCGTATCGCTCGCGACGGTATCCCAGGTCGTGCCGTTCCACTTCTGCAGCTTCCAGGTGAACTGGTCGCTGTTGGAGGTGAAGCTGCTGGTGCGGTAGTCGAAGCTGAACTGCGACGTGTGGCCGCTGGTGACCGTCATGGTCGGCGACGTGGTCGTGGTCTTCTGGCCGCCGTAGGAGTCGGTGATGCGCAGCTCTTCATTACTGCGCGCCACGGTACCGTAACCGTTGGTGGCGGTGCCGGCGGTGTTGGTCGACGTCCAGTTGTTCGTGCTGTTGTTGCCGGAGCTGTTGCTGAAGTCGGCGATGGTGGTGGTGACACTGCCGCCAAAGTTCACGGAGCCGCTGCCGGTGACGTTGGTGTTGTCGAAGAACTTCAGGTAGTTCTCGTTGACCCCGGTGCCGATGCCGATGGCGCGCACGGTGCTCAGGGCGCTGAGGTCCTGGAACGCTGTCACCGAAGTGTTCAGCACGTCGTAGCTGGTGCTGTTGCCGCTGCCC
>CBIGPF010000216.1:0-8391 GCA_966191535.1 uncultured Pseudomonas sp. | reverse complement strand
CTATCTGCTTCATGTCCGCCAGGGTGCCCAAGTAAAAACGCTGGCGCAGTACCGAGCGGCCGTCCGGCTCACTGGCTACCCGCAGCGACTCCAGGGCCAGCGGATGCAGATTCACCGGCTCGGTGGTGGTGTAGCGGCAACAGGTGCGTTGCGGGCCTATAGGCCGCGACAGCACTTCGAAGCCGGTGTCGATCATCTCGTCGCGCTTCATCTGCAGGTGGTCCGGCGTCAGCTCCACCACCGACAGCGACGGAATGGTCCGCAGGTAGTGCGGCCAGAGCAGGCTCACCAGACCTTCAGTCAGCTCCGGCAGATCGTCATCGAGCTTCTCGCGCAGGCGCCCCATGAGGAAGGCGAAGCCCTCGAACAGGCGCTCCACGTAGGGATCGCGTGCTCCCGCCTTGTCCAGGTTTAGCTGCGCCGCGCGGTCGGGATAGGCCTCGGCGAACTCCTTGCCCGCCTCGCGCAGGTAGCGCATTTCGGCGTCGAAATAGCGCAGTGTCAGATTGTCCATGTTGCATCCAGGGAAGTAGGTTCAGCCGCACAGCACGGCAGCGCGAACGGGGTCGATGGCGACCAGAGCGGCCAGCAGGCCTTCCATGCGCCGCGCCAGGGCGGGTTTGTCGGCATCGCTGCGCTGGGCTTTCTGCCGCAGCAGCTTGAGCAGCCGCGCCTTGACCTCGAAGCACAGCTCGGGCTCCCAGTCGCTCAGCGCCTGCGCCTGGCTGTCCAGCTCGGTCAACAGGTGCGCCGCCAACTCGGCCTTGCCGTGCTGCTCTGCCACGCGGGCCATCAGCAGGCGCAATAGCCAGCGCTGGCGGCCACTGCGCAAGTCCGGGCGCGACGCCAGCCAGGCCAGCGCCGCCTCAACACCGTCGCTGTCAGCCTGGGCCAGGGCTTCGCTTTCCAGCGCGAGCACGTCGTCACCGGCGGAGCCAGCGGGCGCTGCTGAGCTCATCCATTGCGCGGCCTGCCCGGTACTGATGTGCTGGGCGATCCAGTGGCGCGTGGCCTCGTCGGCGAACGGCGTGCCGTCGCTCCAGTGCAGCTGCTCCAGTCCCGGCAGGCGTTCGAGCAGCATGCGCAGGTCGCCTTTGACCAGCTCGGCCCAGCCGTCGTAGGGCGTGCCCAGCCGCACCAGCGCCTGACACAGGTGCCATTGCAGATCGAGCCAGAAGTGGTTCACCCCTTCGGCGAACATGCGCTCGGCGTGGTCGAGCAGTTCGGTCCAGCCCTGCTGCAGGTTGAGGCGCTTGAGCTGCGCCCGGTACTCCGTACGCGGCGGCGCCAGGCGGGTGTTGCCGCTGGCGTCCTGAGGCGGCAGCTGGTGCACGGTGTCCCAGCGCAGGCTGGTCAGCAGCCGATGCGCCGCCAGCCAACCCTGGGGCTGGTCGCGCAGATAGCTGGCGAGCACCTTGCCGCTGTCGAGCAGGTCACGGCCGGATTGCACCTTCCCCGGCGCCGGAACCGCGGATGCCAGCGTCGGTTCGTTGTGGGCGGCGCTGTTCTGCGGCACCAGCGCATGCACTCCGCCGGATTGCGCCAGGCGGCTGCCCAGCGCCCCATAGAGCCCACCCAGCCCCGGCCGCTCGGCCTCAGGCCAGGCGGCGAAGATTTCCTCCAGCCAGGCCAGCGCCGCCACGGTGCGCTGGGTCTCGGCCTTCACCACCTCGGGGAACAGCGACAGGCTGTCCAGTACCTTGGCACTGGCCAGCCACTCCAGCGCCATGCGCCGGCTGTTCGGGCGCGCCGGCAGCACCTGGCTGCCGAAGCGATCGAGCAGCGCCGCGAGCAGTTCCAGGCCGTCGGCGAAACCCGCCTCGCCGTCGCCCTGGGTCCGCGCCCAGAGGTAGTAGCTGACGATCCGCACATCCTTGCAGCGCTGCTTCAACAGCTGCTCCGCCAGTCGCGCCACCAGCTCCACATCCGCCGCGGAAAGCTTGTTGACCTCCTCGCGCATGCGCTGGAAGTCGTCGTCGTAACCGGGGTCTTCGCCCACCGGCACCTTGCCCTCGATGGGTTTCAGCCAGGCGTCCCACTGCGTCGCCTGCGCCTTCGCCAGCGCGACGGCGTCCTGCCCTTCCAGGCAGTTCGATATCAATCCCTGCAAACTCATCGCTGCGTCCTGAATTCCATTGCTTTCACTGGCCGCCCGGCTCTAACGGATCGGCCAGGGCGTATGGCTCGGCGGCTGCCGCGCCGACGTTGAAAATGTTCTCCGGCAACGCGAAGCCGCGCAGCTGCAACACCGCCAGCGGCCCGCGGCCCAGCTCGGTCTGCAACTGCCAGGTCAGTGGCAACTCGTCCGGAGCCGTCAGCACCATCTCGAAGCGGGTATCGCTGCCGTCCAGCGAGGTCACCCGCGCCTGTTCCAGCAGGCGGATCAGCCCCCAGACGCCGGAGTAATCGCCGAAAAGGCGCGCGCCGCCCTTGAGGCTGGTCCAGCTCAGCGAGGCGCCCGGATGATCGGTGCCGCCCGGCCAGGTGAACTGCTGCCAGCTCTCCATCTGGTTGAAGTACTCCAGCTTCACTCCGTCGAGGATGAAGGTAGTTTCCACCACGCTGCGCACCGGCTTGGCCTGCAGCTGGAAGGTCATGCCCATGCCGCCGTCGGTGTAGAGGATGTCGGCGAGGTCACTGAGCTGGTTCACCGCGCGGAGGAACTGCGGGTTGAAATGCAGGCCCTGGCTGTGGGCGCTGTCCGGCACCCAGCGATTGCCCTCCTTGCGCAGCACGCCGCCCAGTTGCGTCTTGATGAACTGGTCGATGCGCCCGCTGCCGGAACGGATCATCTGTCCCAGCATCGGCAGCGAGGCATCGCTACCGCTGGCATCGAAGGGATAGCGCCCACGGAAGGCCCGGTCCCAGTTCTCCACCACAGCGCGCTGCCACTGGCGATTGAGCCCCGCTGCCGATGGCTGCAGTACGCCTTCCCAGGCCTGGTTGAGCGGCTGCACGAAGAGGTTCTGGCCAAAGCCGCTCCACTCCCCGCCCAGGCTCGCGGCGATCAGGCCGCCGTAGTCGAGGGTATCGGTGAGGTCCACGCTGGTGCCCTGGAACACCGTCTGCGCCAGGGCCTGGGTCATCGCCTGGGGGTCGCTGGCATTGGTCACATGCTGCAGCTTCAGGCGTACACGGGTGACCCGCGTGAGGAAAGCCTGCAGGCTCAGGCCATCGTCTGCGTAAGCCGCACCGCCCTTTTCCTTGCCGAGCAAGGCGAGCAGCGGGCCGAAGGTGCTTTCCAACGGGCCGTGGGGGTCGTTGCTCTTCTGGTCGATCAGCGGTTGCTTGTCCTTCTCCAGCAGTTGCTGGGCCGAGCGCATCAGCGAATCGGCCAGCGCCTCGCCCTTGACCTCGGTGCGGCCCTGGTAGGCCAGAGTGTTCATCAGCGCAATCAGCGGCGACTGGCGTACGTCGCTGAGCAAGGTCAGCTGGCTGATGGAATCGGACAGGCTGTCCGCCTTGCGCCAGCGGATGCTGTTGAGGAAGGACAGCCAGGCATCGCTGAAGTCCTGGAAATACCGCTCGGTCAGTTGCGCCTTGAGTACTTCGGGCTGCAGCTCGCTGTCGAGGGTGCTCTGCTGGTCGCTCAGCACCCAGTCGATCTCCTCGCGGCGGGTCTCGGCCATCTCCTCGATGGTCTTGCGCACCTGCCCTTCCCAGGCCTGCCGGGTGAATACCCCCGGCACGCTGTTGGGCGTGTCGAACAGGCTCGCCGCATCGGACTCGCCGACCATGTCCATCAGCGCCATCGCCGCGTAGTTGTTGCTCGCCCGCTCGATCACCTGCTGATACAGGTTGGCCACGCCATTGCGTCGGCCCAGTTGCCCCAGCAACACCTGCCGCGCCTGCCCGACCAGCGCCGGCTTCGCCTCGATACGCCACTCCGGATGTGCCGCCAGATGCTGCGCATAGAAGGCCCACAACCCCGGCGCCACTCCCTGCCACAGCCCCGGCGCAACGCCATCCCGCTCAGCCGTCGCCTCGCCCAGCGCCTTGCCCAGGGACGCCGCATCGACCTTCTCCGGCCGCGCCATCATCAGGTACGCCTTCAGTTGCGCATGCGCGCTCTCGGCCCGCTCCGCCCGCTCGGGGCTGTCCGCCGGCAACGCCGTCAGCTCGCCGAGCTGCTCCTCCAGCCGCTGCACTGCCACATCACGCATCAACCGATTGTTGGCCTGCGCATAACGCGGCCACAGCGACTCCAGCAGCGCATCGTTCCGGCTCAGGCCGAAGCGCTGGTACCAGGGCACGCCGTGCTCGCGTCGATAATCCAGCCGCGAAATCTCGCGGGCCAGCTCATTGAGTGCGCTCAGCTGCGCATCCGGGTCGCCCGACTGGCCGATGGTGGCCAAGGCGTTTTCCACCGTGGCGATCTGCGCTCGGTTGCTGGTGAAGGACACCAGCAGGGCCAGGAGACAGAGACCTGCAACACCCAGGACCGCGGCGTACAGGCCGCGTAGCCAGGTCCACCCGCTCGGTTTACCGCCCAGTGAATTGTCAGCCAGCACGCCACGCCAAGCAGGATCGACCTGCCATCCGTTCTCGATGCCGCCGCTCATCCCGCGTAGCGGCAAGCTGAACCACAATCCTCTCGCCGTCAGGTTCTTCGCCTGCAGGATCGGTTCCAACGCGTCTTTCCAACGGGCAATACCTTCGCTCTGAAGGTCGCGGGACAGGCGCAGGAGAAAGTCATGAGCACTGTCCTGCTCCATCTGTGCCAGGCCTTTTTCGCGCAACGGCAACTCCAGGCGCTCCAGCCTGCTCGCCAGTTGTTCGCGGCTCAGGCGCGGCGCCAACTGGCAACCCACAGCCTCCACCGGGCGCGGCCCCTGGCTCCACTCGCTGTTGCGCACCTCCCAAACGTGCACGGGAGCCTGCCAGCGCAGTGCCTGCGTGATTTTCCGCAGATGGCGCACGGCATTGCCGATGTGCGCAGGGTCGGCGCTCTGCTCCCCATTCAAGGCCCAGACGATGCCGTCGAGCGGCCGGCGCGGACAGAGCTTGCGCCAGCGCTCCAGCAGATCATCGTTCACTGCACCCTGCAGGCTTGCGCCCCAGAGCAGGACATTTCCCTCGCCTTCGAGCCATTGCTGCTCTGCCAGTGCAGGCGCAATGGCAGCCACCTCTCCAGGCTCGCCGATGACCAGTAGCAGGCGCACCTTGCCGCGCCAGAAGTAGCCGAAATTATCGCGCAGATAACCACGCAGTACCTGCAGTTCGGTTTTCGCGCCTTTCTCACCGACGTCCTTGGCGGACTTCGTTGGCAGGTCGTCTGCCGTTGCCTGCCGGTAACTCTTCAAGCCGACCTTGCGTGCCATGAGTCGATAGCCGCCCAGCAGGGCCACCAACAACGCCGTCAGACCAGATACCAGCCACCAGCCGAGCCTCTGCGCATCACTACCCGCGCGCGTCCCCAGCAACTCCGGCCGCCACCACAACAGTAGGCAAACCGCCAGGCCTACCATCGCGACCAGGGCAATCAGCCCCCAGAACTTCACTGTACGCATCGAACTTCCCTACTCCTGGGGCATTGCAGCCGGCATCACCACCGAACACCACATCCGCGCATCTTCTGCGCTGTCGCCTGTAAAAATGAACTGCGGCTCGGCCTTCACCGCCATCGCATCAACCGCCGCCGCAATAGCCATCCAGGGCGATACCTTGCCCGCATCGCCCAGCAATGCGCCGAGGTTGTGAATGGCATTGGCCGGCATCTCCACCGCCTCCATCACCGCGCTGACGAGCGCGTTGCGCGG
Organism: uncultured Pseudomonas sp.; assembly: GCA_966191535.1. Classification (GTDB taxonomy): domain Bacteria; phylum Pseudomonadota; class Gammaproteobacteria; order Pseudomonadales; family Pseudomonadaceae; genus Pseudomonas. Next base: position 2,632 of record CBIGPF010000216.1, on the reverse strand, counting down.
CGTATCCGTACCCGCTAGCCAGATCCTGCCGATGGACGAGGCTGGCAGCGGAACCCAGTCCAGTGCCTGCGCGGTGGCCTGCAAGAGCGCTGACTTGTCATTTCCGTGCGCTGGTTCAGGGCGATGCAGGTAAGCACGCGGTTGCAGCGAGTCCTGCGTCAGGCGATTGCCCAGCAGCAGGCCTACCAACGCCTCAGCGGAACCTTCGACCTGCCCGGGCGCGATTTGGAACGACACCACCATCAGCAGGGCGTCGTCCTGGATGCGCTCGTCCAGCCAACGGTCGATGGCCGCCAGACCGCTGCCTTCGATGGGGGTGAGGGTCTGGCGGATACCGGACTGGGCCAGCGCGTCCGCCCAGACCTTGCCGGTGACTCCCTCCGCTAACCCACCGCCCATCTCCAGCAGCAGCGATACCGGTCTTTGTGCAGGGAATGCGGCCAGCGCAACGCTCAACTCCTTCAACAGCATCTCCAGCACGCGCTGCAGCAACCAAAACCGGGTCTCGTCATCCATGGGCGCAAGACGGCTATGACGAGCCCCCTGACCGCCCCACCCCGGCTGCGCCTTCAGTTGGCTTCCATCATTCGCCAACAGCGCCGCGCTTTGCGCATGCCCGTCCTTTGAGCCCAATTCACGCAGCGCTGTATGCATGCTCACGGCAAGTACCTGTTGCGAGCGACGCCCGCGGCGCATCTTCTGCGTCAGGTCCGCTTCGCGGGCCTCGTTCCAGCCCTCCACGGCGCTCAGTTCGCCGAGATAGACCAGGCCACGCACGAAGGCCAAGGCGCACCAGACAACAGCCGGAATGCCCAGTGCAAACAGCCAGAAGCGCGCCGGAGCCAACCCCTCGCCGCCGAGCCACAGCGTCAGGGCTACGCCCAATGCCATCAATGCCGGCAGCGGCAGCAACCACAACCAGAGACGCGGCTTCGTCGGCTCGTCCAGCGCAGGCGGGACCTTATCTAACCTGACCACCATGATCAGCCCGCCGTCGCCTCGGGCAATGAAGTCAGCAAGGCACAGCCACAGGCACAACGATGCCCATCGAAAGCCACCAGGGCGCCGTTATCCTCATAAGAGGGATGCCCCTCCGCCACCACGGTCGGACCATGGCCGGGTATCGGGCAACTGACCGGATCGCCCACTCGGGCGACGCCGATGCCGTCGAAGATCATCTTTTCTGACCCCGATAACACTGTGCCACCGCTGGTGGTTTTGTCGCCGATGCGAATTACGCCTTTCATCCTGAAGCCGCCTTACCTGTGAATTCTATTAAAATAAATTTCCAAATTTAAAAGGCTTACAATCGCCATCTTAAAAAATACAAAATCCTTCAGAGAAAAATAAAATCAACCAACCCAGGATATAAATAAGTCAAAGTTATTCGCTAATATTTACAATTCGACTCTGCCTCAGATATACCCGTGACGGAATTTTATCTTTTCGGCCAGCATCACGCATCACGCATCGCACACTCGCACACCTTATAGCATCGACGATGCATCTGATATATTTTCACCAAATAATCCATCAGCAAGATAAAATGATAAATCCCGGATCACCCTCATAGCTATACCTACAGAGCTGCAAAAAATTAGCATACCAACACGGGGCAAACCCAACAAAGCTAAAGAACATTACTTAGCGCGGTCCACATGCTAATTCGACGCCCGACTGCCGTTACATAGTCCAACTTTACCCAGCCATTTTCGTACTCAACCAGCTTCACCTTATCGCCTTTAACCAAATACATGCCGGTGAGCTTCCCCATGGGCGCCTTCACGAGATATGCCTTTCGGCTGCTGACCCTAACAATTTGTGATTGAGAGAGCTCAAGTGCATCCCAACCAAACAGCTTGCTCTTCTGCACAGCTTCCAAACTTACTCCGCCCAGGACTGCCTGCTTCGCTCTCAATTCTATCTCTGCGGCAGCCTCATCAGGATGCACAGATGGAACGCGCAAAATATGCCTTGCCGAAGAAACCACTCCCCTATCAACATCAAAACTAACCACATAAATATCCCGGGGGTACTCGAAAACTAAATCCACAGAATTAGACGCCACCAAACTTACAACACCAGAATCCAGCTCACTCCTTGTAACCATAAAACCATTACCCACCCACCCGCGACCACTGTCTTTTGCAAAAAACTTTAGAGCCGCAGACTCACCCTCGAATGTAATACATACGACACCAAACGAACCAGAAACTTCCTGATAGACTTCCTCACCAGACTCCTTCGCTCTCTGACACTTCGATTCAGCGCTGGCAAAAGCTGAAACCGCCAGCAGAATTAGCAAGGTAATATTTCTTGAGAACCTCAGCATCTAACAGTCCAAAAATCACAGAGCCAATGACGACCTAATCCCTTCAGGCACCTCATATTTCTCTCCATCGAACTTCAGTAGAAATCTGACACTACCGGATATTCTTTCCAATCGGGTGCAGTCGTGTCCGGCATGCCCAGAAGTAACAGCTCGATCCACCCTCACCACCTTAATATCTTTCTTACCATTACTAACCCCCTCACCCATTAGCAGAGTAGAACTCGACGCCCCCCCTTCAAAAACACATCGCCCATCTCCTTCTCCACTATAACTTGAAGTCACCACCCCTCTAGCAACTGA
>CBIGPF010000215.1:0-8396 GCA_966191535.1 uncultured Pseudomonas sp. | reverse complement strand
GGCAAGATCGACCTGATCGTCACCACCACCGGCAACGTCAACGTCTGCGACGCCGGCATGCTGAAAGCGCTGAAGAAGCGCGCCGTGGTGTGCAACATCGGTCACTTCGACAACGAGATCGACACCGCCTTCATGCGCAAGACCTGGGCATGGGAAGAAGTGAAGCCGCAGGTGCACAAGATCCACCGCACCGGCGCTGGCGATTTCGATCCGGCCAACGACGACTACCTGATCCTGCTGGCCGAAGGCCGCCTGGTGAACCTGGGCAACGCTACCGGCCACCCGAGCCGCATCATGGACGGCTCCTTCGCCAACCAGGTGCTGGCGCAGATCTTCCTGTTCGAGCAGAAGTACGCTGACCTCGCCGCCGAGAAGAAAGCCGAACGCCTGACCGTCGAAGTCCTGCCGAAGAAACTGGACGAAGAAGTGGCCCTGGAGATGGTGAAAGGCTTCGGTGGCGTCGTCACCCAGCTGACCCCGAAACAGGCCGAGTACATCGGCGTGACCGTGGCCGGCCCGTTCAAGCCGGACACCTACCGCTACTGATGTGCCAGAGGGCAGACGAGCAATCGTCTGCCCTCTTTGCCATTGAGGCCACGGAACACACGCATGGACCTGCAGGACAGCTACAACCAGGCCTGGCTCTTCGCCGCCGGCGCACACGCCGGACAGACGCTGACCGCCTCGACGCTGCCCTACGCGGTCCACCTGGCGATGGTTGCCAATGAAGTGATGGCGGCCGACCGCGAAGCGCCCATCGAGCGCCTGGCGGAAACCGTCCAGATTGCCCTGCTGCACGACGTGCTCGAAGACACCCCGGTGCCCTTCGAGGAACTGCAGATGCGTTTCGGCGGATTCGTCGCCGACGGTTCCCAGCGCCTGAGCAAGGTGGTGAATGGCGAGAAGTTGCCGTTCGATATCTACCTCGAAAGGCTGGCGACCGGCGCGCCGCAGTATGCGATCGTCAAGCTGTGCGACCGGATCACCAACCTGCAGCCGCCACCCTCGACCTGGGCGCGGAGCAAGATCGCCGAATACCATGTTCAGTCGCAGCGCATCCTGGCCGTCCTCGGCCATGCGCACGAACCCAGTGCCGAGCGACTGCGCACGAAGATAGACAACTACCGCCGTTACTTCTGAAGTCGACGGCACATGCCGGCAGCCACGCGATGACGCGGCGCCGAAGGAACGACCATGAGTCAGAAAGAACGCCGTTTCAGCTTCGAGTTCTTCCCCGCCAAGACCGAAGCCGGCCATGAAAAACTGCTGGCCACCGCGCGCCAGCTGGCCGCGAAAAAGCCCGACTTCTTCTCCTGCACCTATGGTGCCGGCGGCTCCACTCGCGACCGTACCCTGACCACCGTGCTGCAGCTGGACGGTGACGTGCAGGTGCCGACTGCACCGCACCTGTCCTGCGTCGGCGACACCAAGCCCGAGCTGCGCGCCCTGCTGGCCCACTACAAGGATGCCGGCATCCGCCGCATCGTCGCCCTGCGCGGCGACTTGCCTTCGGGCATGGGCATGGCCAGCGGCGAGCTGCGCTACGCCAACGAACTGGTGGAATTCATCCGCGCCGAAACCGGCGATCACTTCCACATCGAAGTTGCCGCCTATCCGGAAGTTCACCCGCAAGCGCGTAATTTCGAGGATGATTTGGCGAATTTCGTGCGCAAGGTCAAAGCCGGCGCCGACTCTGCCATCACACAATACTTCTTCAACGCCGACAGCTACTTCCATTTTGTCGAGCGTGCGGAGAAACTCGGTGTCAGCATCCCGGTCGTACCGGGTATCATGCCGATCACCAACTACACCAAACTGGCACGCTTCTCCGACGCCTGTGGCGCGGAAATCCCTCGCTGGATTCGCAAGCAGCTGGAAGCCTACGGCGACGATATCGCCAGCATCCAGGCCTTTGGTGAGCAGGTCATCACCGAAATGTGCGAACGCCTCCTTGAAGGTGGCGCACCCGGTCTGCATTTCTACACCCTGAACCAGGCTGAACCCAGCCTGGCGCTCTGGAACAACCTCAAGCTCCCCCGCTGAGGATCATTGCTCCGGGCTTACCGTCCTCGATCCCGGCCAGCGCAACGCCGGCGTATCGTGGACGGGGTGCTTCCAGCCATCGGCTGAGCGCTCGCCCCGAGCTTGAAATCACGCGCCCTCGAGCCGGCAGGTCGCCGGCCTACAGGAACCCCGCATGTCCTTTTCCTCCCTCGGTCTCTCCGAGGCCCTGGCCGGCGCCGTTGAAGCCGCCGGCTACGCGCGCCCCACTCCCGTTCAGGAACGCGCCATCCCCGCCGTACTGCAAGGCCGTGACCTCATGGTTGCCGCCCAGACCGGTACCGGCAAGACCGGCGGCTTCGCCCTCCCGGTACTCGAGCGCCTGTTCCCCGAAGGCCACCCGGACCGCGAACACCGCCATGGTCCGCGCCAGGCCCGCGTCCTGGTACTGACTCCGACCCGCGAGCTGGCAGCCCAGGTGCATGACAGCTTCAAGGTCTACGCCCGCGACCTGCCCCTGAAGAGCGCCTGCATCTTCGGCGGCGTCGGCATGAATCCGCAGGTCCAGGCCATGTCCAAGGGCGTCGACGTCCTGGTTGCCTGCCCCGGCCGCCTGCTCGACCTGATCGGTCAGGGCAGCGTCGACCTGTCCCACGTGGAAATCCTCGTCCTCGACGAAGCCGACCGCATGCTCGACATGGGCTTCATCCACGACGTGAAGAAGGTCCTCGCCAAGCTTCCGGCCAAGCGCCAGAACCTGCTGTTCTCGGCAACCTTCTCGAAAGACATCATCGACCTCACCAACAAGCTCCTGCACAACCCGGAGCGCATCGAGGTCACCCCGCCGAACACCACCGTCGAGCGTATCGAACAGCGCGTGTTCCGCATTCCGTCCGTGCAGAAGCGCGCCCTGCTCGCGCACCTGGTGACCATGGGTGCCTGGGAACAGGTACTGGTGTTCACCCGCACCAAGCACGGCGCCAACCGCCTCGCCGAATACCTGACCAAGCACGGCCTGCCGGCCGCCGCGATCCATGGCAACAAGAGCCAGAACGCGCGCACCAAGGCCCTGGCTGACTTCAAGGCCAACGACGTGCGCATCCTGGTCGCCACCGACATCGCTGCCCGCGGCCTGGACATCGACCAGTTGCCCCACGTGGTCAACTATGAGCTGCCCAACGTCGAGGAAGACTACGTCCACCGCATCGGTCGTACCGGCCGTGCCGGTCGCACCGGTGAGGCCATCTCGCTGGTGGCCCCGGACGAGGACAAGCTGCTCAAGGCCATCGAGCGCCTGACCAAGCAGCGCATCCCCGATGGCGACATGCTGGGCTTCGACCCCGACACCGTGCTGCCGGAAGTCCAGCAGCCCGAGCCGAAGGAAGCTCCCCAGCGCCAGCCGCGCAAGGACAAGGCCAAGCGCGGCGAGCGCAAGGACCGCAACAAGGACAAGCCGCAGCAGGCTCAGGGCGAAGAGCAGCAGAACGCCGCCCCCGCCGCTGAAGGCGAGTCCGCCGACGGCGACAAGCCTGCCGGCAAGCGCCGCCGTCGTGGTGGTCGCGGCAAGAAGAAGGGCGATGGCCAGGGCAGCGACGCTCAGCCGAACGCCAACGCCAACGCCAACACCCAGCCACGTGAGCCGCGCGAGCCCCGTCAACCGCGTCAGCCCCGCCAGCAGGACCAGCAGGGTCAGGGCCGCCAGCAGCAGCCCAAGCCGGCACGTGCACCGAAAGCCGTCGATGGCAATCGCGATCCGGAAGAATTCCTCGACGACGACTTCGACAACTTCGGCAACCGCGCCGACTACGTCAGCCCGTACCCGGACAAGGACCAGCAACGTGGTCAACGCCGCCGTGGCGGCCAGGGCCAGGGGCAAGGCCAGAACCAGCAGGGCCAGCGCCAGCAGCGCGCTCGCAGCCAGGGTGGCCAAGGTAGCAGCCAAGGTCAGGGCCAAGGCCAAGGCCAGAATCGCGGCCAGGGTCAGGGGCAAGGTCAAGGCCGTGCTGCCAAGAAACCGAATGGCGGCGGTCGCACCCAGGGCCAAGGCCAGGGTGCCAACGGCCAGGGCAAGCAGGGCCAACGCAAGCGCGGTGGCAAGGCTCCGGCGTCCCGAATGAACGATGCCCCGCTGCGCGAGCCGAGCGAGTATGGCGCCGCCAAGCCGACCCGCCAGCCGGTGGTGATCAACAAGCGCGACCTGGTCCGCACCGACCGCTTCCCGACGCCGGAGCAGTTGGAAGAGCTGGAACCGCGCCGCAAGACCGAGCGTCCCGCGCTGCTGACCCGCAACCGCGATTGATGCTGCAGAAGAAACCGCCCCAAGGGGCGGTTTCTTTTTGCCTGCGATTTGCTGCCGGAGATGCTTTTCGTAGGAGCGAGCTTGCTCGCGACCAAGCCCCGCTGCGGACTCGGTTCGCGAGCAAGCTCGCTCCTACAAGATCAGACGCCTCACCGAGCTGGCACAAAAAAGCCGCCCGAAGGCGGCTTCTTCAGCGAGGCAGGAACCTCACAGTACCTGGCGCAGGAAAGACTGCGCACGCGCATCCTTGGGCTGGGCGAAGAACGCCGCGGGGGCGGCGTCTTCCAGCAGCTTGCCATGATCGAAGAACAGCACGCGGTCCGCCACTTCACGGGCGAAGCCCATTTCGTGGGTCACGCAGACCATGGTCATGCCTTCCAGGGCCAGGGTTTTCATCACGTCCAGCACCTCGCCGACCATCTCCGGGTCGAGCGCCGAGGTGGGTTCGTCGAACAGCATCACCTTCGGCTCCATGCACAGCGCACGGGCAATCGCCACGCGCTGCTGCTGGCCGCCGGAGAGGCGCGACGGGTATTCGTTGGCCTTCTGGCCGATGCCGACCTTCTCCAGCAACGCCTTGGCCTTGGCCTCGCGCTCAGCCTTGCCGCGCTTGCGCACGACTTTTTGCGCGAGGCACAGGTTCTCCAGCACGGTCATGTGCGGGAACAGGTTGAAGTGCTGGAACACCATGCCGACTTCGCGGCGGTAGGCGTTGATGTCGGTCTTCGGGTTGGCGAGGTCGACGCCATCGATGCTCACCGAGCCGGAATCGAACTCCTCCAGGCCATTCAGGCAGCGCAGGAAGGTGGACTTGCCCGAGCCGGACGGCCCGATCACCACCACCACTTCGCCCTTGGCGACGCCGGTGGTGACGTCATCCACCGCGCGCACGACCTGCCCGCGGGTATCGAAGACCTTGGTCAGGTTACGGACTTCAATCACTTTGACCGAGCCTCCGCTCCAGGCGCCCCGCAATATGCGACAGCGGCAGGTTGATCACGAGATAAAGGGCAGCGACGCAGAACCAGATCTCGAAGGTGGAGAACGAGGTGGTGATCGCCTCGCGGCCACTCTTGGTCAGTTCGGTGATGGCGATCACCGAGACCAGGGAAGTGTCCTTGACCAGGCTGATGAATTGCCCGGCCAGCGGCGGCAATACGCGCTTGAAGGCCTGCGGCAGGATCACGTGGCGCATCGACTGCGCGGCGTTCAGGCCCAGGGAGCGTGCGGCTTCATCCTGGCCACGCGCGATGGACTGCACGCCCGCACGAACGATTTCGGCCACGTAGGCGCCAGTGAACAGCGCCAGCGCCGCGACGCCTGCGAACTCGCGGGAAAGGTTCAGCACGGTGCCGATGAAGAAGTAGAAGATGAAGATCTGCACCAGCAGCGGCGTGCCGCGTACCAGCTCGACGTAGAGGGTCGAGAGATCATGCAGGGTCGGATTCTTCGACAGGCGGCAGAGACCGGTGAACAGGCCGATGAACAGGCCGAACGCACCGGAGACGAAGGAGATCCACAGCGTCGTCCACAGGCCCCAGGCCAGCGGGCCAGCGGACCAGTGACGAGTCGCGCCGACCACATCACCCTCGGCAACATCGTCGTTCTCGGAGAACTGCAGGCTGTCGGCGGCTACGGTCAGGACCTGTTGCTTGCCGTCTTCGTCCACCAGGGTGACGCGGGCATTGCCGCCCTGATCCTCGATCTTCTCCACCCGCGAGATGCTGTCCGCACGCTGGGGTTCTTCGGCCTGGTAGGCGAAGTACTGCGGGACGCGGTTCCAGCGCCACTCGTAGGAGATCAGCGATGTGGAGTACCAGAGAGCCAGGCCGATCAACAGGAGGATCAGTCCGGTCAGCCCGTGCCAGGGCCAGGTTGCGCGTTTCGTTCTAGCCACGAATCTCTACCGTGAAAATGCGAACGCGCAGGCTCAGGGCCTGCGCGTCGGGTCAACCAGCGTCAGACGTGGATTATTCCATGTCCTTGAGCCAGTCGGTGTTCTTGAACCACTTGTCATGCAGACGATCGTAGGTGCCGTCTTCACGGATCTGCTTGAGGAAGTTGTTGATGAAGTTGATCGAGTCGTAGTCGCCCTTCTTCAGACCGAAGGCCAGCGGCTCGTAGGTGAACGGCTGGTCCAGGTGCACCAGCTTGCCGGCACCGAACTTGCTCACGCCGACGACGTTGTAGGGCGAGTCGTAGATGAAGGCATCGGCCTTGCCGTTGACCACGTCCATGACCGCTTCCGGCTCGTTGTCGAAGCCGTGGTACTGGGCCTTGGACAGCTGCTTCTTGGCAACGAATTCGCCAGTGGTGCCGATCTTGGAGGTAATGCGGTATTTGGCGTCGTTCAGGTCCTTGTAGGACTTGATCTCGCCTTGCAGCTCCTTGCGGATCAGCAGGGTCTGGCCGACCACGATGAAGGGATCGGAGAAGTTGACGCGCAGGTTGCGCTCCTGGGTCAGGGTCATGCCCGAGCCGATCATGTCGAACTTGTCGGTGAGCAGGGCCGGGATGATGCCGTCATAGGAGGTGGAGACCAGCTCCAGCTTGACGTTCATGGACTTGGCCATGGCCTTGAGCAGGTCCACTTCGAAGCCGACGATCTGACCGCGCTTGTTGGTCATCTCGAACGGCATGTAGGTCGGGTCCATGCCCACGCGCAGGGTGCCGCGCTTGGCCGCTTCATCGATGGCGCCGGCCTGAGCCGCGCTCACGCTGACCAGGGCGCAGACGCCCATCACCAGCGATGCCAGGTACTTTTTCATCCCCATACTCCCAAGCAAGTGAAAGAACTTGTTGTTTTTTCCAGCGATCGAACCAGGCGCGCCAAGGCATGCCGTGCGCGCAAAGGGTGCGAAGCGTACCCCATGCGGCGGATATCTCAATCTTTTCTGGATAGCTGGCGCAGGGTACCAGCAGCGGTGCGCGGGGAAAACAGGCTAAACCGCCACGTCTCCCCATCCCGAGCGGGATGGGGAGACGCCGGGTCAGGATTGCGCGGCGGGGAGCGCCATGGCGCCCTGCTCCGCGACCGGAGCCAGGGGCACGGCTGGCGCGTGGGCATCGGCCTTCAGCGATTGCCGCCAGGGGCCAATCCACTGCTCCTTGTCGCCCTGCCAGAGCGCCAGGTGCAGGCGCGACAGCGCCACCGGGTCGCTCAGCAGCGCCAGACGGCGGTTGCCGTCGAGCTGCTCGGGACCGGCTTCCAGCGCCTTCTCGACCAGCGCGGTGCGGGTCGCCTCGATGGCGGCGGACTGGCCGTGGCGGGCAGTCCCCATGGCGCAGGCCAGGGCGTTCAGCACCGGGTCGACGGCGGAACGGACGAAACCGTCCTTCAGCGCCTGCCAGCGGTTCTGGTAGGTGTACTCGTCGGTGGCACGCAGTTCGCGCGGAGTGTCGTATTCCTCGGGGATGAGGAACAGCTTCTCGTCGCGCGAGGCCAGGCCCAGCTTCACCCGGCTGCTGATCACCGAGACCGGGATCGACAGCATCAGGGCGCCAACGATAGGCGACAGCCACCACAGGAAGCGTGGGTTCAGCCACGCCACCAGCAGCGCCCAGCACAGACCCAGCAGGGTCTGCAGACCGTGGCGACGAATCGCCTCGCTCCATGGGGTGTCGTCGTCGTCACGCTGCGGCGACTTCCACTGGGCTTCCCAGCCGAGGAACGCGGCCAGTACGAAACGGGTGTGGAAGAGCATGCGTACCGGGGCGAGCAGCACCGAGAAGAACATCTCCAGGAGCATGCTCAGGGTTACCTTGATCACACCGCCATAGCCCTTGGCGCCCTTGGCCCAGATCAGCATGACGCTGAGCAGCTTGGGCAGGAACAGCAGGGTCAGGGTGGTGGAGAACAGGGCGATGGCCTTCTCGGGGTGCCACTGCGGCCAGATCGGGAACAACTGGCGTGGTTCCAGGAAGTACTGCGGCTCCATCAGTTGGTGCACCGCCAGCAGCGCGGTGGACAGCACCAGGAAGAAGAACCACAGCGGCGCCGACAGGTAGGACATCACGCCGGTGAGGAACACCGCGCGGTGTACCGGGTGCATGCCCTTGACCAGGAACAGGCGGAAGTTCATCAGGTTGCCGTGGC
>CBIGPF010000214.1:0-8461 GCA_966191535.1 uncultured Pseudomonas sp. | reverse complement strand
CTTCCAGTTCCTGATGGACATCGGCGTGCGCATGGGCAACAAGCGCAAGCGCGACGGCGACACGCCGGCTGCCTGAGTCGCCATTCGCGCAGAGCCCTGTCGCAGCTGCGACAGGGTCAACGGCGAAGGTGGGGATATACTTGCATGAGTGATTCCCACCGGAGCCGAGCATGATCGTCGACCGCCAGGGCAGGCGTTTCCGCAATCTGCGGGTCAGCCTGACCGCCGCGTGCAACTACGCCTGTACCTATTGCGTGCCGGACGGCAAGCGTCTGGTCGCCGCGCAGGACGAGCTGTCCGCCGAATCGCTGGTGCGTGGGGTCGCGTATCTGATCGAGGCCGCGGGCATCGAGCGCCTGCGGGTCACTGGCGGTGAGCCGCTGGTCAGTCCGAAGCTGGACGCCTTCCTGCATGGCGTCAGTCGTCTTGGCCTGCAGGACATCGCCATCACCACCAACGGCCAGCTCTTGTCGAAGAAGCTGCCGCTGCTGCTGGACTGCGGCATCCGCCGCCTCAATGTTTCCCTCGATACGCTGGATGCCGACGCCTTTCGCCGCATCGCCCGTGGTGGCGACCTGGCAACCGTGCTCAAGGGGCTCGACGAAGCACGTACCGCGGGACTGAAGATCAAGCTCAATATGGTGCCGTTGCGCGGACAGAACCTCGACCAGGTTGTTCCGCTGCTGGACTACTGCCTGGAGCACGGCTTCGAGCTGCGCTTCATCGAGCTGATGCGCATGGGGCACCTGGCCCGTGACCCGAACGGTTTCAACCAGCAGTTCATCGGCATGCAGGAATTGCTGGAGTTGATCGGCGAAGATCACCCCTATATCCAGGCCAATGCGCCGGTGGATGCCACCGCGCTCCGCTATGAAGTGCCGGGGCGGGGCTTCTTCGGCGTGATTGCCAACGAGAGCGTGCCGTTCTGCCGGACCTGCTCGCGCCTGCGCCTGTCGTCCACCGGCTGGCTGCACGGCTGCCTGTCGTCGAGCAATCGCCACTATGTCGGTGATCTGCTGGACAAGCCGCGCCACCAGGCCCTGCCGGCCCTGCAGCGCCTGCTGGTGCAAGCCCTGGCGGACAAGCAGGAGGTCGCCTTCTCTGGTGGCGTCACCATCATGAAGATCATCGGCGGTTGAGGCTGCCGCCTGCCGCGCTGTAGTGCGTCGGCAGTAGGCTCCTGTCTTCTCTCATCGCTTGTTTCCCACACGCTCTGCCGTATCCCGTGAGCATGCCTGGGGAAATTTTCTCTCGCCGCAAGCGCAGCTACTTAACTTGGGCTAGAAGGAGAGATAGTCATTCCGAGAGAGGCGCCATGAGCAAGATCCTGATTGTCGACGAGCAACCCTTAACGCGCGAAGCGTTGCGCCTTTTACTGGAGAACGATCGGCACGAGGTGGTTGCCGAAGCCGACAATGGTTTCGCGGCACTCCAGCAAGTGCGGGACTTCCAGCCGGAAATCATGATCCTCGAACTGTCCATCCCGCGCCTGGGAGGGCTGGAAGTCATTCAGCGTCTCGCCGCGCAGCGGGTTCCGATAAAGACCCTGGTACTGACTTCGCAGGATTCTGAATACTTTGCCGGCCGTTGCCTCGCCGCGGGGGCGACTGGCTTCGTCAGCAAGCAGGCAGACTCCGAGGAAGTTCTGCAGGCTGTCCGCGCGCTCATCAAGGGAGCCAGCTACTTCCCCTCCAGCAGGTTGGGGACGGTCAATACGGCGGAGCAAGTCCGGCTGGATAAGTTGTCGGTGCGGGAGTTGAGCGTCCTGCAGTTTCTGGCCAAGGGGATGAGCAATATTGCTATCGCTGATCAGTTGGCGATCAGTGACAAGACCGTTAGCACCTACAAGACCCGGCTGATGGAGAAAATGCAGGCCAAGTCGCTGGTGGAGCTGGTCGACATCGCGCGGCGGCATGATCTGATCGAAGGCGAGAGCACCAAGGCAGAGGTCGCACAGATCGAGTTTGACGAGGAGCAGCAGAAAGAACTGTCGCTTCTCCGGCACATAATCGATGGGATTCCCTACCCGGTCTCCCTTCGTTCGCTCGATACTCGCGTTCTGTTCTGTAATCAGGCCGCGGTGGACTTTCTGGGTGTACCGATGGAGGGGATTATCGGCAAACGGGTTGGGGAAATGGGAGAGTTTCTTGACCCTAACGAAGCCGAACTGCTGAAGAACAACCTGGTCGCTGCCATCACGGAAGGTGAGGCGTTTGAAATAGATGTAGAGGTGAGGTTGAAGCAGGGGCGTTGCGTACTTCGCCACTGGGGAAAACCCTATCGGGATAAGAATGGAACATTGATCGGCGCTGTCTGCGGATCAATCAATATCACCGATCAGGATGATGTGGTGAGGAGCCTGCGTAATACCAATGCCCGAATTGAAGTGATCAGCCAGGGCAAGACCGAATACCTCAGAGGCATCGCGGAAGAAATCCAGGGGCCCCTTCAAAATATCATTGCAATGATCAATCTGAGGCTGAGTCAGTCCGAGTCCGACCCACTCAATAAGCCTCTGCTGGTCGCCCGATCAGTATCCTCGAATCTTCTGCGCGTCCTGGATGATGTGCAGCTGCTCTGCCGCGCGAAGGCCGGACGCGTGCAGCTCATCAAGCAGGAAGTCGATCTGCGGGAGCTGGTTGCACAGCAGTTGGACGCTGTCAGTGAGAAGGCCAGATCAAAGGGACTGGAATTGAACTCCAACTTCGACCTGGCACTTCAGGCGAACGTCTGGTGTGATTCTCGGTGCCTGGAGCAAATTATCCAGATCCTGCTGGACAATGCGGTCAGCTACACCGACGAAGGCTCCGTTCTTGTCCGGCTTAGCGCCAGGGGACAGGGCAAGGGATTGGTCGAGATGCAGTTGGAGGTGATTGATACCGGAGTTGGTATTTCCGAGTCGGACCAACGGAATCTCTTCGAGCCCTTCTCCTATGACATGGATGGCACTCGCATAGGTCAAGGCAGATCGAGCTTGGGATTGGCCCTGTGCAAGAGCCTGGTCTCGTTGATGGGCGGGACCATCTCTGCTGAAAGTCGCCTGGGTGTTGGTACTGAGATTCGCGTGAGCCTCGTTGTTCCGGATGCTGCGCGTTAAAAAAGGTGGTTTGGCCCCGTAAAGTTACTGCTTGCATCGCTCGTGTTGCATGAACGTTGCAGGCAAGGGCACTCCCGGTCTTTTGACCCTCGGAGTAGTTTGGGAGTTTGGCTGTAAGCAGGCAGGAAATACTGGATCGGAACTTCAATGCTTTGAATTTGATAAGTGCTTGGTGAAGACGCGCCGGTAGGAAATTGGCTCGGGCCGTTACTAAGCTGGCCGTATCACACCAAAAAATGGGCGCTCGAGGCGCTCATTTTCATCCGTTCAAGAAGTACCGGGCTGGCGAACCAGCCCGAAACATCCTCAGGGGCAGTGCTTGCCATCAAACCAGGTTGACGTGCACTCCCTGCTGTACCAGCAGCTCTGCATCCATCGTGGAGTACTGGTAGCTGACGTAATTGACACCCTCCACCTTGACCATGCTGCCAGTGCTCCAGGCACCGGGCGTGATGCCGTTGGACAATATGTCGTCCAGCATGACGGTATCGCCCGCATTGCCCTTGACCATCATCTGCACATCACCACTGGCGTGGAACAGGTCCATGCTGCCTTGGCCCAGCACATCACTCAACGACAGCTTGAGCGTGTTGTTACCCGTGCCGGTAATGTCGATCACTTCGACCGAGTTCATCTTGTTGCCCAGCCCCGAAAGATCCAGGAGTTGCCCGGCGCCCGTCAACTTCAGGATATCCGTTCCTTTGCCACCCTCTATCGAGCCGGTGAATCCGGTGAATACTGAGGTGTCCTCTACAACGAACGTGTCGGCGGCTGCATTACCCACGTAACTGAAGCTTTTAACGATTTCGTGAGTATTGGGATCATGCACTACCGGCACGAAATCAGCGATCATTTGTGCTATACTGAAACCGTCGCTCTCGTCTGTTACCACAATTTTCATATAAGCCGCTGGCGCGCCGGTACCCGCCTTGAAGTTTATGGTGGCGACATTTCCGTTATTATTGGTCAGGTCAGCCAAGAGTTTACCGTTCGTATCGTAGAACTGGAACCGTACCTTGCCTAACTGGGCACTGTATAAGCTTATGTCCAGAGTTTTGACTTCATACTTGAAGTCAATCTGAACCACGCCGTTGTTGCTTCCAACGTTACCAATAACTAGCCCGCTAATACTACCTCCCGGGCCATCGGGGTATCTGTTCATTGCGGCCAGCCCAGGAGTGGCCGTTATCTTGCCAATAGCAATTTGAGTCTCAGTGAATTGATAAGATCCATATCCGCCTGTATAGATATTATCAAATACTCGCACTTGCGGAGCATGGGTGAAGGTGGAAATGCTACCGTCTTTGCTTTCAATAGCAGCATAAGCAGTGATCACCCTGTAAGGCAGAGTGATCGTCACATTTCCATCGGCGATATCTGAACCACGCAGCACATATTCGACACGTTGCTGATCGCAAACCAGCAGCACTTTGTCGCCAGCTACGGAGCCCTGTAAGTTGATCTTTACCAAATTATCATTAATCGACAACGATTTCGGCGCGGCGGGCGCTGAGGCTGCCAACGTGACTGCATGGGAGTCGGTGACGCCCACATTGCCAGCCATATCGACCACGCGAGTCTGAATCGTCCAGCTTGTGTCATGGGCATGGTTGTCCTGAGCGGCCCAGTCGGTGCCATTTACCACCGCATCCACCCAGGTGCTGCCGCCATCCGTCGAAACCTGAAGTCGCTCATGCCAGGATAGAGCCGAGCTGAGGGTTCCCTGCATCAGGCGTCCGGCACTGCCGTCGTTGGTCGTCAGGTCCGATTGGCTGAAACCCGTGTCCTTGGTCATGAAGGTGACCGTTGTGCGTTGGGTCGGTGCAATGGTGTCTATCAGCATTACGCCCGGCTCGGATGGCACAGAGGCATTGCCAGCGGCATCCAGAACCACAATGGTGAAGGTGTGGTTACCTTCAGCCATCGGATTGGTCGGCGTAAACGACCAGTTGCCGTTGTGGTCCGCGACGACCCTGCCGATCTGGATACCACTATCTCGGATGATCACACGCTCACCCGGTTGTAGGCCGCCGCCAGTCAGCGTGGGTGTGGTGTCGGTGGTCGCGCTAACGACCGTCAGTATCGGCCGATCCGGTGGCGTGATGTCGATGAGGACTATCTCCGGTTCTGACGGTATCGAGGCATTGCCAGCCTGATCCACTGCCACGATGGTGATGGAATGCTCGCCTTCACTCATTGGTTCGGTGGGGGTGAACGACCAGTTACCGCCTGTACCGACCGTGGTGAAGCCGATCTCAACGCCGTTGTCGTAGATGATCACTCGCTCGCCCGCATGCAGCCCGCTGCCCGCCAGCGGCGGTGTGGTGTTGTTTGTTGCGTCGACCAGGCTCAGTACCGGCTGGTCCGGTGGCGTGGTATCGATCAGGACGATTCCAGGTGCAGACGGTTTGGAAACGTTGCCTGCGGCATCCACTGCTTCTGCAGTCAGGCTGTGCTTGCCTTCGCTCAGGGCAGGGTTCGGTATAAAGGACCAGGTGCCGTTTCCACCGACGACGGCGGTACCGATTTTGCTGCCGTTGTCACGGATGACGATGGTTTCGCCGGCCGTGCCAGTTCCGCTCAGCGGCGGGTTCTGGTTGGTTGCGCCCGGGAGGGCATTGAGGGTTGGAGCATCCGGTGCGGTGGTATCGATCAGGACGACACCCGGTGCGGAGGGCTTGGAGACGTTGCCTGCGGCATCTACGGCTTCCACGGTCAGGCGGTGCTCGCCTTCGCTCAGGGCCGGGGTCGGAGTGAAGGACCAGGTGCCGTTGCCGCCGACGATGGCGGTGCCGATTTCGCGACCATTGTCACGGATGATGATGGTCTCGCCCTGCGTGCCAGTGCCGCTCAGAATCGGGTTCTGGTTGGTCGCTCCTGGCAAGGCACTGAGGGTCGGAGTATCCGGTGGGATGGTATCGATAAGCACGACTCCTGGCGCTGAGGGCTGGGAGACGTTGCCTGCGGCATCCACGGCTTCCACGGTCAGGCGGTGCTCGCCTTCGCTCAGGGCCGGTTTCGGCGTGAAGGACCAGGTGCCGTTGCCGCCGACGATGGCGGTGCCGATTTCGCGGCCGTTGTCGCGGATGACGATGGTCTCGCCCGGCTTGCCAGTGCCGCTCAGAATCGGGTTTTCATTGGTCGCGCCCGGAAGCGTGTTGAGCGTCGGGGTATCTGGTGCTGAGGTATCGATCACGACGACACCGGGTGCCGAAGGCTGGGAAACGTTGCCTGCGGCATCTACCGCTTCCGCGGTGAGGCGGTGCTCGCCTTCGCTCAGGGCCGGGTTCGGAGTGAAGGACCAGGTGCCGTTACCTCCGACGACGGCGGTGCCGATTTCGCGGCCGTTGTCGCGGATGACGATGGTCTCGCCGGCTGTGCCGGTGCCGCTCAGAATCGGGTTTTCGTTGGTCATGCCTGGGAGGGCGTTGAGGGTCGGAGCATCTGGCGCGGTGGTATCGATCAGAACTACACCCGGCGCCGAGGGTTTGGATACGTTGCCTGCGGCATCCACAGCTTCCGCGGTCAGGCTGTGCTTGCCTTCGCTCAGGGCTGGGGTCGGGGTAAAGGACCAGGTGCCGTTGCCACCGACGACGGCCGTGCCGATTTCGCGGCCGTTGTCGCGGATGATGATGGTCTCGCCGGCCGTGCCGGTACCGCCCAGGACCGGGTTTTCGTTGGTCGCGCCCGGCAGGGTGTTGAGAGTAGGAGCATCCGGTGCGGTGGTATCGATCAGGACAACACCCGGCGCCGACGGTGCGGATACGTTGCCTGCGGCATCCTTGGCTTCCGCGGTGAGACTGTGCTTGCCTTCGCTCAGGGCCGGGTTCGGGATAAAGGACCAGGTGCCGTTGCCGCCGACGATGGCGGTGCCGATTTCGCGGCCGTTGTCACGAATGATGATGGTCTCGCCGGCCGTGCCGGTGCCGCCGAGCACCGGGTTTTCGCTGGTCGCGCTCGGCAGGGTGTTGAGCGTCGGGGCATCCGGCGCGGTGGTATCGACCAGAATGACGAAATCGCCGCTCTTGCTCACCAGTTTTGAGCCATTCATGAGCTCAGCCGCGATGGTGTGCTTGCCATCGCTTAGCCCATTCAGTTGGTAGCTCCAATTCCCTGTGGCGTCAGCTGTGGCATTGCCTTGCCAGATATTGTCGACGTAGATCTTCACCAAACTACCTGGAGCAGCTCGGCCGTGCAGCGCCGGGCTGGCGTCATCCACCGTCGCACCGCTCGTGAAGTTGCCGACGATGCCGCCCGCATCGTCGTAACCATGGGTGATGCTTGGAGGAGCGACAACGGTGACAGCCCATGGGGCGCTCATGGCGCTCACATTGCCTTGCGCAGTCTGGGACTGGGCAACCAGATTATGTGTTCCTACGCTCAGGTCGGACGCAGGCGTGAAGCGCCAGATGCCTGATGCATCGGCCACCGTGCTGCCTATCAGTGTGGTGCCGTCGTAGATCTTCACCAGATGGCCCGCGATCGCTTTTCCCGTCATTTCCGGGCGTGCGTCGTCGGTCCAGTCGTTCTGAGTCAGGTTGCCTGTCGCCAAGCCTACGTCATCCACCATCGAGGTAATGACGGGGGCTGCAACCCCGATGTTGATAATGAAGTTCTCGCTGGTGGCGACCTTCGCCCAGCTGTTCAGCAACTCGGCCCTGATCGTGTGCGAGCCGGAGCTCAGCGTGCTCAGCGTGAAGCTCCAGTTCCCCGAGGCGTCGGCCGTGACATAGCCCTTTGCGAAATTATCTACATAGATTCTAACGAGGCCATTGGGAGTGGTCTGGCCATACAGTGTCGGCGTAGTGTCATCCACTGTCGCACCGCTGTTGAAATCTCCGACAATATCACCTGCGTTGTCATACGCATGGGTAATGCTAACGTACGGAGCTGTTGCTGTTGTCGCAGCCAGCTGCTGCTCTGATTGCAGCGAGCCGGTGTTGCTAGCTTGAGGGAGACTTGAAGAGAATTCGGAACTCATTTTTTGTTTACCAGAAGAGATTTTAGATAAATACCAAGTGCTGGCTGCGCGCAAGTTGTCTTGGTATTGCTTCTGGCCAATGGAGATGGTTTGGAATTGGCCGTGCGAACCCTATTGCGAAACAGGTTTTTGTGGCATTGTCCAGTGCTGCTTTTGCTGTGGGTGGAATGGAAATTAGAGCTAAGTTCGCAATTTTTGAAAGTTGGTATATCCAGAATAATCCCACGTTAATTATGTATTTATCCGACATTGCGGTGCGTTTCGGTTAACTAAGTCGCCTGCAATCTAACGTGCTGGATTTTTTCGTATCAAAGGTCAAGCGCAGTGTGGTGGGGCGGGTTCGGTTCTGGTTCGCTGGAAGGATAGTGGTAATTTTGACCGCC
>CBIGPF010000213.1:0-8524 GCA_966191535.1 uncultured Pseudomonas sp. | reverse complement strand
GTGCGCTGGCCCGCATCAACGAGCTGCTGGCGCGTTCTGACGAGCCACACTACGAACATCGCCGCGACCCGTTCGTCGGGCACACCAGCGTTGGCATCCAGGTGCGCGACCTGAGCTTTGCCTACCGCGACGAACGGGTGCTGGATGGCCTCGACCTGGACATCGCCCCCGGCGAGAAGGTGGCCATCGTCGGGGCCAGTGGTGGCGGCAAGAGCACCCTGGTGCAGTTGCTGCTGGGGCTCTACCAGCCGCAATCCGGCAGCATCCGCTATGGCGGCGCGGCGCTGGAGGAGATCGGCCTGGACTGCGTGCGTGAGCATGTCGCGGTGGTGCTGCAGCATCCGGCGCTGTTCAACGACACGGTGCGCGCCAACCTGACCATGGGCCGCGAGCGTGATGACGAAGCCTGCTGGCGCGCGCTGGACGTGGCGCAGCTGGCGGGCACCATCCGCGCCTTGCCGCAAGGGCTGGACAGCGTGGTCGGACGTTCCGGCGTGCGCCTCTCCGGCGGCCAGCGGCAGCGCCTGGCGATTGCCCGCATGGTGCTCGCCGAACCGAAGGTGGTGGTCCTCGACGAGGCGACCTCTGCTCTCGACGCAGCCACCGAATACGCCCTGCACCAGGCGCTGGAGCGTTTCCTCGAGGGCCGCACCACGCTGATCATTGCCCACCGCCTGTCCGCGGTGAAGCAGGCCGACCGTGTGCTGGTGTTCGATGGCGGACGCATCGCCGAGGACGGTGACCACCAGCAACTGATCGCCGAAGGCGGACTTTACGCCCGCCTGTACGGTCACCTGCAGCAGGGTTGATCAGCCGTAGCGGGTGACTTCGAGGAAGGCCACGCAATTGCCCAGGTCGTGGAAGACCCGCGCGCTGCCGATGTCGTTGTAGGGGATGCCCAGCAGCAGGTCGAGCAGCGAGGCGTCGCTGCGGTAGTGCGGGCGCCAGTCCAGCAGGCCTTCGAGGTAGGCGATGTCCGGCACGCCAGGCAGGAAGTTGCCCATCAGCAGGCGCCCGCCGGGGAGCAGGCGGGCGAACAGGTTGCGGGTCAGGTCGCGGGCGTCATGGTCGTCCAGTACCTCATACAGGCCCGGCGAGTAGATCAGGTCGAAATGGCTGAGGTCCTGGCGTCCATAGAACAGGTCGTCCAGGGTGCAGTGCTGCGTCCGGACGCCGAGCGCGGCGTAGCTGGCCTCCACCGTCTGCAGTGACAGTGCCTGGGCATCCAGCGCGGTGAACTGGCGGAAGTGGCCGTGGCGCAGCGAGCGTGCGAGCTCGACCTCGCGCAGGTGTCCGCAGCCCACGCAGAGGATGCGCGCCTGGCCGCTGAGCTGGTCGCAGCAGCGGTCGATCTCCCGCGCCAGCAACTGGCGGCGCGAGCGCAGTGCGCGCGACGCGGGGGCGGAGCTGGCGTAGCGGAACAGTTCCTCGGTGGGGCCGTCGGGCAGCAGCGAGCGCATGGTGCTGTCGATGCCGTAGAGGTAGTCCATCAGCACGGCATTGCCGGCGCCTTCGCCCATCGGCCGTTCGCGGCGCCGGGGGAAGGGCACCACGCGCGGGGCTTCCGCCGGCACCGCGGTGCCGCTGGCGAGCGCCAGCAGGTCGGTTTCGTCATCCCGGAGGTGACGCAGCTGCTGTTCGAGTTGCTCGATGGCTTCGGTGAGTGAGTCCGGATGCTGCTGGGTGCCGTTGTCCATGCCGTTCACCTGGGATACCGCTCAGTGAGAAGAAAGCGCCACCGGCTCGGCCGGTGATCCGTTCAACACCTTAGGGGGCGGTTGGCCCCGGGCCATCATCTGAATGAATGACGGCCGCGAAAATTCAGCGTTGCCCCAGCCTCACCAGCAGGCTGACCAGCTCGGCCTGGCGGCTGGTGTGGGTCTTGCGGAACAGCGCGCGCAGCTGGCTGCGTACCGTGTTGATCGAGGTGCCGAGCTGGTCGGCGCATTGTTCGGGGGTCAACCCGCGAACCAGCAGGTCACCCAGGCGCTGTTCGGCCGGGGTGAGGCCGAACAGTTCGCCGAGCAGGCGGCTCTGGCGGTGCGCGTCGAGCAAGGCCAGCAGCACCAGCGGACGCTGGAACGGCTGGTTGAAGCTCGCCTCGGCGGGGACCGGCGTGACTAGCAGTTCCTGCCCGCTGCCATCGTCCAGCGGCAGCCAGCCGGCCCTGGCCTTGCCGGTGCGCGGCGCGGCGTGGCGGACCAGGGCCTGGAGCTTCACGTCGTGCCGGCGGCAGTGCAGCCGGCCGAAGAT
Source organism: uncultured Pseudomonas sp. (assembly GCA_966191535.1). GTDB lineage: Bacteria > Pseudomonadota > Gammaproteobacteria > Pseudomonadales > Pseudomonadaceae > Pseudomonas. The sequence continues at coordinate 6,271 of CBIGPF010000213.1, read as the reverse complement.
TTCCTGGAACAACCCGGCTCGCAGCCCCAGCAGGTGCCGCGCCGCCTGGTTGGCGTAGAGCACGCGGGCGTTCACCTCGAGGAGCCACAACGGCGTGGGGTGCTGGTCGAGCAGCAGGTCACGGTGGGCCAACTGCTGGCGCATGTCGTCGATACGCCCGAACATCTGCGCGGCACGGATCAGGTGCTGGCTCAAGCGGGCCAGCAGGGTCTGCTCCAGCGGATCGGGATAGCGTGCGCCGAGGCTGGTCAGCACCGACAGGTAGACGCCCGAGTTGGCTTGCTCGTTGAGCTTGAGGCAGGACACGTTGTGCATCCCGTTGGGCCGCTGGAACTCCTGATAGTACGGGTCCCGGGCCATGCGCTGCGGGCCGAATTCCTCGCGGTCGTGGTACCACTGGCCGACAGGGCGGTGGAGCATGAAGCCCTTGGATGGGTCGATGGTGCAGAACTCGCGGTTGTAGGTCTCGATGGCGCCGGGGTCGCACAGGTTGATCTCGCTGGCCAGTGCGCCACTCTCGGTCTGGTCCCAGAACAGCAGGGCGCCCTGCTGGCGACCGCTGGCAGAGATCAGCTCGGTGAGCAGCGGCAGCCAGTTCGCCTCGTCGAGTACGCACTCGTAGGTCAGGCCCACCAGCCGGTCGTACTGCCTGTCCATATCCCGACGTGGCATGGCCGCTCCGTCCATTGATTGGGAATGCACTGTCTGCCGTGCAGATTGCACTTTGCAGATTGCACGATCGACTGAGGTATGGCACATGGCCTTCGCTGTCGCAAGGCCACTAATCGGCTGGTATTTTTGGCTGCCGGGCGGCGATGGATGGCATTTCACGCTGTGGAATCATACTTTTCCGCCGGACGGTGGGCGTAAGGCCTACCCAGCTCATGCCAGACGGTTTGAGGAATTCCCGCGATCGGCTAGAAGTTAAGGAAGGGGCGGCCTGACAGAAAAGTCCCGGGGTGAGGCGTTATTGCACCCCCTGTGGCCTGCCAGGCATTGAAAGAAGGAAGTCGAAACTGGTTATGGATGCAATGGGACTGTTGCCGACCCGGCGTACGACGCGTCTGCTGAAGCTGGTCTGGCCGTTCATGGTCGTGGTCCTGCTACAGACGCTGATCGGCAGTGGCAGCTTCTTTATCCTCTCCGGCGTGCGCGCCTACGTCGGCGGCGAAAGCCTCTGGTCCAAGGGCCAGAAGGACGCCATTCATTACCTGCAGCTCTATGGCCAGAGCCATGACCAGGATGATTACGAGCGCTACCGCACGGCCATTGCCATTCCCCAGGGCGACCGCATGTTCCGCGCTGCCCTCGACCTCAGCCAGCCCGACCTGGAACTGGCACGCGCCGGCGCCTTGCAGGGCGGCATCCATCCCGACGATGTCGGCGCGCTGATCTGGCTGTACCGCTACTTCCACGAGTACAGCTACTTCGACCAGGCGGTGCGGATGTGGATCATCGGCGACGCCTACCTCGACCAGTTGGAGGAACTCTCCGACGAGATGATCGCGAAGATTCGCGCGAACGACGTGCGCCCCGGCGACCTGAGCTACTGGAACGACCGCATCCAGGCGATCAACGACGGGGTCACGCCGGCTGCCATGGCGTTCTCCGCCGCGCTCGGGCAGGGGTCGCGGATGATCATGTGGGTGCTGCTGGTGGTCAACGGCCTGACCGGTCTGGCACTGATCCTGCTGGCGGTCTGGCGCACCCGCAAGCTGCTGCACCAGCAGCGCGCCTTCGAAAGTGCCCTGGACACCGAACGGGAGCGCGCGCAGACGACCCTGGCGGCTATCGGTGATGGCGTGGTCACCCTCGATGCGCACGAATGCATCGCCTACTTCAACCCGGCCGCCGAACGCTTGATCGGCTGGGACAACTCCATGGCCGTCGGCCTGCCGCTGCGCTCGCTGCTGCGGGTGTTCGACGAGAACTCCCAGGTCGAGGGCCTGCCTCTGGTGGGGCAGATCCTGCGGGGCGAGGTCGATGGTGGCAGCGAAACCAGCAAGATGATCCAGCGCCTGGACGGCACCAGCGTCGCGGTGACGCTGGTGGCGACGCCGATTCATGCGGAGGGGCGGGTGGTCGGCGTGGTGCTGGTGCTCCACGACATGACCCGCGAGCGCCAATACATGGCCAGCCTGTCCTGGCAGGCCACCCACGACGCGCTGACCGGCCTGACCAACCGCCGCGAATTCGAATTCCGCCTGAAGCAGGCCCTGGAGAGCTCGGCGGATTCCCACGGCCAGCATTCGCTGATGTACCTGGACCTGGACCAGTTCAAGCTGGTCAACGACACCTGCGGCCACGCCGCCGGCGACGAGCTGCTGCGCCAGGTCTGCTCCGTGCTGCAGCAGTGCCTGCGCGATGGCGACACCCTGGCGCGCCTGGGCGGCGACGAGTTCGGCATCCTCCTGGAACACTGCCCGGCCGATCTCGCGGTGCAGATCGCCGAACGCATCCGCCTGACCGTGCAGGCGTTGCACTTCATGTGGGAAGGCCGTGGCTTCAACATCACCGTGAGCATCGGCGTGGTGCATATTTCCACCCTGCTGGTGTCGGTGGAGGAAGCCCTGCGCTGCGCGGACATGGCCTGCTACATGGCCAAGGAAAAGGGTCGCAACCGCGCCCAGGTGTTCCGCCCGGACGACACCGAGCTGTCCAACCGCGTCGGCGAGATGGCCTGGGTGCAACGCATCCGCCTGGCGCTGGAGGAAGAGCGTTTCTGCCTCTATGCCCAGTCGATCTTCCCGGTCGAGCCACGAGCCATGGAGGGGGCTCACGTCGAGTTGCTGCTGCGCCTGAACGACGAGTGCGGCCGGCTGGTGGCGCCGATCAACTTCATCCCCGCTGCCGAGCGCTACGGGCTGATGCCGGACATCGACCGCTGGGTGGTCGAGAACGCCTTCAGGACCCTGGCCGAACGCATCGCCGACGGTGGTTACGAACCGATCCACACCTGCGCCATCAACCTCTCCGGCGCGACCATCGGTGACGAGACCTTCCTCGATTTCCTCCGCGAGGTCCAGCCGCGCTACGGCATCGAGCCGTCCAGCGTGTGCTTCGAGATCACCGAGACCAGCGCCATCGCCAACCTGGTCAACGCCACGCGTTTCATCCAGGAACTCAAGTCGCTGGGCTACCGTTTCTCGCTGGATGACTTCTGCGCCGGCATGTCGTCCTTCGTGTACCTCAAGCACCTGCCGGTGGACTACCTGAAGATCGACGGCAGCTTCATCAAGGACATGCTCGAGGACCCCATCGACCGCGCCATGGTCCAGGTCATCAACCAGATCGGCCACGTGATGGGCAAACGCACGGTCGCGGAGTTCGTCGAAACCCAGGAAATCCTCGAAGTGCTGCGCGAAATCGGTATCGACTACGCCCAGGGCTACGGCCTGGCCCGGCCGCAACCGTTCAATGACAGCTTCCTGCGTGAGACGCACGTCGCAGCCGTAGCATCTGACACAACCTCCGGACGGTGACGCGCAGCCAAGACAGGACTAACCTGAGGCCTGATTTACCGGTGCTTGCATGGATTGACCAGCAACGGAGTCCTGGATGAACGACACCTTTGTTCGCAGTGGGCCGCTCAAGGAGCTTTCCAGCTATCCGCACTGGGCCCAGCGCCTGGTGCAGGAATGCGAGACCAGCCGCCTGGCGGTCGTCGAGCATCCCCTCTACGCGCGAATGCGTGACGGCCAGCTGAGCCGCCAGACCATGCGCGCCTTCCTCATCGGTGGCTGGCAGGTGGTGGAGCAGTTCCCCCTGTACATGTCCCACAACCTGCTCAAGACGCGGTTCGGTCGCAGCCCCGGCGAAGACATGGCGCGGCGCTGGCTGATGCGCAATATCCGCGTCGAGCTCAACCATGCCGACTACTGGGTACGCTGGGCCGAGGCCTACGGTGTCACCCTGGCTGAACTCAAGGCCCAGCTGGTGCCCGCCGAACTCCACGCCCTCGGCCACTGGTGCTGGCACAGCTGCGCGACCGAAGAGCTGGCGCTGGCCATGGCGGCCACCAACTACGCCATCGAAGGCGCCACCGGCGACTGGTCGGCGCTGGTCTGCTCCACCGACACCTACGAGCGCACCCTGCCGGCCGGCACCCGCAAGGACGCCATGCGCTGGCTGAAGATGCACGCCCGTTACGACGACGATCATCCCTGGGAAGCCCTGGAGATCATCTGCACCCTGTGCGGCCCGCAACTCGCCATGCCGCGCTGCCTGGCGCTGCGCGAGGCGATCTGCAAGAGCTACGGCTACATGCGCATGTTCCTCGACCAGTGCCTGGCGCTGGAACAGGTGCAGGGGGATGTGCGGCGGGGGCCGATGCAGATCGCGGGGTAAGGCGGGGCAAGGTATCGCCTGTTCATCGGCGCGAGGCTTTGCCCTCTCCCCAACCCTCTCCCTGAAGGGAGAGGGGGCTGTCCGCAATCGACGGATAGCAGGGGAGTCATCCTGATACCCCTGACCGGGCTTTAAGGCGTACGCAGAATTTTATCCAATGCGCCGATCCACTCCCTCTCCCTTCAGGGAGAGGGCTGGGGAGAGGGTCTCTCCGGCAACTTCAAAATCACCCTCAGGGCACGAGAATGATCTTCTCGCTGCTGCCTTCGTTGATCTCGTGATAACGCTGCACGCCCTCGCTCAGCAGCACTTCGCGCAGGCCGGTGGGCAGCGGCAGCCGGCCGTCGTCGAACCACTGGCCGAACTGACGCAGCATCGCGGCGCAGGCCACCGTGTCGTACAGCAGCGAATTCACGCCCACCACCGAACCGCCCCGGCGATACAGCGCCAGGGCCGGCAGTTGCACGTGCCCGTCCACGGGGGCGGCGATGATGGCGATACGTCCGAAGGTCGCCAGGGCGGAAACCGCGGCCGGTAGCCAGAAACCGGTGGTGTCGAAGATCACCTCGGCGCCGCCGGGAAAGTGTTCTTCCACCTGCGCCGCCAGGGTGTCGGCCGACCCCAGCAGGATGCTCTGCACGCCCTGGGCCTGCAGCTCCACCTGCGATTCGGCGCGGCGCACCGCGCCCAGCACCTGGGCGCCGCGGGCCTTGGCCAGGGAAATGGCCGCCGCACCGACGGCGCCGGAGCCGATCACCAGCAGGCGGGTGCCGGCGCCGACCTGGCTGCGCTCCAGTGCGTCCCAGGCGGTGGTGAAGGGCACACCGCAGCTGGCCGCCTGGGCGAAGCTCATGCGCTCGGGCATCAGCGCCACGCCGCCGACCGGCACGCTCATCAATTGGGCGTGGCTGCCGTTACGAGTGAAGCCCAGGCCGCGCCCAGTGCCCCAGACGGACTTGCCCAGCAGCTCGGCAGGGCCTTTCACCACGGTGCCGGCGAAGTCGCGGCCAGGCACGCGGGGCAGGGTGGTGTAGGGGAAGCGGCCGAGGACGTTCTTCACGTCGCTGGGGTTCAGGCCGGCAGCATGGACTTCCACCAGCACTTCATCGGCGGCGGGCACCGGGTCGGTGATCTCGGTGAAGCTCAGGGCGGCGAGGTCGCCGGTGCGGTCGAATTGCAGGGCTTTCATGGCACGGGTCCTTGGCAATCAGTTGTAGAGGGGACTCAGTGGATCCAGCGGGTCAGCAGTGGCAGGGCGTTCTCGCCGATCTGCATGCCCAGCAGGCCGACCAGCGCCACCAGCGGCGGCGCTGGCGAGCGGAAGTCGAGGAAGTGGTAGGCGAGGCCGACGGCGATGCCGATGGCCAGGGAAATCAGGTAACTCATGCTGTCCTCCGCGGGTGGTTCCGGCGGCTGGCGGGAATGGAGCCAGTCTAGGAGCCACGCCGGGGCGCCGCCGGTCATTGGCTTCGGAATATCGGACAGATCTGGGTAGGGAGTATTGGACGGGCGTGTCGGCAGCGCCCACTGTAGGAGCGGGCCATGCCCGCGATCCGCCGGCCGGGCCGGCGCTTTCTCTTGCTCTGGTGTTGCAGGTCTGCTGCGTTGGCTTGGGTGTTTCTGCGCCGCTTCGGCGTACGCCCAGGCATCTTGTTTCGCCCCCTCGGGCGACCTTCTTTGGCAAACGACGGATGGCCGCCCCCCCCAAAGAAGGCAAAGGTCTTGCCCCGGACATCCGGTTTTTCGCTTAGGCGAAAAATTCCCTCGTTGAATTGAAGTTTCAGGGGCCCGCCGCGAAGGGCCGTCCCTGGCCCATCGCGGCTCTCGCGACATCCATGTCGCTCAACCCCTGAAACTCCAATTCAACGAGGCCTCCTGAACGGGGCCGTTCGGAGTGCGCGGGTATTTTTCTGGAAGACTTTCG
>CBIGPF010000212.1:0-8546 GCA_966191535.1 uncultured Pseudomonas sp. | reverse complement strand
GCTTAAATCAACAATAAACACTTATATATCAATCAATTAAAGATATTTCATCACGTGACCTATAAGAAATAATCCCCTCAAGATGCTGCATACCCCCACAGCCCTGCATGACTGCCTCATTCCTCGTTTAAACAGCTGGATAGATTCGATTCTTAAAGCTTTTTGTAGAATATTTTATCCTTTAAAAACAATTAGATAGAAAGCAACCCTAAACCATCACAAGAGGTATCGGAGACCTGTTGCGATGCATTCCCAGCGGGCGCAAGGCGCGGCGGTTCAACCAACGCATCCATCCGGGCGATCCACCCCTTGCCATACCATTGCCACGATTGGCATTTCTTTCTCAATCAGTAAGATGCAGCGACTTTCGTAAGGAACGCCTCATGTTTGGACGCTGCCTGACACTGCTGCTGATCCTCGCCATCCCCACCGTCGCCTCCGCTGCCGCCCCGCGCACCTTCGAGGAAGCCAAGAAGGTCGGACGCAAGCTATATGCCCGCCAGTCGGTGGAGTTCTACTGTGGCTGCCGCTACAGCGGCACCAAGGTCGACCTGAAGAGTTGCGGCTACACCCCGCGCAAGAATGCCAACCGCGCAGCGCGCATCGAGTGGGAACATATCGTCCCCGCCTGGGTGATCGGCCATCAGCGCCAATGCTGGCAGAGCGGCGGGCGCAAGAACTGCTCGCGCAATGATCGGGTGTACCAGAAGGCAGAGGCGGACCTGCACAACCTGGTACCGAGCATCGGCGAAGTGAACGGGGATCGGAACAACTTCAGCTTCGGCTGGCTGCAGCAGAAACCGTCGCAGTACGGCGCCTGCCCGATGGTGGTCGACTTCAAGGCGCGCAAGGCCATGCCCCGCCCGCAGATTCGCGGCATGATCGCCCGCACCTACTTCTATATGAGCGACCGCTACGGCCTGAAGCTCTCGAACCAGGACCGCCAACTGTTCACCGCCTGGAGCAAGCAGTACCCGGTGGAAGCCTGGGAGCGCCAGCGCAACCAGATGGTTGGCTGCGTGATGGGCTGGGGCAATCCCTACGTCGGCCCGATCGAGACCGACCGCTGCCCGGCACCGAAGGTAGCCAGACGCTGAAGCCTGGCGACAGCCGAACACGCCGGCAGTAGACTCCGACAGCCGTCCACCGTGACGCGCCCACCTCTATCTGTCTGGAGTACGCAGCATGTCCCTCTCGATCTACCAGGCCTCCGTTCCCGTCTTCATTCGCATGCTTGGCAATCTCTCGGTGATCCTCACCAAGGCTGCCGAGCATGCCCAAGCCAAGTCCATCGATCCTTCGGTCCTGATCAACGCCCGCCTCGCCCCGGACATGTTCGCCCTGGCGCGCCAGGTACAGATCGCCTCCGACTCCGCCAAGGGAGCCGGCGCGCGCCTGGCCGGCGTGGAAGTACCCAGCTACGCCGATGACGAAACCACCTTCGACGATCTGCAGGTACGCATCGCCAAGACCGTCGAGTTCCTCAAGTCTCTCAAGCCCGAGCAGTTCGACGGCGCCGAAGATCGCACCATCGAGCTGAAACTGCGTACCCGCGAAGTCAGCTTCAAGGGCTCGGACTTCCTGCTGGGCTTCGTCAACCCGAACTTCTACTTCCACATCACTACGGCCTACGACATCCTCCGCCACAACGGCGTGGAAGTCGGCAAGATGGATTATCTGGGCGGCGTCTGATCGCCCGGGCGCCGGCCTCCCCGGCGCCCTTCAGCCGCGCGGCAGCGGCAGTGTGGTCGTGGACTTGATCTCCGAGAGCGCCACGATGGAGTTGATCTCCTGCACGCCCGGCACCTGGGACAATCGCTCGAAGAAGAAGCGCTCGTACGCCTCCACATCCTCCGTGACGATACGCAGCATGAAATCCACGGCCCCCATCAGCACGTGACACTCCAGCACCTCGGGAAACGCCTCCATGGCCTGCGCGAAATCCGTCAGGTGATTGCGCCCGTGGGCGTTGAGCTTCACCTGCGCGAATATCTGGGTGTTCAGGCCGATCTTCTTGCGATCCAGCAGAGTCACCTGCTTGCGGATCACCCCCTCTTCCTTCAGACGCTGAATCCGCCGCCAGCACGGGGACTGGGACAGGCCGATACGCTCGGCGATCTCTGCCGTGGAAAGGGTTGCCTCGTCCTGCAGCAAGGCGAGGATTTTGCGGTCATGGGCGTCCAGTGAAATTTGCATTAATAATTCGCCTTGTATAAATCAAAGGAATCATTAATGCACACATAGCCGCTTCATGGCTAAAAACGGGCAAATAAATCCCCTGCCTGGGCCGCAGAATACTCCTCACTTCCCCTGCATCGGCTTGCTGTCATGACGCTCCCCGCTCTCAATCTCGTCGAACTGTCCCTGGACCAACAGGACCGCCCGGTTCCCACCGAAGCGGCCGCCGATGTGCGCTACCTGATTCGCGCCGAGATCGATGCCGATATCCTCTGCCGACTGTTGAATCAGTTCGCACTCCAGGGCCACGTGCCGGCTGAGGTCGAATCCTCGCGCCGAGAGGAATGGCTGGACATTGCCCTGCGCGTCAACACCCTGCCGCGCTACCGCGCCGAGGTAATCGCCCAGCGCATGCGTGGCATGGTCAGCATCTGCTCCGTCGATCTGCACTTGCAGGGTTCTGAAACTGTCCTTTCAGCGACATAAGCTGGCTTTCTGGCGCTAGCCGGCACATCTCCTCGGGCTTAGAGTGCGAACCTGACCCTTACGGTCTTTCACACACAACAACGATGAGAGATGTGCCCATGGCTCGCCCACGCCTGCTCCCCGACAACTTCACCCTGGCGCTGATCGCCACCGTGACCGTTGCCAGCCTGCTGCCCTGCGAAGGCACCACTGCTGTGATCTTCGGCTGGATAACCAACCTGGGCATCGCGCTGCTGTTCTTCCTCCACGGCGCGAAGCTGTCGCGCCAGGCAATCATCGCCGGCGCCACCCACTGGCGCCTGCATCTGCTGGTATTCGCCTGCACCTTCATCCTCTTCCCGATCCTCGGCATGACACTCAAGCCGGTCCTGTCGCCGCTGGTGACGCCGGATCTGTACCTGGGCATGCTCTATCTCTGCGCCTTGCCGGCTACCGTGCAGTCGTCCATCGCCTTCACCTCGCTGGCGCGCGGTAACGTGCCCGCCGCGATCTGCAGCGCCTCGGCCTCCAGCCTGATGGGCGTATTCCTCACCCCACTGCTGGTCCAACTGCTGATCGGCGCCCACGGCGATACCGGCATGTCGACCCTCGACGCCATCGGCAAGATCACTCTGCAACTGCTGGTGCCCTTCGTCGCCGGCCAACTGCTGCGTCCCTGGATCGGCGCCTGGGTCGAACGCAACAAGCCGGTGCTGAAGTACGTCGACCAGGGCTCGATCCTGCTGGTGGTCTACACCGCCTTCAGCGCCGCCGTGATCCAGGGCCTCTGGCACCAGATCCCGCTGCCCGCGCTGGCCGGCCTGGTGGTCGCCTGTTGCGTACTGCTGGCCCTGGCGCTGATCGCCACCAACCTCCTGGGCCGCTACCTGGGCTTCTCCCTGGAAGACCGCATCACCATTGTCTTCTGTGGCTCGAAGAAGAGCCTAGCCACCGGCGTGCCCATGGCCTCGGTACTGTTCGCCAGCAGCACCGTCGGTGTGATCCTGCTGCCGCTGATGCTGTTCCACCAGATCCAGCTGATGGTCTGCGCTGTACTCGCCCAGCGTTATGCGCAGCGCCAGGACGACGGCCACGCTTCGCTGGAGCGCGCCAACTGACGGACTCTCCTCCGACATGACGCCCACAAAAAAGCCGGTACATCTGCACCGGCTTTTTCGCTTCTACGGTTACCGTCAGGCGCCGACTGGCGTGCGCATGGTGACGAACTCTTCGGCCGCCGTCGGGTGGATGCCGATGGTTTCGTCGAACACCCGCTTGGTCGCGCCGGCCTTCAACGCAATGGCGATACCCTGGAGCATCTCCCCTGCATCCGGGCCCACCATGTGGCAGCCCAGCACCTTGTCACTGTCGGCGTCGACGATCAGCTTCATCAGGGTCCGTTCCTGGCTTTCGGTAAGGGTCAGCTTCATCGGCCGGAATCGGCTTTCGAAGACCTTCACCTTGTGCCCGGCGCTGCGCGCCTCGTCCTCGGTCAGGCCAACGGTACCGATGTTCGGCAGGCTGAATACCGCGGTAGGGATCAGCTTGTAGTCGACCGGACGGTATTCCTCCGGGTGGAACAGCTTGCGCGATAGTGCCATGCCTTCGGCCAGCGCCACGGGAGTCAGTTGCACCCGGCCGATCACATCGCCGATGGCGTGGATCGACGGCTCACTCGTGCCATAAGACCCATCCACCTTCACGTAGCCGCGGTCATCCAGCTCGACACGGACGTTTTCCAGGCCCAGGTTATCCAGCTGCGGGCGGCGTCCCGTGGCATAGAACACGCAATCCGCCTCTAGCACGCGACCATCCTTGAGGGTGGCGGCCAATGTGCCGTCGGCCTGTTTGTCGATGCGCGCGATGTCGCTGTTGAATTGCAGGTCCAGTCCCTTCCTGGTCAACTCATCACGCAGGTGCTCACGCACGCTGCGATCGAAGCCACGCAGGAACAGGTCCTTGCGATACAGCAACGAGGTTCGAGCGCCCAGGCCGTGGAAGATCCCGGCGAATTCCACGGCGATGTAGCCACCCCCAACCACCAACACCCGGCGCGGTAGCGACTTCAGGAAAAAGGCTTCGTTGGAAGTGATCGCGTGTTCCTTGCCGGGAATGTCCGGCACCTGCGGCCAGCCGCCGGTGGCGATGAGAATGTGCTTGGCGCTGAAGCGCTGCCCATCAACCTCCACCGTGTGCGCGTCCTGCAGCTTGGCATGACCTTCCAGCAGCGTGACACCACTGTTCACCAGCAGGTTGCGGTAGATGCCGTTGAGTCGGTGGATTTCGCGGTTCTTGTTGGCGATCAGGGTCGACCAGTCGAATTTCGCTTCGCCCAGGGTCCAGCCAAATCCGGCGGCCTGTTCGAAGTCTTCGTGATAGTGCGCGCCGTACACCAGCAGCTTCTTCGGCACGCAACCGACGTTGACGCAGGTGCCGCCCAGGTAGCGGCTTTCCGCGACGGCCACCTTCGCGCCAAAGCCTGCAGCGAAACGTGCGGCACGCACACCGCCGGAACCCGCACCGATGACGAACAGGTCAAAATCGAAAGACATCATGGATCTCCGCGTGGATATGCCAGGCAGCATACCTCATGGCGCCTGACCTATCCTGCAATCTGCCGGTCCTGAAGGAGGTATTGCCATGCGCCCGACTTTGACCCATCTGGCCCTTCACGTGCCCGACCTGGACGCCTGCGTCGACTTCTACGAACGCTTCTGCGGCATGCACGTCATCCACCAACGCGAAGGCAAGGGCTCGCGCATCGTCTGGATGGCGGAGCCGGGCAAGGAGCACAGCTTCATCTTCGTCATCATGCCCGGCGGCCAGGAACGGCACCTGGCCAGCGATGACTACAGCCACTTAGGTTTTGCCGTCGACTCTCACGACGAGGTAGACCGTATCGCGAGGGAGGCCGACGCCGCCGGCTGCCTGATCTGGGCGCCACGAGAGGAACCCTACCCCGTGGGTTATTACTGCGGCCTGCGTGACCCGGCCGGCAATTACGTCGAGTTCAGCTATGGCCAGCCGCTCGGGCCGGGATCGGAAGCGATGCCGATTCCGCGCTCGATGTAGACCGGGAAACGAAAAAGCCACCCGAAGGTGGCTTTCCCCAAGAACGAAAAGGTCCGGAATTACCAGGCCTTGCCAGTCTTGTAGAGGTGTTCGTAGCAGAAGTTGGTCGCCTCGATATAACCCTCGGCGCTACCGCAGTCGAAACGCTTGCCCTTGAACTTGTAGGCCAGCACGCAACCGTCCTGAGCCTGTTTCATCAGGGCGTCGGTGATCTGGATCTCACCACCCTTGCCCGGCTCGGTCTGCTCGATCAGGTCGAAGATATCCGGAGTCAGGATGTAGCGGCCAATGATCGCCAGGTTCGACGGCGCATCTTCGGGCTTCGGCTTCTCGACCATATTGTTCACACGGTAGATGTCGTCGCGGATCATCTCGCCGGCGATCACGCCATATTTGTTGGTCTCTTCCGGCGGCACTTCCTGGATCGCCACGATGGAGCAGCGGAACTGGTTGTACAGCTTGACCATCTGCCTGAGCACGCTGTCACCCTCAAGGTTCAGGCACAGGTCATCCGCCAACACAACGGCAAAGGGCTCGTCACCAATCAGCGGACGGCCGGTCAGGATAGCGTGCCCTAGCCCTTTCATTTCAACCTGACGGGTGTAGGAGAAGGTACATTCGTCGATCAGTCGACGAATACCGACCAGGTACTTTTCCTTGTCGGTGTTGCGAATCTGGTGCTCCAGCTCGTAGCTGATGTCGAAGTGGTCTTCGAGGGAGCGCTTGCCGCGGCCGGTGACGATACCGATTTCGCCGAGCCCGGCTTCCAGCGCCTCTTCAACGGCGTACTGGATCAGCGGCTTGTTCACCACCGGCAACATTTCCTTGGGCATGGCCTTGGTGGCCGGGAGGAAGCGAGTACCGTAGCCGGCGGCGGGAAACAGACATTTCTTGATCATGAGAGTCCTTCGAAAGGGACAGGGGTGCGAGTTGCGCGCAGTCTAATCAGGCTGCGTCCGCCTTACAATGCCCCGGATTGCAAGCTGCACGACTCTTGTGAGGTCCTGCAAACGGGGGACACGCGTATCTGACAAGCAAGACCCTGATTTAGTTCTCGAAGTTGCTGGCAAATGGTCAGCATCCCGCTCGATCCGTGACCGCCCTACCCCCAATGCCCTTGCACAACATCGCTCCCGCAGAGCCGCTGACGCACCACACCCCAGATCGAGAGCTCGTCACCCTCTTCGACTTTCAGTGTCGGATAGCGTCCGTTCGCCGCCTGCAGTGCAAACGAGCCATCGATAATGGCAAGGCGGCGGATCAGTGCCTCGCCATTGAGCGCTGCCACCACTATTTCACCAGGCGCGGCCAACTCCGAGCGATCGACCAGCAGCAGATCACAGTCATGAATACCGGCCTCCGTCATACCTTCGCCACAAGCTCGGACTATGTAGGTATGGAAAGACGTGGCGGCCGCTGCGCCAGCAGGCTGCATCACATCGCGGACTTCCATAATGGCTTGTTGCATGGCACTGCTCCGAATACTGTATATACATACAGATAGCAGATGCCGGCCGGCCCGACAAGTCATTGGATGGAACCTTGAGGGAGAAATGCCGCTCAACCGAAAGGACAGCGCACCGATGGCGGTGGACTACCCTTAGGGAGGGGTGAGGATATCGATATGAATCCAGGCACGTTCGTCACGCTCATGATTCTCGGCTGGGTTTTGCTGGCCCTCGTTACGCTGTGGGCCATCCTGCGGGTCCCGCTGCGCCGGGCCCGTTTGCAGAGACCCACGCACAAAGCAAAAGCCGCTTCACCGCGACGCCATCCTCTTCCGCACTGAAAGCATCGTGCAAAATGCCATGGGAATTACACCCGGCCTTGCAGGCTGCACGGAAAGCGAAACGACATATATTTTTATCTAATTGATTTTAAAGGATTTTTTATTTGAATCGAATTGGTATGCACCCTGCAATGAAAGGGAAGGAACCGCCCATTCATTGCCGAGGACGACACCATGCCAATCGATCGCCTGCCTGCCGCCCAATACCTCTGCCAGGTCTTCTGTGACTTCGATGTGAGCTTCACCGCTCGACCTGACGGCAATCTGATCATGACACTGAGCAAGGACGCGGGCGAACATATTGCCTGCCGCGTGGTGCGCCAGGAGGAGCAGCGTGACAAAGCCCTGCTCACCAGCCTGGTGAGCCGCATTCGCCGCGACCTGGCAACCGAATTCGGCCCGCTGCAGGAGCACGATGCAGATCACTTCAAGGCAGAAGTGCCGCTGCACAACTTCTACGAGAAGACCGAACCATTGCGCCAGCGTCGCATCGTCAAGGCGGGTGCGAAGCTGCGTTCGATGGCCAATATCGGCGCCTGAATCGCGAGCAATAAAAAACCGGCCAAGGCCGGTTTTTTATTGATTGAGAGCTCCCCGAGTCAGACATGCAGTTTGCAATGATCGCGGAGAAAAGAAGTTGGTGCCCGGAGCCGGACTCGAACCGGCACGCCCAAAGGGCGAGAGATTTTAAGTCTCCTGCGTCTACCGATTTCGCCATCCGGGCGGTAGCGCTTTGCAGCGTTGCCGAGCTCCTGAGAGCCCGGAAAGGGCTGGACTATATACAGCCCTCATCCCCCTGCGCAAGTTGCTGAGGCTCGCAATCCCTGCAGTGGGCAGTTAAAGAAAAAGCCCTGTAAATCTTCGATTTACAGGGCTTTTCTATTGGAGGCTGAGGTCGGAATCGAACCGGCGTTCACGGATTTGCAATCCGGTGCATAACCACTCTGCTACTCAGCCATAACACGGATGACTCAAGGTGAATCATCAAAATCTGGAGCGGGAAACGAGACTCGAACTCGCGACCCCGACCTTGGCAAGGTCG